>NZ_JBHVWW010000003.1:225738-258054 GCF_042882025.1 Kitasatospora sp. NPDC058243
TTGCTGGTCCTCCGCCTGCCACCCCGCTCCCTCCCCCCTCTTCTCCCCCCCCTTTTTTCGTCCCCCGCCGGCCACGACCCCCCCAGGTCCGTGGGAGTGGCAGCTGGCCAGGACCCGCCGGGTGCGGGCCTCGCCCGTGCTGCAGGATGTTGCCGGGGGATTCGAGGCGGTGGCTGGCGGCTCCGGCGCGGACGTGGCACCTTCACAGCACCGTGCTGCTTCTTCTGGAACATCTCGTACGCTGTCGGCGCGTCGCTGAGCGGGAGATGGTGGGTGGCGAAGGTGCCGAAGCCGGACCGTACTTCGCCGGGGCCGGGTGTGTCGTGCCGGGCAGGGCGCCGCCCGTCGGGATAGTCGTTCGTACAGCACCAGTACGCCTGTGGGCGCCGGTCCGGCCGATCGGGCCCTGCGGGCTCGACGCCAACGCTGGAGGACAGATGGACGACAGGACGGGCCCCGTGAAGAAGATCGTCGACGCCGTCGCAGAGACCGTGCACGACGACAGACAGCCGTCGGGCAGAGTGCCCGGTGCGCCCGGCAGCAGACCGCCGCAGGTGGCGGAGCCCACCGAGCCGAGGGCTCCGCTGCCCCCGAAGCCGGACCAGCAGGCGCCCCTGCCGCTGTCGCCCACCGGCCGTGACACCGGCGCGCCCGCGGACGTGCGGTCGCAGAGCGGCGGATACCTGACCACCGCACAGGGCGCGCGGCTCCCGGACTCGGATCACTCGCTGAAGGCCGGTCCGCGCGGACCGGTCCTGCTCCAGGACCACCACCTGCGCGAGAAGATCACCCACTTCGACCACGAGCGGATCCCGGAGCGGGTCGTGCATGCCCGCGGCGCTGCGGCTCACGGCGTGTTCCGCGGCTACGGCACCGCCTCCGCCGTCTCGAAGGCCGCGTTCCTGAAGGAGGGTGTGGAGACGCCGCTGTTCGTCCGTTTCTCCACCGTGCTGGGCTCGCGCGGCTCGGCCGACACCGTCCGCGACACCCGGGGCTTCGCGACGAAGTTCTACACCACAGAGGGCGTCTTCGACCTGGTCGGCAACAACATCCCGGTGTTCTTCATCCAGGACGCCATCAAGTTCCCCGACGTGATCCACGCCGGCAAGCCCCACCCGGACCGCGAGATCCCGCAAGCGCAGTCCGCCCACGACACCTTCTGGGACTTCGTCTCGCTGCACACCGAGGCCACGCACCACACCATCTGGAACATGTCCGACCGGGCCATCCCGCGCTCCTTCCGGATGATGGAGGGCTTCGGAATCCACACCTTCCGCCTGGTCAACGCCGAGGGCGCCGCGACACTGGTGAAGTTCCACTGGAAGCCGAAGGCGGGCGTGCACTCCCTGGTGTGGGAGGAGGCGCAGCTGATCGGCGGCATGGACCCGGACTTCCACCGGCGCGACCTGGCCGACGCCATCGAGGCCGGGAACTTCCCGCAGTGGGAACTCGGCATCCAGGCCTTCCCCGACACCCCCGAGCAGATGTTCCAGGGGATCGACCTGCTCGACCCCACCAAGATCGTCCCGGAGGAACTCGCCCCGGTGCAGCCGATCGGGCTGCTGACGCTGAACGCCAACCCGGTCAACTACTTCGCGGAGACCGAACAGGTCGCCTTCCACCCCGGCCACCTCGTCCCGGGCATCGACATCACCGACGACCCGCTGCTGGCCGGGCGGCTCTTCTCCTACCTCGACACCCAGATCACGCGCCTGGGAGGCCCGAACTTCGCCCAGATCCCGATCAACCGCACCCACGCCCCCGTCAACGACATGCTGCGCGACGGCTTCCACCAGGACGCCGTCCACAGCGGCGTCGCCCCGTACAAGCCGAACTCGCTGGACGGCGGCTGCCCGTTCTTCGCCGGCCCGGACGACCACGCCTTCGTCGAGTTCCCCACCCCCGTCGCGGCCTCGGCCAAGGTCCGGGCGGCGCCCGCCTCGTTCGCCGACCACTTCAGCCAGCCCCGCCTGTTCTGGCTCAGCCTGAGCCCGGTGGAGCGCGAACACGTCATCGCCGCCTACACCTTCGAACTCTCCAAGGTCTACGAACAGGCGATCAAGGAACGGGTCCTGACCGTCCTGGCGCAGATCGACGACACGCTCTGCCAGGAGGTCGCCGCCGGGCTGGGCCTGCCCGCCCCCCAGGCCGCCACCACGGGCCGCGCCGACATCGCCCCCAGCCCCGCCCTGTCCCAGCTCGGGCAGCGGTGGCCGGCCACCGGCCGCGTCCTCGGCATCGTCGCCGACCCCGGCAGCGACGTCGGCGCGGTGCGCGGGATCCGTGAAGCCGCCCTGAGCGCGGGACTGCTGCCGCTGGTCATCGCGCCCACCGGAGCGCCGCTGTCCGACGACCTCGCCGTGCAGCGGACCTTCGCCGCCGCCCGGTCCGTCGAGTTCGACGCCCTCCTGGTGGCTGCCGCACCCGCGCCGGGCGCCGACGACCGCGGGGTCCGGGACGCCAAGTCCGGTGCCGTCGCAGCCAATCGGCCCACGCTGGACTCCCGCGTCGCCCTGCTGGTCAACGAGGCCTACCGGCACGCCAAGCCGATCGCCGGCCTGGTGGACGCCCGCGCCCTGTGGGCGGCGGCAGGAGTCGACCCGCAGGCACCCGGTGTGTTCAGCGAAACCGACGGCGCCGACGCCGTTGCGGCACTGGCGGAGCAACTCGGCACACACCGGGTCTGGGAACGCTTCCCGGCCACGGCACGCTGATCCCGTCCTCACCCGTCTGTCTGCCGGAGTGACCGCTCCGGCAGACCGGTGTGTAAGCGCTGAGGGCCTGTGCGTCCAGGTCGCAGCTATGCACGCCCCCGATCCTCACCCCGATCACCCGTGCTCTCCACGTTGTTTCCCGGGCACGTCTCGATCTTCTTCAGCGACCTACGGCCGGGCCCGGGCTTGGGGGTGTAGGCGTCAGAGGGCGCATCAGCCGTGGGCGTCGTTGTTCGGGATGCCTGCGCGCCGGTCCTGCTCAGCTACACGAGCTCGATGTGGCCGTCCGGGGGATCTGTGCGAGTTCTCCGCGCGTCCTGCGGATCCGTCGTAGGTGGCCGGGGTGGTGCGGTGGCCTGTGACCTGGCGAACCGGCCCCCGTGGTGACCATCCCGCGGCGCGTGTCCGCAAAGGGGGCCGGGGGCCTGTACGGCTCAGTGTCGCCGGGTGTGCAGGCGGGAGGCGACGGGCCAGTGCACGTCGGTGATCCAGCCGGCGCGTTCCAGCAGGCGGATGGCGGCGGCGGAGGGGTCGAGCTGACGGCGGTCGACACCGTGGCGCGCGCAGGTGGGGTTCGCGTGGTGCGTGTTGTGCCAGCTCTCTCCGAAGGACAGCAGGGCGAGGGGCCACAGGTTGGTCGCGCGGTCGTAGCGGCGGGTTCGGAACGGCCGGTTCCCGATCATGTGGCACAGGGAGTTGACGCTCCACGTCACGTGCTGGAGGAGAGCGACGCGCACCAGCCCGCCCCACAGCAGGGCGGTCAGCGCGTCGTGCAGGGTCGCGCCGATCAGCCAGCCCGTGCCGAAGGGCAGCGCGAGCGAGACGGCGCAGAGCGCGGGGAAAGCGCGCGAGACGGCGCGCATGCGCCGGTCCACGAGCAAGTCGGGGGCGTAGCGCTCGGCTGCGGTGACCGTGCCGGCGAACAGCCAGCCCACGTGGGCGTGGGCCAGGCCGCGCAGTTGGCCGCGCAGGCCGGTGCCGTAGCGAAACGGCGAGTGCGGGTCCCCGGGGCGGTCGGTGAACGCGTGGTGGCGGCGGTGGGTGGCCACCCACGCGATCACATCCCCTTGGAAGCTCATCGACCCCGCCACCGCCAGCGCCACACCCACGCCGGGACGGGGGGTGAAACCACGATGGGCCAGGCCACGGTGGAAGCCCACCGTCACGCCCAGTCCGGTGACGACGTACAGGATCAAGGCGAGCGTCACGTCCGCCGGTCCGATCAGGCGTCCCCACAGCACCCATCCCGCGAGGGCCAGCGCCAGGAACGGGAACGCCACGATCACCGCGACCGGCGCCAACTGCCACCACCTCGGCGCCCCCGGCCCGACTGCCTGCTCATCCCGGGGGAAGGGTGACGTTCCGTCGTAGTCGCAGGGGCCCTGAGCCGCCGGCGGCCCTGGAGAGGCCCCGGGCTGCTTCGAAGTGGCCATCGCGGACTCCTTCGCCGTCTCGTCCACGCACGGCCAGCGCACAGGCCGAACTCCGGGGAACACGCCTGTTGTCCACGGTAGGCGGCATGCCGCCCGGAGCGGCGCCCGCCGAACGCCCCGTGTGCGAGGTCCACCCGTTTGCCCTCGAAGTGATTGCGTCCTGGCCGTCATCGGACTGGTCCGGAGCTGCTGGGTCCGTGGGTCACGTGGTCGGCGGCGGCCTCCGGGCGGCGGCGCTCAGCGCGGGGTTAGAGGCATGCCGCACCCCAGCGCAGGCGCCACCCTCCTGGTGGGGACCTCAGCAGGTCACGGGCTTGCGGATGGTCTCCCGGTGGCGTGTGGTCAGTGTTTGAAAGCGTCCTTGATCTTCGCCCCGGCCTGCTTGGTGTTGCCCTTGACCTGGTCGCCCCTGCCCTCGGCCTGGAGTCGGTGACTGCCGGTGACGCGACCGACCTTCTTCTTGACTCCGCCCTTGACCGCTTCTGCCTTGTGCGCGATCTTCTTGGTGATGCTCATGGCGAGCCGCCTTTCGTGAGTCGAACTGCCGGGCGGGGCCGGACGGCAGTCTGCGCGGGATGGTGGGGGCTTGCCGGTGGGTGGCCCGGTGCCCGAACAGGTGGAGCCTTGCGTGGTGGCCGTCGACCGCCTGCTGGCGGCGGTCATCGTGGGGTGGGCTGTTCTTCCGAGCGATGCGGCGTGAGGAGGATCAGCCCGAACAGGGCAGTCGCGCCGACGATCCCCTGCGCGGGCGCGCTGTCACCGGACCACCGCGTACGCGCCGGACGCCTACCAGTAGTGCCGCCGTCCGCCGACCGCGTGGCCCACCGACCCCAGGAGCAAAAGGATCAGTCCGATAACGGCCACGATGATTCCGATGGTCCACAGGATGGCGATCTTGGCGACGAACCCGACGACGAGCAGAATCACTCCGAGAACAATCATGGCGACCTCCAGCCTTGCAAGGCCCCTCCAAGCGGTCTGATTCCCGCTGGTCACGCAGTCAAACGAGTCACGATCGGGCCCCCGGGAACCGGACCCTCCGGGCAGGCCGCCCGCTCCCGTACGGAAGCGGGCGGTGTCCCACAGCGCTTCGAGGAGATGACGCCGGACCGAGCAGGAGTCGAGCGTCCGGCCGGGCGGCCCGCAGTCCGGGGCCGCCTACGCGTACCCGCCGGTCGAGTTCGGCCGACTGCCCGCCGGGCGGCCGACGGTGAGACCATGAAGAGGCGGGTCACCGTGCCTCGGCCACCGCACCTTCGGAACGAGGGATGATCATGGGCAAGGTCCTTCTGGTGCTGTTGTGCCTGGTCCTGCCCTTCCTGGCAGTGCTGATCAAGGACGGGCCGAGCATGAAGGTGCTCTGGGCCTTCCTCCTCCAGCTCTGCGGCCACGTGCCCGGAGTCATCTACGGCATCTACCAGGTGCTCAAGGACTGAGACCCCCGGAACAGACACCCCACACGCCGGGTTGGCACCCATGTCACGACACGAGAACGAACACCGGCATACCGGCACGGGCGACGGGGCCGGGCCCGCCACCGGCGGCGCCGGTCCCACCGAGAGCCCGACCGACCTGTCCAGGAGATCCTGGTGGGGCGTCCTGAAACGCACCACCAAGCAGTTCAAGGCCGACAGCCTCAGCGACGCGGCGGCCGCGCTCACCTACTACGGCCTGCTGGCGATCTTCCCCGCTCTCCTCGCGCTGGTGTCGATCCTGGGACTGGCCGGCAGCTCCGCCACCACGCCGCTGCTCGACCGCCTCCGCGACCTCGGCCCCGGCTCCGTCCGCCAGATCCTCACCACCGTGGTGCAGCAACTCCAGGCGGACCAGAGCCGGGCGGGCATCGCGCTGACCATCGGGATCGTCCTGGCCCTGTGGTCCGCCTCCGGCTACACCGCCGCGTTCATGCGCGCCGCCAACCGCGTCCACGGCACCGACGAGGACCGACCGCTCTGGAAGACCCTGCCCACCCGTCTCGCCCTGACCGTCGTCATCATCGTGCTCCTCGCCCTGACCGCCACCGGTGTCGTCTTCACCGGCGCACTGGCCACCAGGACGGGGAAGATCCTCGGAGTCAGCGAGAACGCCGTACAGGTATGGGGCATCGCCAAATGGCCCGTCCTCGTCATCATCGTCATCGCGATGGTCACCCTGCTCTACTGGGCCGCCCCCAGCACCGAACGACCCAAGCTGCGCTGGATCCTCCCCGGAAGCCTGGTCGCCGTCGTGCTCTGGGTCCTCGCATCCGGCGCGTTCGCCCTCTACGTCGCCAACTTCAGCAGCCTCAACAGCACCTACGGCAGCATCGGCGCCGTGATCCTCTTCCTCCTCTGGCTCTGGGTCTCCAACGTCGCGATCCTGCTGGGCCTGGAGTTCAACGTCGAACTGGAACGCGGACGAGCCGTCGCAGTCGGCCGCCCACCCGAGGACGGGCCCCATCCCGTACCCCGCGACACCCGCACACCACCACCCGGCACCCCACAGGACCAGGACAGGCCCGGTCACTGACGCCTGTGCCTGCTCACCGCTTCGGCTGTCGCCACGTGAGGCGGCACGCCGGCCGCAGGGCGGCCCGTGGCCCATCGGCGTGCCCGGGCCCGACGCTTGCACAGGCACCCGGCTGGGCGAAGCGCACAGACTGTGCCCGGTCAGCGGAACAGCCCTTCACCGGGTGGCGTTCCGGGCGCCGGGCGGCGAGCATCATGGCTATGTCAGAGCGCGAACTCCCCCTGAGCAACGACGCCTTCTACCTGGACGCCGCGGCCCGGATGTTCGGGTGGGACGTGAGACGAGGGGCGGACGAGGCGCTGGTGCTGTCGCTGTCCGAGTGGACGGTTCGGGCGCTGTTCTGGCGCGGAGTGTTCCGCTACGCGCGGGCCACCGGCCCCGGCACCTCGGACGTGGAGCTGGCCCTGCGGGAGGTGCTCGACGTGCTGGAGGAGCACGGCAGCCCGGAGCCACCGACGCCGTAGCCCGCCCTGGAAACGAGCCCTGAGGGGCGAATCAGGGCAGCGGCTAGGCGTGCAGACACTGCTCCTGCCCGCTCCCACCTGCTGGGAAGCCCCTGCCCGCCAGAGGCTGGGCCAGGCGTCCCAGCTAGTGCCGCATTGGCTGCGGCCCCGCGCACGCGGCTCAGGCCAGAGCAGCGGCGTGCAACGGACCGTTGGTACCTGGCCCGCTGGTCAGGAGCCGGGCGCAGCCGTGTTCGTTGATCTCGACGCGTAGGCGGCTAGTCTCGTCGGTGTAGATCTCGTGTCCGCCGGGCCCCCTTGTGTGGGTGGCGGTGACGATCACCTGGCGCTGTGGTGCGTGGGTGCCGGTGGTGCCGGGGAATGTGAGCAGATACCGGGGGGCTGGTGTCATGACGGTGTTCTCGTTCCTGCGCATGTGCCATCGTGGACTGCCCCTCGCGATGGCGGGGACGATCGCGGTCGTACCGGGCGGCGGATGCATCCGAAGGCAGCAGTGTCTGCTACCCCAGTGTGCGTCGTGGGCGCAGCATGCCGATCGCTGCGGTGGCCCTGGCAGGGCTTTCGGTGGCGTGCCCCGGTGACTGCGGTGGCTGCCGGGCGCGTCTCCGGTTTCTCCCGGCGGCGGTCAGTGAGGCGTGGGCGTAGCGTTTTGGCATGACCAGCGACGAGACGATGATCCCCGCTATCGGGGTCCGCGGGCTGGAGCAGGTGTTCGAGGCGATCGTTGTGGCTGGCGGCCGTCCCCGGCCGTGGAGCGGCTTCGAGCACGGCGTGCTCGAAGCCTATCGATGGGCAGCTGGCGCCCAGACCGAGGCACCGGTTACCGCCACTGCCCCGCTTGGTGCCGCCGGCCCCTGTCGCGCGCAACTGCTCGCCGAATGCCAGGCCGCCGCCGTATGCGTTCGCGACACCGGCCGGCATGGCGCCGACGCTGGCTACGCCCTGGGTGCTTACCGGGCACTCGCCTGGATTTGCGGCCACCACGACGACCGCCCCTGACATCCTCCGGCACAGGTACCGCGCGTGCTGGTCGATGATGTCCACCAGCACGGCGGCGAGGCGGCTGGCAGCCGACGTACTGGTGCGGCCCGCTGGCTGGGGATCCAGTGCTGCACCGCGCCCGGGCGATGCCGAGTCAGCTCCTTGCGGCTCCCGGGGTCGACACGGCGCAGGCGCGCGGCGTGCCGATCTATCGCACGCCGGCCGCCGTCTGATGCTCGATCGGGCGCGCCGTACCGGGTGAGCGCGACCCAGCGTGGGACGCGTTGATCCGCTGGCCCCGGCGCGCCGCTGGGGCCCTCTGATGGCATGCCGGATGCCGTGGCATGCCGGATGCCGTGGCGGGGCGCTGGCCGGCGGGCGCCGACGGTACCCAGCTGTCCGACAGTGCGGCACCGTCTCCGTCCTGCGACGGTGCCTTGCGGTGGGGAGGCCGACCCCCCGTTCGGCCGCACACTCGCCGATGGCGGCATCGTTTGTGGCGTGGTACGCCCGCTCCGGCCATCGCGCGGGCATGCTGGCGCGATGACGCCCACCAGACGCAGCCGCCGTCGCACCCGCGCGCGCCGGCTCAACGTCCCTGGAACAGATCGGTCTGTGCCCGGCAGCGCCCGATCCGGCACTTCCTGCGGCTTCCCAGCCGACGGTCTCCGGGCCACGCGTCGCCGGATGCTGCACCTCCATCGTGACAAGGCAGGTCATGCAGGGCGGCACCGTGGTCGTCACGCGCCACCACTCCGTCGGCTGTGGGGTGTGGTCGGCCTGCTGACCGGTTGTGGCCGTCAGTGGCCGGTACCTCACCCGCCGGGGCCGGAGAGGCCCGGCTTCCGGGTGGGTCACCGCAGGGCGCGCCGACTGCGCGCCGAGCGTACGGCGAGGAAGACCACATCGGCGACGAAGAGGAGAATGCCGATGGCGAGTAGGTACAGCAGGCCGTGGACGACGACGCCGACGATGCCCAGCACGATCGCCACGATGACGACTAGGAGGAACAGAGCCATCACATACCTCCCTGCGGCCCAGGTGGGCCCGGGTCGATTGCCGGTGCACTTCCAGTCTGCGCCCCCGCCCGGCAACGAGCGCGCACAGGTGGCGCCGTGACCCTGGCGGCGGCCACAGGCACGTCACGCTCCGCCGCCGCGCCGGTCCACCGTGTTGTCCTCACCCGGATTTCAACACGTCTCCCCGCCCCGTGGGGATCTGTGCTGGTCAGATGGGGTGAAACGGCCGAGTGGCTCGTTGCCCGCCCCGCCCCGGGCAGCGTTGACGGGGACGTGACCACCTCAACCACCGCCCCGATACTGCCCGGCGCCCTCCCGACGCCGGCCGGTCCTTCCACGCACGACCAGGGCGCGGACACCGCGCCCTGCCCCATAGCCGTCCACTCCCGCACCACTTCAGCGCCGCCCGCTGTGGGCGCCCCTCGCCTCGGCGGCCGCCGATGGCTACACCGGCCTCGCGCTGGACACCTCCCGCGTCACCGTCGCCGGCTCCGGCTTCCTCGCCGTCCTGCGGTGGTTGGGCCCGCAGCGGACGCCGACTACGACCTACGGCCCGCTCCCGGGCCGTCCAACGGCTCCTGGACGATGCGGCCGCAGGACCGGCCGACGCCCTCACACGACACGAGGAGCCGACAGGCGATACCGGCGATGGCCCGGCCCGTCTGGCGGACGCGACATGTGATCAGAACAGTTTCGGAGGGTCACCGCTCTGCGTACACCAAGCGGCCATTCTTCCCGCAGTTGTCGCACTGGAAATGCATCGAGTTGTGAAGCTGGAGTGTCTCGCCGGTCTCTTCGTCGCGGATCCATGTCAGCTGCGGATCCTCCCAGTGGACCTTCGTGTGCTTGGCTTCCCCGCACAGTTTGGACACGGCCACCATCGCTCGGTCGCGTTCATGGCGGCCTCCTCTCCAGGACAACCAGCCGAGTATCCGGCAGAAGATCATGTAGGGCAGTGCCGGAGTGCTCAGCGGCGGGCGAGCTGGCGTTCACCGGATGCGCCGGTCCGGTAGGCCAGGCCGTAGTGGCGGAAGAGGGCCTCCTCGTCCTCGGCGGGCAGGACGTCGTCGGTGCCGATCGCGGGGCAGTCCCTCACCAGCGGCTTGCCGTAGACGACCTTGACGTAGCCCGGCCCTACGGTTGCCCCGTCGAGGGGGACGAAGACCAGGCGGTGGCGGGTGGGCAAGCCGATCTGGACGGTGGCCATGGCGGGCTCGTCCGTGCTGGTGTCCACGTAGATGGCCTCCAGGGTGCCGATCTTGTGCCCGTCCGGGTCAATGACGTCATGGGTACGCCACTCCCGGATGTCGCCTACCTGAATCACTATGACTCCCTTCACCAGGCCTGGCTCCGCGAGCAGCCGGCACTTCTCCTGCCCGCCGAGATCGGGACCGCTCCAGGCCCCGCCTGCCGTGCCAGGGCCTGGATCCCCTCGTCCGCGGTGGGCACCAGCGCAGGCGCCCGCAGGGCATGTGTCTTTTGCTGCGCTGCTCAGGTGCTGAGCAGGCGGTTGAAGAACGAGCGGTAGCGCCGGAGTGCGATGCGCAGTTCCTCGGTCGGCACCTCGTCGCCGCGGTGCCACTGGCCTTCGAGATCCTGCTTGTGTGCGGAGAAGGTGGTGGCGAGTGCCTGCATCGCTTCGGCGACCAGTGCGTCGGCCGCGTGTACGGCGTTGCGCGGGTCGTCAACGAACTCGCTCTGGATCTTCTGCCACCGGGAGCGGAACTCCTCCTGTTCCGCCCCCAGCAGGGGTTCGCTCTCCTCGGCCGCTTCCGGATCTTCGGCGGGCTCGGAGGCCTGGGCGTCGCCTTTCTCCCGGTCTTCGCCCGTGGACTCCTGTTCGCCGCCCTCTCGCTCGGTGGTGGTGGCTTCCCCGGGGAACGCCGGTGGCGAATCCGCCCAGGGGTCCTGGACCTGGTCGCCGGTGTCCTGTCGGGCGCCGGCCAGGTCCTGCGTGGACAGGCCGCCCTCGCTCGGTTCGGGTGTCTGTTGGCTGTGCATCTCTTCACTTCCGTCTCAGCGGTTCCGGTCGGCGGCGGATTCGGTCCGCCAGGTTCGAATCGTTGGCGCGGGGCTCAGGCACGGCTGCCCCGCGGCTGGTCGCCGTTGTGGAGCAGTTCCTCGAAAAGGGTGCGGTAGTGCACCATCGCGCCCCGCAGTTCCTCCGTGCTCGCCTGGTGGCGGCTGCTGCGGTCGTTGACCTCGTGGGCGGACCGGAAGTGCGTCAGCACGTTCCCGTGTTCGACGGAGAGGTCCTTGAGTTGCTGCTCGTACCCCTCGGTCGGGTACCCACGCTCGGTCATGAGCGTGGTGACGAGCCGGTCCGCCTCGTGGACCGCGTCGTCGGGCCGGTCGACGAACTGTTCCTGCGCCCGGTTCCAGTCCTGGGTGTACCGTTCCCGGGCGGCCGGCGGCAGCGGCTTGATATCCAGCGCGTCGTGGCGTTCCTCCCGCTCGTGCAGCTCGCGGTCGGCCGCCAGGCGGCCGACCCTGGCCTCCACGGCCCGGTCGTACTCCGGCCCGAATCGCTCCCGCAAGTGGCGGCGGCGTACGACCAGCCGTGCCACCAGCGCGCACACGATCAGCAGGACCACGACGGCACCGATGATCACGGCGAGGGTTCCTGTCGTCATTGGGTCCTCCGCTTGTAGCCCACGAACCCCACCCATTGGATCCCCTGAAGTGCGCTTGCCCTTGGCCGCCGCGTCAAAACGCGGACAATTCGGGCCAAACGCCCGTGGGGGCTGCCTCGAAGGGTCGACAATTGGTCGTCGCACGGCTGCCGGTGGCGTCCTGTGCGGCGATCTGGCCGTCCCCTCGGCGTCGTCTCTTCTCGGCGCCGTCCGTCCTTCGGCGAGGCGATCGGCGATCACGGTCGGCGGACTGCTTCCCTCCGTCAGCGGGGCAGGCACTGGCCTGAGCGTCGCCAGGCCGAGCGCACGGCGAGGAGCGCCCCGTCAGCGACGAGGAGAAGAACACCGATGGCGAGCAGGAACAACATCCCGTGGACGACGACACCGATGATGCCAAGAACGATGGACGCGATGAGTGCGAGCAGGAAGACGACTATGAACGGGAACACCTCCCTCGGCCAGTACGGATGCCCGGCAACGCGAGCTGCGACCCGCCGTGGGCGTCTGGTTGACAAGCCGGACTGCAACGCCATCGAATATTCGGATCCTGAACCCCGACCCTGGGGATGTGCTGTGCCCGGATATTCCTGGCCGAGAACATCGCGGGCCCATGCCGGCCCGACCGCGTGCCCAGTGGCGATCGCTCGAATTCGTGCAACACCATCGGTCTGGGGACTGGCCAGAGCGCCTACCAGTAGTGGCGCCGCCCGCCAACCGCGTGCCCCACCGATCCCAGGACAAACAGGATGGCTCCGATGACGGCCAGAATGATTCCGACGGTCCACAAGATTGTGATCTTGGTCAGGAAGCCGACGATGAGCAGGATGATTCCAAGGATGATCACGATGTACTCCGATCTCCGCAGAGCATTCCCTCCTCATCGTCCCCGCCCGCCACTTCCGGAGCAAACGCTAGCTGGGCTGACCTGAGGCCCGTCGAGTCGCTCGGCTTCCGAGAAGAGAGGGCGCAATTGCTGCTAGGTGAATGACGCGAAGGGCTAGTGGTCATAGGTGGTCGGCGAGCGCATGACCAGGCTGGCCAGTGTGATCGTTGTGCCCGATCTCGGTAGCCAGAGTGAGGACGTGCAGGACGTGGGTCATCGCCCTACAGGGGTGCGGCCCTGGTGACATTCGAGCCTGGGGCGGTGAGGCGGATCGGTCTCGGCGGCGTCGGAAACGCCGGCCCTGGGGTGAGCACGCCCGCGTTGGCCCGGCCGACAGGCCCGGGCTCGGAGAGAGGGCGTCGACGATGTCGTCCGACCGCAGCGAACCCGTCGGGCGGACGGCGGCCGATGGCTGAACCGGGGCCCGCAATCGGGCGGACAGGTTCCACAGGGCACCCCCTCGCCCTGGTCGGTTCGATCGGCGCCGGCGAAGCGCCGCTGTGAGGGCTCGCGGCCCTTGATTGGGCGGTCGGGACGATGTCGTCGACCGGGCGAGGTGTTGCTGGTCGAAGGGCTGGCTTCCCGGCACCCGGAAGCCCCGTCGCTCACAGTAGTGGGTGCGACGGGATCGGCGGACCACCCCAGTTGCTGACTATCCGTCATCGAATCTCGGATCCGGTGCACATCCGGTGCACAAGACGACGAGGACGGACGAGTACCAGCGAGAGATCAAGAGGAGTGTTTTCCCAGGTCAGATGCTATATCTGGTCGATTCTCACTGTCGGGCCATGCGAGCCGATTTAGAGGTCGTAGTACAGCTCGGACCTCTCCCGACTGCACCTCAGCCGGCACGGGCGTCGATGTGGCTGCAATGCTGGGGACCATCCGGCTGGCACCTCGGCCTCTCGGCGGGGTGGCGGATGAAGGGATCCTTTGCCCACCACCCCCACCGCCTCGTGCGGCACCAGCGGAACGGATCTGGCACACATGAGGACGAGAAATGACGACCGCTAATGAGCATCACTGAGTGTTATTTTCGCAGGTCACCCTGGGCGTAATGGATGTTTCAGCATGTCAGAGACGTGCCCGGGGAAAACTTACAAAGCAGATGTCGGCGGTTCGAAACCGTCCGCGCCCACCCATGCGAAGGGCCAGTTCGGAGGCAACGTTCTCCCGAACTGGCCCTTGATCGTTTCCGGGGTCCTACTCCTCCTGCGCCACCCGCGTGCCAGATGCCCCCTGCTGCCCGAGCGCCTCACCCATCCGACCGGCGATGGCCCAGTCCCGGTCGCTGGTCATGCGCTGGTAGATCAGTGCTGCCCGGGTGCTGCTGTGACCCATCCTGGTCATGAGCTCCCGGGTGCTGGCCCCGTTCTGCGAGGCGAGGGTGTTCCCGGTGTGGTGAAGGTCGTGGAAGTGCGTTTCCTCGCTGACCCGCGGCGGCGGTGCGGGCCTTGATCCAGTCGTCCCGGAAGTTGCTCCGGCGGGGCTTGCCGCCCCGGGGTCCGATAACGCTCTGGCGGGGCTCTTGCAGCCGTTCAAGGCCTGGGGGTGGGTGTCGCCGAGGACCTGTTCGCGTTGGGCGAGCGTTGATTCCATGAGGGGGAATGGCGCGGTAGGGGTCACCGGGGGCGGTAAACGCTGTCCCAGCATGGCTATTGACCTGCTGTTTTGAGTCGGGCAGTCCTGGAATGGCGGTTGGTCAGGTCGGGCTGATCCGATCGGTAATGGCCCAGTAGCGATCGCCTGACTGATAGTCATATCTCCGGGGCCGGGTGGGCCGTGCGCGCATCGGGCCGGTAGAGAACGCCTAGCAACGGCTATCTGACCTGCTCTGCTTCATCCGATTCTGTCGAGTTCCCGGAAATCCCTGTCGCTCCACTTCTAGGCCTGGGAGGATCGCGTAGAAGCCCAGGGAGTGGAGCGTAGGGTGCTGTCTGCCGCACGTCTAAGACTTGACATGGCCAAGCGAAAGGAACAGTGTCGTATAGACCTTTCCTCGCTGAAGGAAATCCCGCACGTGGACCGTCCTCGAATTGAGCGACACCTATTTCGTGCGGCGGCTCGTTCGGCCTTGCATTACGACAATCATCCACCGGTTCCTGATATAGTATTCGGCGGCTTGGCTTCCGGGGCAGCTTTTACGATTCTTGCCTTCCATTCGAGCGTGGGCACTCAGTCGTTCGCCTATGCGATTGCAAGTGTCCTATTTCTGGTATCGGCTTTATTCTCGGCTCACGCTGCGGCATACTTCGTCAGCAATGGAAGGAATCGATTTTCTCAACTGCTGGCCCACTTTGCAGGGCGAAGCTATCCATTTAGCCTGCCCTTGGTTATGGTGATTCTCGGGCTGACTTCCCACTCTCATGACGCCAGGCCGGTGCCTGCGATTTTCAAGGTCGGCGTTATCCTCTATGACGCTGCGATTCTTGCGCAGATCCCTCTCGCTCTGCCTAGGTGGTGGAGAATCAGAAAGGCCCGCCGGCGGCTCCCGCAGGCGAATATTGACGTGGTGATTCTTGGCCTTCTCCGTGTGGCTGGGAAGGTTGCGCGCTCCAATCAAAGGAACCTGTGGAAGAATAAGAGGCATGTCGGGTCGATATTGCGAGAGATTGAGACGATTGCTTGGGCGGTCGAGTTTAAGTCTCCATTTTTGGATCTGACCCCAAGGGAGGATCGGGAGGTTCGCGCGCATGTGCGCATCGAGGGGGCAAAGCTTGCGGCTGTGATCAGGTCTCACAAAATCCCCCTTGCCATGGCTCTTGATTTCTCGACATTCTCAAAAGTTGAAGCATCGCTCTGTCAAGCATTTGTTGCCTGGGTCGATAAGGACTGGGGCGGGCTGACGGCTAACGCCCCAGAAATATCGGTTCCCCGGAGATGGTTCTCTATCTGGCAACGTCTTTGGCCAAGTGCGGTCCTGGCGTCATTCGCCTTCGCATTGCCGATGATTCCGCAAATCGCATCTAGTGGCGCTAGTTCGAGCATCCGCATCAGCCTTATTGTCGCGGCGGCATTGTCTATCGCAACTGGCGGAATTCCAGTTGCTGACCGAGTGCAAGATGCAGTCAGTAAGTCGCTAGCGTGGCGTGGGGTAGGCGATCAAAAATAGTTGCTATTCAGCTCTAGGGGCGGAGCAGCAGGCCATGCGTGCGACTGGCCACGCTGGACGCGTCGCGCCGGGACCGGGCGCCAGCCCGCACGCCCGGCGTCGGCCGCCTGGGGAGGGGCGGCGGCGACCGCCCGGACAGTGGCAGCAGGGTGGCTGGGGCGGGCGACTCTGCGGTTTTACCCACCTCTCCGGACCCGGGGCCCGTGTCGAGCAAGACTGGGGGCCACTCGGCCAAATGCGGTTAGGCCCAAATGCCCTGACCGAGTCGCAGCAGCTTAAGGCCCCCCGGATCATGCTCGACCCCAGACCAGACAGGACACCGGCCAAAACCGCCCCACCGCCCGTAAATTTGGCCTGCGAGGGGGCACGTTGGAGCAGCCACGGTGGCATAGGAGCGATTATGCACGTGTCCGTTACTCTTCGGGGATACTGTCGCCGTATGCATTGCGCAACCTTCGCCGCTTTGAATACTCCCTGCGCACGTAGAAGGCCCCGATTTGAAAGATGCAAACTTGGGCCACTACTGGCATTTCGTCAACAAAAATCCATTCGAAGGTGTAATTTACGGGCCAGGAATTACCCATGTGGCCGATGCCTACATACCAGCCTGAGAAGAGTAGTGTATATGCGCCATATCGTAGAGCATATCGCCGCTTCTTATGCCTCTCCTCTTTCCCGAGATTCAAGAGATGCATGATTGTTCCATAGAAGCAGATAAGCCAAAGCCAGCCCGGACGGTCCTCCCGTTCGGCTGCCTGGTACAGACCGGGTCCTTCCATTGCCAGTACTAGAGCCATCACAGCGTATGTGCCAAGCTTGATGCTTCTGCCTAGGAGCTTCGGGTGGCGCTCATGGAACTCCACTTCTGCGACAGCGGATGGCATCGAGTGGCCTCCGAGGGGATGTTCCTCGATGTGGTTCGAGTCGCGATGCCTTCGACGTCGAATGGCTTCGCCGATCTGAGCCCTTAGTCCAGTGCTGGTCTGCCGATCGAAATGGTCATCCCGTGCAATAAATGACCTGACCTCTGCGACAGCGGCAGAGATGGTGCTTCGATCAAGTATGGAGGTCTCGCTCAGCGGCACGCTGCGAGGCCTCTTCCCCTTTGTGATTTCTGAGAGGAGGTACTCGGTGAGATTGACCCAGAAAAGCTTCCTTATTTCTGGGTCATAAACAACTCCGATTACAGGGATTCGGCTGAGAGACCAATCCTCGATGTGATCTCTGCAGGGGATGCCATAGCCCACAGCTCGTCGATATTTAAGGCCGCTCTTTACTTGGACTGCAACAATGTCGCCGGTTCGGCGACCGTGTTCGGTGAAGCTAAGGTAGCAGTCCTCGCCGTAGTCGTTTCCGCCATCAATTTCCTGGACGATGTGGCCAGCGGACTCCATGAGTGATCGAAACTCGTTGACTCCGGCGCGCTCGGTCTTCTTGGTGCCAAGGACTTTCGCCATCGCCGCCTCCCCATCAGCAAGTTGGGCTCATGTTAGGCGAGGCCACTGACAGGATGAACCCGGCAAGCGTCGCACTGATGGCCGGCCGCCCTATGACCTCGACGTAGATGTGATGCAGCAGAGCGCGTTCCGGCGAGTTGGCCTGCGCATGGCAGGCTGACGGCCAGCCCCCACCGCAGCTGGGCGTCCGAGCATGATCCGGACCGGTGGCGGACCGGAGTAGCATCGCTAACGCGTTACCGGCATCGACTTGTGAGCGTGCCACAGGCGTGCCAGAACGGGTGGTACGTGGCGGTCAGTCACGGGTGCCGGCGGTGCGGTGGCCGGGGAACGGGCACGGGCGGGTGAGGTGCAGGTCGGGGCGGGTGGCGGACGCCAAGCCTTACAAAGCAGATGTCGGCGGTTCGAAACCGTCCGCGCCCACCACCGTTCGGAGGGCCGGTCCCGGGAGGCACATGTCTCCCGGGGCGGGCCCTTCGTCGTTTCCCGGGCCGCTCGGTCGGTGCGGCGGGCGGGGCGGGGGAGGCGGGGATGCCGTCAGGTGGGAGGGGGCGGGGCTCGGGAGGCGGGGTGGGGTGGGCTGTGTTTGGGTGGCTGCACACCGCTTGGGAGAGGTGATCCTCCGTGACCATGCCCCCGTTCGGATCGAGTGATCCGTTCTCCGATCTGCTCAGCCGCTTCTTCGGGATGAGTCCGATGGCCTCCCCGCCCGCCGTGCAGCGGGTGCCGATCGGGCGGTTGCTGAGCGAGTCCTCGCAGGAGTTGCTGGGGTTGGCCGCGCACCGGGCCGGCGAGGACGGGATCAGTGATCTCGACACCGGGCACCTGGCCTGGGCGGCCACCCGGGTGGAGCCGTCGCGCCGGATGCTGGAGCGGGCGGGGATCGACCCGGACCAGCTGGCCGGTGACCTGGAGCGGTCGCTGCCGTCCGGGGATCCGGCGGCGGTGGACGGGCAGCCCGCGCTGACGCCGTCGGCCAAGCGTGCGCTGCTGGCGGCGCATGCCCGTTCGCAGGCGGCCGGGGCCTCGTACATCGGGCCGGAGCACATCCTCGGCGCGCTGCTGGACCAGGAGCGGTCCGGGGCGGGGACGGCGCTGCGCAACGCGGCGCCCTCGCAGGAGGCGTTGAGGACGGTGCTGGAGGGGCGCGGTGTCGGCGGGGAGCGCAGCAGCACGGGCGCGCACCCGAGTGAGACGCCGACGCTGGACGAGTACGGGCTGGACCTCACCGAGGCGGCGCGCTCGGGCCGGCTGGACCCGGTGGTCGGGCGGGCCGAGGAGATCGAGCAGACCGTCGAGATCCTGTCCCGCCGGACCAAGAACAACCCGGTGCTGATCGGCGAGCCGGGCGTCGGCAAGACCGCGATCGTGGAGGGGCTGGCGCAGCGGATCGTCTCCGGGGACGTGCCGCAGAGCCTGCGGGACAAGCGGGTCGTCACCCTCGACCTGACCGCCCTGGTGGCCGGCTCCAAGTACCGGGGCGAGTTCGAGGAGCGGCTGAAGAAGGTGATCGACGAGGTCACGGCGGCCGAGAAGAGCGTGATCCTGTTCCTGGACGAGCTGCACACCGTGGTCGGCGCGGGTTCCGGCGGCGAGGGTTCGATGGACGCCGGCAACATCCTCAAGCCGGCGCTGGCGCGCGGTGAACTGAGCGTGGTCGGTGCGACGACGCTGGACGAGTACCGCAAGCACGTGGAGAAGGACGCCGCGCTGGAGCGCCGCTTCCAGCCGGTGCTGGTGCCCGAGCCGAGCGTCGAGGAGACGGTCGAGATCCTGCGGGGGCTGCGGGACGCGTACGAGGCGCACCACCAGGTGCGGTTCACCGACGAGGCGCTGGACGCGGCGGCGACGCTGTCCGACCGGTACGTCAGCGACCGCTTCCTGCCGGACAAGGCGATCGACCTGCTGGACCAGGCCGGTGCCCGGGTGCGGTTGCGCAGCCTGAGCGGCTCGACCGAGGCGACCGGGGTGCAGGACCGGATCACCAAGCTGAAGCGGGAGTTGGACGAGGCCGTCGCGGACGAGGAGTTCGTGCGGGCGGCCAACCTGAAGGCCGAGCTGCGGCAGACCGAGGACGAGTTGGCGGCCGTCGCCGAGTCCCGCGAGGAGGTCGTCGACGTGACCGCCGACGACATCGCGCAGGTGCTGTCGTCCCGGACCGGCATCCCGGTCGCGGAGTTGAACGCGACCGAGCGGGAGCGGCTGCTCAAGCTGGAGGAGCACCTGCACGAGAAGGTGATCGGCCAGGACGAGGCGGTCACCGCGGTCGCGCAGGCGGTGCGCCGCGGCCGGGCCGGGATGGGCGACCCGGACCGGCCGACCGGCTCCTTCCTCTTCCTCGGGCCGACCGGGGTGGGCAAGACCGAGCTGGCGAAGGCGCTGGCGGCGCTGCTGTTCGGCGACCCGGACCGGATGATCCGCTTCGACATGAGCGAGTTCCAGGAGAAGCACACCGTCTCCCGGCTGGTCGGCTCCCCGCCCGGGTACGTCGGCTACGACGAGGCCGGGCAGCTGACCGAGGCCGTCCGCCGCAAGCCGTACAGCGTGCTGCTCTTCGACGAGGTGGAGAAGGCGCACCCGGACGTCTTCAACCTGCTGCTCCAGGTGCTGGACGACGGGCGGCTGACCGACGCCCAGGGGCGGACGGTCGACTTCCGCAACACCGTGGTGATCATGACCAGCAACATCGGCTCGCAGCGCATCCTCGACCACGCCGGGAACGTGGACGAGATCCGTGGCGACCTGATGCGCGACCTGCACCAGCAGTTCCGGCCGGAGTTCCTGAACCGGATCGACGAGGTGATCGTCTTCCACGCGCTCACCCGGAAGGACCTGCTGTCGGTGGTCGGTCTGCTGCTGGAGCGCAGCCGGCGTCGGCTCAAGGCGCAGGACGTGCAGTTGGAGGTCACCGAGGCGGCCAAGGAGTGGCTGGTCAACCGCGGGTACCAGCCGGAGTTCGGGGCCCGGCCGCTGCGTCGGACGATCCAGTCGGAGCTGGACAACCGGGTGTCCAACCTGCTGCTGGACGGCACGGTGCAGGAGGGCGACACGCTGATCGCGGAGGTGAGCGACGGCGACCTGGTGGTCACGCTCGCCCGGCCGGAGGCGTCGGCGACCTTCGAGGAGGCGCAGGAGTAGGCGCAGGAGGAGACGCAGGAGAAGGAGTAGGCGCAGGAGGAGACGCAGGAGAAGGAGTAGGCGCAGGAGGAGACGCAGGAGAAGGAGTAGGCGCAGGAGAAGGCGCAGGAGGAGACGCGGGACAAGGCGGGGGCGGAGGAGCAGCAGGCCTGATCCGTCGGAGATCTGCCCCGCCGCCGGACGGTCCGGCGGCGGGGCAGCGCGTACCTACGCCTGCGGGAAGACCTCGCGCAGCAGCGGCTCCGGCAGCCCGCGCTTGCGCCACTCGCGCGGGTAGCCGAGCGAGACCTCCTCGAACGGGACGCCGTCGTAGCTGGTCTTGCGGGGGATGTGCAGATGGCCGTAGATCATCGCCGCGGTGTTGAAGCGGCGGTGCCAGTCCGCGGTCAGTTCGGTGCCGCACCACTGGGCGAACTCGGGGTACCAGAGGATCTCGGTGGGGTGGCGGACCAGCGGGTAGTGGTTGACCAGGACGAGCGGTACGTCCGGGTCGCAGGCCGCCAGCCGCTGCTCGGTCAGCCGGACGCGCTCGCGGCACCAGGAGTCGCGGTCCGGGAACGGGTCCGGGTGGAGCATCCGCTCGTCCGCGCAGACGATGCCGCTCTCGTAGGCGGCCGCCAGGGACTCCTCCTTGGTGGTCGTGCCCGGCGCGCGGAAGGAGTAGTCGTACAGGAGGAAGAGCGGGGCGATGCGGACCGGCCCGCCGGCGCCCTGCCAGAGCGGGTACGGGTCCTCGGGGGTGAGCACGCCGAGGTTCCGGCAGAGGTCGACCAAGTGGTCGTAGCGGGCCACGCCGCGCAGCTGCACCGGGTCCTCGGGGTGGGTCCACAGCTCGTGGTTGCCGGGGGCCCACACCACGCGGGCGAAGCGTTCGGCGAGCAGTCCGAGCGCCCACTCGACGCTGGTGGTGAGTTCGGCGACGTCTCCGGCGACGAGCAGCCAGTCGTCGGGGGTGGTGGGCCGGATCTTCTCCACCAGGTCGCGGTTCTCCTGGTAGGAGATGTGCAGGTCGCTCACGGCGAGCAACCGCCCGCCCGCCCCCGTGGGCTCCGACGGCGCGTCGCTGCGGTACTCGGTAGTCACTCCTGCCCCCTGTGGTCACCCGTCCGATGTCGCCACAGTACGTGGCGGACGGGGGCCGTGGGGCGGGTTGACGCGATCGGCCGTGCGAAGGGAGGGGCCGGCGGACCGCCGCCACCGCGCGAACGAGCCATTGCGGCCGAAGTGCTTTCTTGGTGTCGTCTTGACTCTTGACAGTGAGTCATGTCCGCGACAGCTTTGGTGCACCCCCACACCGAGAGGTCTCTCATGAAGAAGCCGCTCATAGGCATGCTCGCCACCGTCCTGGTCGCCGGAGCAACCGCCCTCGCCGGCGCCCTCCCGGCCCAGGCCGCCACCGCGGAGGCCCCCGCCGCCGTGTCCGTCGCGGCCCAGGACGGCCAGTCCCTGAGCGCCCAGGCCCAGGTCACCGACACCAAGGCGGCCCCCCGAGCCGTCAACTTCGCCGGGACGGTGGCCCTCAACAACTGTTCCGGTTCGCTGGTCCGGATGCCAGGCTCGGCCGCGAGCGACCCGGCCCTCGTCCTGTCCAACGGCCACTGCCTGGAGTCCGGCATGCCCGGCCCCGGCGAGGTGATCCTCAACCAGCCCTCCAGCCGGACCTTCACCCTCCTCAGCTCCAGCGGCAGCGGGCTCGGCACCCTGCGCGCGACCAAGGTGGTCTACGGCGCCATGACCGACACCGACGTGTCGATCTACCAGCTGAACACCAGCTACGCCTCGATCCAGTCCCGGTACGGGATCGCCCCGTTGACCATCTCCGCCGCCCACCCCACGCAGGGCACCTCGATCAAGGTCGTCTCGGGCTACTGGAAGAAGATCTACTCCTGCTCGATCGACGGCTTCGCCTACCAGTTGAACGAGGCGGACTGGACCTTCAAGGACTCGGTCCGCTACACCTCCGGCTGCAACGTGATCGGCGGCACCTCCGGCTCGCCGGTGGTGGACGCGAACACCGGGCAGGTGGTCGCGGTCAACAACACGATCAACGAGAACGGCGAGTCCTGCACCCTCGACAACCCGTGTGAGGTCGACGAGAACGGCTCGGTGACGGTGCACCAGGGCATCGGCTACGCCCAGGAGACCTACGGCATCCCGGCCTGCTTCGCCGCCGGCAACCGGTTCGACCTCACCCTGCCCGGCTGCACCCTGGTCCGGCCCTGACCTGAACCGTCACGACGGTCCTGGCCTGAGCTGATCCGACCTGGCCCGGCCGCCGCCCCGCGCCCGACCGCCACGTCGTGACGGAACCGGGGCGACCCCGCTGACCAGCACCGATCCCCGATGGGCCACCCGCGAACGGCGGGTGGCCCATTCGGCCGTCCACCAGGCGGCCGGCGCACCACCCGTGCCGCACTGTCGTCCCGACAGGGCGGCAGTCATATCCGTGTGACCAATGGAGAGTTGATGACCACCACGCTGCGAAGGCTGCTGGTTTCCGTCCTGCTGATACCGCTGCTCGCGCTCGGCGGCCTGGCGACCCCGGCGCTGGCCGCCGGTGCCCAGGGCGCCGGTACCGCCGAGGCCGCCCACGGCCGGAGCCCCGCCGACGACCCGAATGCCGACATCAAGGACCGCCTGGCGGCGATCCCCGGGGTGACGATCACCGAGGAGAAGCCGACCACCACCGGCCACCGCTACTTCCTGCTCACCTACACCCAGCCGATCGACCACTTCCGCCCCTGGCTGGGCACCTTCCAGCAGCGCTTCAGCGTGCTGCACCGGGGCTACGACCGCCCGACCGTCTTCTACACCAACGGCTACACGCTGGGCACCAACCCGTCGCGCACCGAGCCGACCCGGCTGGTGGACGGCAACCAGGTGTCCATCGAGTACCGGTACTTCACCCCGTCGCGCCCCGAGCCGGCGGACTGGTCCAAGGCCGGCATCCGCCAGCAGGCCGCCGACTCGCACCGGCTGGTGACCGCGCTCAAGCGGATCTACCAGCAGGAGTGGCTCTCCACCGGCGCCAGCAAGGGCGGCATGTCCTCCACCTACTTCCGCCGCTTCTACCCGGACGACGTCGCGGGCACGATCGCGTACGTGGCGCCGAACAACACCGACGTCAACGACTACGCGGCCTACACCAACTTCTTCCGCACCGTCGGCACCCCCGAGTGCCGGGCCGCGCTGAACGCCGCCCAGCGCGAGCTGCTGGTGCGCCGCGACCGCCTGGAGACCCGCTACGTGGCCGACAACAAGGCCGCCGGCTCGACCTTCAACACCCTCGGCACGCCGGACCGGGCGTACGAGGCGGGCGTGCTCGACGTGGTCTGGGCGTTCTGGCAGTACAGCACCGAGGCGGACTGCGCCAAGGTCCCGGCCGCGGCCACCGCGACCGACGACGCGCTGTACGCGTGGTTCGACTCGCAGTCCGGCATCACCGGCAACAGCGACCAGTCGCTGGCGAAGTACACCGCGTACTACTACCAGGCCGCGACCGAGCTGGGTGCGCCGTTCTTCGACGTCTCGCACCTCAAGGGCGTGCTGCACTACGACTACAAGGAGCTGTACTCGGCCCGGTCGTACGTGCCGAAGGACATCCCGATCTCCTTCAACCCGAACACGATGCGGGACATCGACCGCTGGGTGAAGCACGACGCCGAGCGGATCATCTACGTCTACGGCGGCAACGACCCGTGGGGCGCCAAGCCGTTCAAGCTCGGCCGGGGCAGTGACGACAGCTACGTCTACACCGTGCCGGGCGGCAACCACGGCTCCAACATCGGCCAGCTGCCGGCCGCGCAGTCGGCGGAGGCGACCGCCAAGGTGCTGGAGTGGGCCGGCCTGGGCGACCAGGACGCCGCCCGCTCGCTCGGCAAGAAGCAGCAGATCCCGCCGTTCGGCCCGCTCGACGAGGAGGGCCTGAAGCTGGAGTCGCAGCGCCACCCGCTGTAAAGCGCCACCCGCTGTAACCGGCAGGCCGTAGCGCTGTGTGACGCCTTGGGAGGAGGCCGCCCCCGGTCGGGGGCGGCCTCCTCGCGCATCTGGCGGGGCCGGCCCGCTCGGGACGGGCCGGGCCCTATCTGAAGTACTGAATCAGTGCTTCAATACTTTCATGGCCTACCGACGCACGCCCGCCGTCCAAGCCCGGCTGGACGCCCAGCGCGAGGCCGTGCTGCAGGCAGCCGTCCTGCTGCTCGCCGAGCGCGGCTACGGCGGCTGCACGATGGCCGCCGTGGCGGACCGTGCCGGGATCGCCACCGGAAGCCTCTACCAGCACTTCGCCAGCAAGGCCGAGTTGTCCGTGCAGTTGTTCCGCCGGGTGGTCACCCGCGAGATGGCCGCCGTCGACGCGGCCGTCGCCCTCCGGGAGGGCCCGCGGCAGCGGATCGCCGCGGTCGTCGAGACCTTCGCCGCCCGCGCTCTGCGCGCGCCCCGGCTGGCGTACGCGCTGCTGGTCGAGCCGGCCGACGCGGTCGTGGACAGCGAGCGCCTGGTGTTCCGCCGGGCGTTCCGGGACGTGATCGCCACCGAGATCGCCGCCGCCGTGGCGAGCGGCGAACTCCCCGAGCAGGACCCGGTGCTGACCGCCGCCGCGCTGGTCGGCGCGGTCGGCGAGGCACTGGCCGGCCCGCTCGCGGCCGCGCCTGTGCCTGCGTCTGTGCCTGCGCCTGTGGCAACGGCCGCGCCCACACGGACGGCCGAGCCCACGAAGCCGGCGGGCACCACCGACGTGGTCCCCGCCCTGGTCTCCTTCACCCTGCGTGCCCTGGGAGGACGCGATGACAGCGACGCATGAGGTCACCAACCAGGTGCCCCTGCCGTACGGACACGACACCGCCGCCGATCCGACCCTGCTCGCCGCCCTGCACCGGGCCGGCGCCGGCTGGGCCGAGTCCGAACTGCACGAGCTCGGCCGCCTGGCCGGCTCCGAGCAGGCCGCCGAGTGGGGCCGGCTGGCCAACGAGAACCCGCCCGTCCTGCGCACCCACGACCGCTTCGGCCACCGCGTCGACGAGGTCGAGTTCCACCCGGCCTGGCACGAGCTGATGCGCACCGCCGTCTCCCACGGCCTGCACGCCGCGCCCTGGCGGGACGAGCGGCCCGGCGCCCACTCCGCCCGGGCCGCCAAGTTCTTCGTCTGGGGGCAGGTCGAGGCCGGCCACACCTGCCCGATCTCGATGACCTACGCCGCCGTCCCGGCCCTGCGCGCGAACCCCTCCCTGGCGGGCGAGTTGGAGCCGCTGCTGGCCGCCACCACGTACGACTTCGGGCTGCGCGAGCCGCGCACCAAGCGCGGGCTGATCGCCGGCATGTCGATGACCGAGAAGCAGGGCGGCTCGGACGTCCGCACCAACACCACCACCGCGACCCCGCACCCGGACGGCACCTACCGGCTGACCGGCCACAAGTGGTTCACCTCGGCGCCGATGTCCGACCTCTTCCTGACGCTCGCCCAGGCGCCGGGCGGGCTCAGCTGCTTCATGCTGCCGCGCGTCCTCCCGGACGGCACCCGCAACCGCCTCCAGCTGATGCGGCTCAAGGACAAGCTCGGCAACAAGTCCAACGCCTCCGCCGAGCTGGAGTACGACGGCGCGGTCGGCTGGCTGGTCGGCGAGGAGGGGCGGGGGGTGGCGACCATCATCGAGATGGTCAACATGACCCGCCTGGACTGCACCGTCGGCGCCGCCTCCGGCATGCGCTACGGCGCGACCCGGGCCGTCCACCACGCCCTGCACCGGCGGGCGTTCGGCCGGTCGCTGGTGGACCAGCCGCTGATGCGCAACGTGCTCGCCGACCTGGTGGTGGAGTCCGAGGCGGCCACCGCCGTCGCGATGCGGCTCGCCCAGAGCACCGACCTGGCCCTGGCCGGGGACGAACCCGAGGCGCTGGTACGGCGGTTGGGACTGGCGGTGGCCAAGTACTGGGTCTGCAAGCGCGGCCCGGCGCACGCCGCCGAGGCGCTGGAGTGCCTGGGCGGCAACGGCTACGTCGAGGAGTCCGGGATGCCCCGGCTCTACCGGGAGGCGCCGCTGGTGTCGATCTGGGAGGGCTCCGGCAACGTCGCCGCCCTGGACGCGCTGCGCGCCATGGCCAAGCGCCCGGAGACGGTCGAGGCCTTCCTCGGCGAGCTCGACGCCGCCGCCGGGGCGGACCGCCGGCTGGACGCGGCCGTCGCCGACCTGCGCAAGCAGCTCACCGACCAGGCCGACCTGGAGTACCGGACGCGCCGACTGGTCGAGTCGATGGCGCTGGCCTTCCAGGGCGCGCTGCTGGTCCGCCACGGCAGCCCGGCGGTGGCGGACGCGTTCTGCGCCACCCGCCTCGCCGGTGACCGCGGCTCCGCCTTCGGCACCCTGCCGTCCGGCGTCGACACCGCCGGGATCATCGACCGGGCCCGCCCGGTGCCGGCGTGAGCGAATCCCAGGAGGTCCGCGCGTTCTGGCAGGCCCTGGGCCTGCCCGGCCTCATCGACGTGCACACCCACTTCATGCCGAAGAAGGTCCTCGACAAGGTGTGGGCGTACTTCGACGCGGCCGGCCCGCTGGTGAACCGGCCCTGGCCGATCACCTACCGCGAGGCCGAGGAGCAACGCGTCCAGCGGCTGCGGGAATTCGGCGTCCGGGCGTTCACCTCGATGCTCTACCCGCACAGGCCCGGCATGGCCGACTGGCTGAACGCCTGGTCGGCCGACTTCGCCGCCCGCACCCCGGAGTGCCTGCACACCGCGACGTTCTTCCCCGAGCCCGAGGCGCCCGGCTACGTGGCCCGCGTGATCGAGGACGGCGCCCGGGTGTTCAAGGCGCACGTGCAGGTCGGCGGCTACGACCCGGCGGACCGGCAGCTGGACGAGGTGTGGGGGCTGCTCGCCGAGACCGGCACGCCGGTGGTCACCCACTGCGGGTCCGGACCGGTGCCGGGCAACTTCACCGGTCCCGGTCCGATCGGCGAGGTGCTGAAGCGCCACCCCGGACTGGTCCTGGTGGTCGCCCACCTCGGCATGCCCGAGTATCGCGACTTCCTCGACCTGGCCGAGCGCCACCCGGCCGTCCGGCTGGACACCACGATCGCCTTCACGGACTTCGCCGAGGCCGACGTCCCGTTCCCGCGCGCCGAACTGCCGCGCCTGCGCGGCCTCCAGGACCGCGTCCTGCTCGGCAGCGACTTCCCCAACATCCCGTACCGGTACGTGCACCAGCTGGAGGCACTGGCCGGGATGGGCCTGGGGGAGGAGTGGCTGCGGGCCGTCTGCCACGACAACGCCGCCGCGCTCTTCGGGCTCGCCCCGGCGGGCTGAGGCGGCCGGTCGCCGGGGGCGCGGTCCTGAGCGCCCCCGGCCCCGGGCCCTTACCTGCGGGGTAATCGACGCCCGGCGGCCGGGCGGGCAGGGTGGGGGGACCCGGCCGGCGTCACCGCCGCCGGGCCCCATCCCCGTCAGGAGGCTGATCCGCCATGTCCGCGAACGCCCTCACGCCCGCCCGCCCCGGCTCCGCCTCCCCCCTGTGGACGGTGCGCGGCGTGCTCGCCCTGGACGCCCTGGTCACCGGCGGCAACGGCCTCGTCTACCTGGCCTTCGCCGGCCCGGTCGGCGAACTGCTCGGGTCGGCCGCAGCGTCCTGCTCGCCCTCGGGCTCTTCCTCACCGGCTACGCCCTCGGGGTCGGTGCCCTGGCCGCCCGCCGGCGGCCGCCGCGGCTCGCGGTGCAGGCGGTGATCGACCTCAACGCCGTCTGGGTGGTGCTCAGCCTGGTGGCGATGGCGGCCTGGTTGGAGCCGACCACGGCCGGCGCCGTCTGGATCCCGGTGCAGGCGGCGGTGGTGGCCCTGTTCGCCGTCCTCCAGTTCACCGCGCTGCGCCGCCGCGACGGGGGCGGCACCGGGGGGCGTCGCACCTGAACCGGGGTCAGCGCTCCGGGCCGACCGCGTCCTGGAGGAACCGCACCGTCTCCGCGTCGGCCGGCAGGAGGGTCTCCATGGCCAGTTCGGAGACCGTCACGTCCAGCGGCGTGTTGAAGGTCGTGATGGTGGACAGGAAGGACAGCACCCGCCCCTCGTGCCGGATCCGCATCGGCAGCGCGAACGGGGACAGCCCGGCGCCGTCCGCCTGCTTCCCGCCCGGGCCCGGGTCGTCCGCCGCCGTCGGGTAGCCGGCGACCTCCTCGTACAGCCGCCGCAGCGCCTCGCCGCGCAGCAGCTCGATCCGGTGCTCCACCCGCTCCAGCAGGTGCCGCCGCCACTGCGGCAGGTTCACGATGCGCGGCGCCAGCCCCTCGGGGTGCAGGGCGATCCGCATCGCGTTGAGCGGCGGCTCCAGCAGGTGCGGGGCGACGCCGTCGAGGAGCAGCCCGAGCGAGCGGTTGGCCGCCAGCACCCGGAAGGTCCCGTCGACGACCAGCGCCGGGTACGGGTCGTGGGCGGCGAGCAGCCGCTCCAGGCCGCCGCGCAGCGCGTCCATCGATGGGTCGTCCAGTGGCGTCTCGGGGAAGTGCGGGGCGTAGCCGGCCGCGAGCAGCAGGGTGTTGCGCTCGCGGACCGGGACGTCCAGGTGTTCGGCGAGCCGCAGCACCAGCTCCCGGCTCGGGCGGGACCGGCCGTTCTCGACGAAGCTGAGGTGCCGGGTCG
Organism: Kitasatospora sp. NPDC058243; assembly: GCF_042882025.1. Classification (NCBI taxonomy): domain Bacteria; kingdom Bacillati; phylum Actinomycetota; class Actinomycetes; order Kitasatosporales; family Streptomycetaceae; genus Kitasatospora; species Kitasatospora sp. NPDC058243. The sequence goes on from NZ_JBHVWW010000003.1 coordinate 254,705, forward strand.
AGGAGTCCGCCCGCAGGGCCAGTTGCAGCTGGCTGAGCTGGCGCCGTTCGCGCCAGCCGCGCAGCAGCGGTCCGACTCCGGTACCCGTCGGGCTGCCCATGCCCGCCATGATCGTCATGGCCAGGACGGTACTGGACCGGGCCCGCCCCGGGGGAGAGGGCCTTCCGGCCCGGTCGGCGTGGATTCGGGTGGCACGGCTGGGCGGTGGAGCTTTTCGTTCGGTACGGCTTCGGGGGTCCGGCTCAGACGCCGGTGCTCGACCCCGGCCGGATGACCATCAGCACCACGACCACCGCCCACAGCAGGTTGAACACCCCGGCCGTCATCGGCAGCAGCCGCAGGCCCTGGACGGCCTTGGCGTGCTGCTCCGGCGCGGTGTCGGCGCCGAGCGCGTCCACCGCGGCCTGCTGCCCGGGCAGGACGAAGAGCAGCAGCGAGAGCGCGGCGATCGCGGTGAGCACCATCGAGACGATGATCCAGGACTGCCCGAGCACGTCCATCACCTGGGCCAGGCCGATGCCCATCACCGGCACCGCGACCCCCAGCAGGGCGTAGACCTGGGTGATCCGGTGCAGGATCCGCAGCACGCCCGCGTCCGAGGCCTGGTCCGGCCCGCCGGCCAGCGCGGCCTTGGCCCGGCGCGGGAACATGCTGACGGCCACCGCGACCGGGCCTATGAACAGGACCGACGCGAGGACGTGCAGGCTCAGCAGGAACTTGGCCATGGCGGGGACACCCTTAAATCCGGCGGTGGGCAGCTGGTGCGACGGGCGTCCGGTGGCGGCGCGCCCGCGATCAGGCACGCTAACACCGCTTATCCGGGGGCCCGCCGCGCGGGTGGGCGTGCTCGTTCCGTCGGGCGGCGGAGCTCCGCCCCGGTCAGCCCGCCGTCGTCAGCTGGACGATCCTCGGCGCGGCGGTGCTGACCGCCGCGACGGCGGCGCCGTGCTCCGGGTCGGCCCAGTCGAGCAGGTGCAGGTCCTGGTGGCGGCTGCGCAGCGGGGCGCCGGGCGGGACGTCCAGGGGCAGGTCGGACAGGTCGACGGAGGCCAGGGTGTCCAGGGTGGCCCGCCCGATCTTGATCAGCGACTCCTTGCGCACCCACAGCCGCAGGAACGCCTGGTCCGGTTCCGGTGCCGCCTCGACCAGGCGCAGTTCGGCGGGGGAGAGCACCCGGCGGGCGACCGCGCCCAGCGATCCGCCGCGCGCGGCCAGCTCGACGTCCACCCCGACCGGCTGGTGGCCGGCTCCGGCCGCGACCACACCCCGGGTGTGCGACAGGCTCACGTGCACCTCGGGGTGGTCCGGCAGGTACGGCTTGCCGTGGTCGGCCAGGCCGCAGTCCGGGCACTGCTGGGCGAGCGTGAGCGAGGCCGCCGGGACGTCGAGCAGCCGGGCGGCGCAGAGCCGGACCAGCACGTGGCCGGCGGTGAAGTCGATCCGCCCGGACTCGTGCCGGAAGCGCGCGGCGCGCTCGCGTTCGAGGGGGGTGAGCAGGTGCTCGCCCGCTTCGGGGTGCCGCAGTACGGCGTCGGCGGACGCGACGGCGACGAGCGGCGTGCTCTGGTCCTGGGCCTCGGAGGTCATTGCTCCAACCTAACGGGCGCGGACGTCGGGCGGGGGCGGCGCGGAGGTCGCCCGGGCAGGGCCGGTGGGAGGGGACCGCTGCGCCGCGCGGTGGATTTTCGGATCGGATCTGAAGATCTGTAGGGTAGGAATCGCCCGATTTGAGGTTGGATGTCCCGGATCTGCGGGATCGCCAGCAGATAGTACGAACGGGGCAGGTTATGCGCGCCTGCCCTTTTTCCTATGCGCGGAGGAATGTGTCGATGGGTCAGGGCACCGGTACGCCGGATCACAGAACGACCGCCGTGAGAAGAGAACCCGCCACCCGCAGGCGTCGGACCGTCCGGGTCGCCGTGGCGACCGTCGTCGCGGCGCTGCCGCTGGCGGCCGTGCTGACGGTCGGTTCGGCTGCTCCGCTCGCCCCGCCGCTGGGCGCCTGCACGGGCCCCGACTGCCCCGCCACCTGGCCGCCGCCGAACAACGGCGACTTCCCCGGCCGGGACGCCAGCATCAACGTCTTCACCGGTGGCAACTACACCGTCACCGGCCGCGCCGCGGAGGCCGAGGGCAAGATCGTCACGCTGGGGAACCTGACCGTCGAGAAGAACGGCGGCGGCATCTACAACATGGGCGTCGTCGGCGTCGGCTCGCGCGTCGTGCCGCCCAACGGCAGCGACTTCGTCACCACCGGCGGCAACGTCGACGTCGTGACCGGCAACTCGATCCTGATCGGCGGGAGCGACTCCCACGGCCCGGCCTTCGGCAACCTGCGCCACGCGGGCAGCGTCACCGGCACCGTCAGCATCGACCCCACCGGCCAGGCGATCCAGGACCCGAACGCCGCCGCCCCGTACCAGACGGTGCTCACCCAGATCGAGGAGATCTCCGACTGCGTCGGGAAGGCCACCGCGACCGGCACCGTCGACATCTCCTCCAGCCAGGCGACCTTCACCGGCGACGGGACCAGCCTGAAGCAGGTCTTCAACGTCACCCAGAACCTCGCCTCGCCGAGCGGCGGGCAGATCGGACTGGTCTTCGACAACATCCCGGCCGGAGCCACCGTCGTGGTGAACATGCTCGGGGACAGCCCGATCATCAACACCTACACGGGCACCGGCCTGGCCGGGGACCAGACCACCGACATGCGGTCGAAGCTGATGTACAACTTCCCGACCGCGACCTCGGCGCAGATCCTCGGCAGCGCCCAGTTCCAGGGCTCGGTCCTGGCCGGCAACCCGGGCGGCACCACGACCATCGCCCAGCCCGGGATGAACGGCCGGGTGTACCTCGCGGGCAACCTGATCCACACCGGCACCGGCGGCTACGAGATCCACAGCTACCCGTTCGACGGGGACCTGCCGGACTGCCAGGTGACGCCGAGCCCGTCGCCGTCCACCTCGCCGTCTTCTTCGCCGTCGTCGTCCCCGTCTTCCTCGCCGTCCTCGTCGCCCTCTTCCTCCCCGTCTTCTTCGCCGTCCTCTTCGCCGTCGTCGTCCCCGTCTTCCTCGCCCTCCTCCTCGCCGTCGTCGTCCCCGTCCTCGTCGCCCTCGGCCAGTCCGTCCAGCTCGGGCCCGGCCCCGACCAGCCACCACCCGTCCGAGCACCCGACCAGCCACCACCCCGGTGGCGGCGGTGAGCTGCCCTCCACCGGCGCGGGCAACGCCCCGGTGGTCTTCGGCCTGGCCGGCGTCGGCCTGCTCGGCCTCGGCGGTCTCGCCGTCCTGGCCGCCCGCCGTCGCGGTCGCCACAGCTAGCTCCGGCTTGGGGCTTGCCCAGCGCAAGGA
>NZ_JBHVWW010000004.1:0-47728 GCF_042882025.1 Kitasatospora sp. NPDC058243
CGCCCGGTTACATTCCGAACCCGGAAGCTAAGCCTTACAGCGCCGATGGTACTGCAGGGGGGACCCTGTGGGAGAGTAGGACGCCGCCGAACAATCATTCACAGAGAACCCCCATCCGGGAAACCGGATGGGGGTTCTTTGCGTTTCCGGCCCACGGGAGCACCTCACCAGGGCCCCACGAAAGTCCCCACGAAAGTTCAAAAAAGTTCGGCCGGCCATGTCGAGAACCCGTGGCTGGCTCCGTCCTCGGGGTGGACGCGGCCACAATGGGTCGCACCAGTACCGAGGAGAACATCATGGCCAAGTACCTGCTGCTCAAGCACTACCGAGGCGCCCCGGCTCCGGTCAACAACGTGCCCATGGACCGATGGACGCCCGAGGAGATCTCGGCGCACGTGCGGTACATGCAGGACTTCGCGGACCGGCTGGAGAAGACCGGCGAGTTCGTCGACGGCCAGGCACTCGCTCCCGAGGGGACGTTCGTCCGGTACGACGGCGAGGGGCGCCCGCCGGTGACCGACGGCCCGTTCGCCGAGACCAAGGACCTGATCGCCGGCTGGATGGTGATCGACGTCGACAGCTACGAGCGCGCCGTCGAGCTGGCCGGGGAACTGTCGGCCGCTCCCGGGGCGGGCGGGCGGCCGATCCACGAGTGGCTGGAGCTGCGTCCGTTCCTGGCCGCGCCGCCCACCGTCACCGAGTGACCTCTCCGGTGGACGAAGTCCTGCTCCGGAGCCTCACGCCGAGCGTGCTCGGTATCCTCGTCCGCCGCGGAGCCGACTTCGCGGCGGCCGAGGACGCCGTGCAGGACGCGATGGTCGAGGCGGTCCGCGTCTGGCCGGCCGACCCGCCGCGGGACCCCAAGGGCTGGCTGGTCACCGTGGCCTGGCGCCGGTTCCTCGACGGGGCCCGGGCGGACGCGGCCCGCCGCCGACGCGAGGACCGGGTCGAGGAGGAACCGACGCCGGGGCCCGCGTCCGCGGTGGACGACACGCTCCAGCTCTACTTCCTGTGCGCGCACCCGTCGTTGACGCCGTCGTCGGCGGTCGCGCTCACGTTGCGGGCCGTGGGTGGGCTGACCACCCGCCAGATCGCCCAGGCCTACCTGGTGCCCGAGGCGACCGTGGCGCAGCGGATCAGCCGGGCCAAGCGGACCGTCTCGGGGGTGCGGTTCGACCGGCCCGGCGACGTCGCCACCGTGCTGCGCGTGCTCTACCTGGTCTTCAACGAGGGCTACTCCGGGGACGTCGACCTCGCCGCCGAGGCCATCCGGTTGACCCGGCAGCTCGCGGAGGCGATCGAGCACCCCGAGGTGGCGGGGCTGCTCGCCCTGATGCTGCTCCACCATGCCCGGCGTGGGACCCGGACCGCGTCCGACGGGAGCCTGGTGCCGCTCGCCGAGCAGGACCGTGGCCGGTGGGACACCGGGTTGATCGCCGAGGGTGTCGGGATCCTGCAAGCGGCCCTCGGCCGCGACCGGTTGGGCGAGTTCCAGGCCCAGGCCGCCATCGCGGCGCTCCACGCCGACGCGCCCACCGCCGAGGAGACCGACTGGGTGCAGATCGTCGAGTGGTACGACGAGCTCGCCCGCCTGACCGAGAGCCCGGTCGTCCGGCTCAACCGCGCGGTGGCCGTCGGTGAGGCCGACGGACCGCGCGCCGGGCTGGCGGCGCTCGGGGAGCTGGACGGCTCGCTGCCCCGTCACACGGCGGTGGCGGCGTACCTCCACGAGCGCGACGGCGACCTGGAGACGGCGGCCCGGCTGTACGCCGAGGCGGCCCACCGGGCCCCCGACCTCGCCGAGCGCGACCACCTGATGCGCCGGGCCGCCCGGCTCAACGCCCGTCGGCGTCGCTGACGGACCAGTAGGTTGACGCGACGTCACCACGGTCTGCCCGTTGAAGGAACGGGACCACCCGACGGGACCGTCCGTACGGCGAGGGCTCAGAGGCGGCCGGCGGCCTTGAGGGCGAGGTAGGTGTCGGCGAGGGCGGGGGCGAGCTGGGCGGGGGAGGCGTCGAGGACGGTGACGCCGTGGCGGCTGAGGAGGTCGGCGGTGGCACGGCGGTCGGCGCGGGTCTGTTCGGCGGCGGCGGCGCCGTAGACGGCCTCCAGGGTGCCGCGCCCGGCGGCGAGGGCGTCCAGGTGGGGGTCGGCGACGGAGGCCAGGACCACCTCGTGGCGCTTGGTGAGGAGCGGCAGCAGCGGGCGCAGGCCGTCTTCGACCGGGGCCGTGTCGAGGCCGGTGAGCAGGACGATCAGCGAGCGGTGCGGTGCCATCTTGAGGGCGGTGGAGACCAGTGAGCGCATGTCGGTCTCGTGCAGGGCGGGTTGGAGGGAGGCCATCGCGTGGGTGAAGGCCGGCAGGATCTCGCTGGGCGAGCTGCCGGCGACCGCGGCGCGCTTGCGGGCGTCGTGGGCGAGCAGGTCGACGCGGTCGCCGGCGCGGGTGGCGAGGGCGGTGAGCAGCAGGGCGGCGTCGAGGGCGGCGTCGAGGCGGGGTGCGTCGCCGACCCGGCCGGCGGAGGTGCGGCCGGTGTCGAGGACGACGAGGATGTGCCGGTCGCGTTCGGGGCGCCAGGTGCGGACGGCGACGGTGTTGCGGCGGGCGCTGGCCCGCCAGTCGATGGAGCGGACGTCGTCGCCGGGTAGGTACTCGCGCAGGGAGTCGAACTCGGTGCCCTGGCCGCGGGTCAGGACGGAGGTGCGGCCGTCGAGTTCGCGCAGCCGTGCGAGCCGGGAGGGCAGGTGCTTGCGGCTGTTGAACGGGGGCAGGGCGCGGACCGTCCAGGGCAGGTGGTGCGAGCCCTGGCGGCCGGCCAGGCCGAGTGGCCCGAGCGAACGGACCGTCACCCGCCGGGCGTGGTGGTCGCCGCGGCGGGTCGGGGTGAGTGCGGTGACGGCCCGGCGCCGCTCGCCGGCGGGGACGTGCAGGGTGTGCCGGGAGGCGGCCTCGGCGGTGCCCGGCCGCCAGGCGGACGGGGCCCAGGCGTCGCGGATCCGGGCTCGGAGGGGCCGCCCGGAGGGGTTGGTGACGGTCAGTTCGACGGAGGCGGGTTCGCCGAGCCGGACGGTGGTGTCGCCGCCCCGGCCGAGTTCCAGGCTGCGGACGGGGGCGGCGAGCACCAGGTCGATCACGGCGGCGAGCAGCACGGTGCCGGTGACGAGGCCGATCCCGGCCCAGGACGGCAGCAACAGGCCCACGACGAGCGTGCCGAGCGCGGCGAGCAGGGCGGTTCGCCCGGTGAGGGCCATGCGGTGCGCTCCTTCGGGAACGGGTGGTTCAGCGGGGGGCGGGCGTCTGGGTGAGGACGGCCTGGATGACGGAGTCGGCGGTGACGCCCTCCATCTCGGCCTCGGCGCGCAGCGCGACGCGGTGCCGCAGGGTGGGCAGGGCCAGGGCCTTGACGTCGTCGGGGGTGACGTAGTCGCGGCCGGCGAGCCAGGCCCAGGCGCGCGAGGCGGCCAGCAGGGCGGTGGCACCGCGCGGCGAGACGCCGATGGACAGCGACGGGGACTGCCGGGTGGCCCGGCAGAGGTCGACGATGTACGCGAGGATCTCGGGGGAGACGGTCAGCTTGGCGATCTGCTCGCGGGCGGCGGCGAGGTGCGCGGGCCCGGCGACCGGGCGGACGCCGGCGGCGGCGAGGTTGCGGGGGTCGAAGCCGGCGGCGTGCCGGGACAGGACCTGGAACTCCTGGTCCCGGTCGGGCAGCGGCAGGACCAGCTTGAGCAGGAAGCGGTCCAGCTGGGCCTCGGGCAGCGGGTAGGTGCCCTCGTACTCGACCGGGTTCTGGGTCGCGGCGACCAGGAACGGGACGGGCAGTGCGCGCGGCACGCCGTCGACGGTGACCTGGTGCTCCTCCATGGCCTCCAGCAGGGCGGCCTGGGTCTTCGGTGGGGTGCGGTTGATCTCGTCGGCGAGCAGCAGGTTGGTGAAGACCGGGCCGGGCTGGAAGGAGAACTCGGCGGTCCGGGCGTCGTAGACGAGGGAGCCGGTGACGTCACCGGGCATCAGGTCGGGGGTGAACTGGATGCGCTTGGTGTCCAGGTTGAGCGCGGTGGACAGGGTGCGGACCAGCAGGGTCTTGGCGACGCCGGGGACGCCCTCCAGCAGGACGTGGCCGCCGCAGAGCAGGGCGACGACGAGGCCGGTGACGGCGGCGTCCTGGCCGACCACGGCCTTGCCGATCTCGGCGCGCAGGGCGGTGAGTGCGGCGCGCGGGTCGACGGCGGCGTCGGGGGTGCCCGGGGTGGCAGCCGCCGCGCCGGGGGTGCTGGACGGGGTGGCGGTGGCCTGTTCGGTCACGGGTTCCGTACCTGCCTTTCGAGGGCGTCGAGGTCGTCGGCGAGCCGCAGCAGTGCGGCGTCGTCGGTCGGGGGCGGGCCGAAGAGGAGGGCCCGGACGTCGCCGGCGGGCTGCTCGGGGAGGCGGTCGGCCACGGCCGCGCACAGGGTGTCGGGGTCGGGCGCGCCGACGTGGAGCGGGACGCCCAGGGCGGGGGCGAGGCGGTGCGCGGCGGCCCGGCGCAGGGCCTCGGCGGCGCGGCCGCGGGCCTTGGCGCGGCGGTAGAGCCGGGCGCGGCCCTCGGTGGTCTCGGCGGCGCGGACCACCACGGGCAGGTTCTCGCTGATCACCGGGCCGAGTCGGCGGCCGCGCCACAGGGCGGTCAGGACGGCCGCGGCGGCGAGCTGGTAGCCGGCCCAGCGCCAGCCGTCCGGGATGTAGTCGCCGAAGGTCTTGTCCCGGGTGCCCTGGGCGGGCGGGACGCTGTAGTCGGGCAGGTGCCAGGTGAGGCGGGGCTGGGAGCCGAGCAGGCCGAGGGCGAGGGCGGCGTTGCCGTCCTTGGCGAGCTGCTCGTTGTGCAGGAAGGCGCCGGTGCCGAGCACGATGACGTCGCCGCCGGCGGTCGGGGCGCTGACCAGCGGGTAGCCGTGGCCGCGTGGGTAGCAGCCGGCGCCGCGGCTGCCGCTGGTGTAGAGCATTCCGCCGATCTCGGCGCTGCCGGCCCGCACGGCCTCGGTGAGCGGGCACTGTGCGGCGGTGCTGCGGACGGAGGCGTAGGAGGGCCCGCCGTCCTCGTCGGAGGGGCGGATGCCGGGGGCCAGGGCGCTGAGTGCGGCCGGACCGGGGGCGATGAGGACGAGCCGGCTGTGCCGGGCTGCGGCGACGGCGCGCAGTTCGGCGGGGCCGAGCAGGTCGGGCTCGGGCAGGACGAGGGTGTCGGCGCCGCCCGGGTGGCCGATGAGGTCGGTGGTGAGGTCGGCCTTGAGGCCCTGGTGTTCGAGCAGCGCGAGGACGGCGTGGGTGCCGTCCTGGTCGTAGGAGCGCGGGTCGAGCGGCGGGTAGCGGCGGTCCTGGCCGAGGGCGGCCACGGCGGTGGCGCCGATCAGCAGGATGGCGAGGACGAGCAGGTACCAGCGGGCCCGGCGCCAGAGGCCGCGGCCGGTGAGGGCGAGGCTGGTCGTGGCCGTCTCGTCGGGGGCAGGACTGGCGGGCGGCTGCGGCGCGGGCGGCGCGGGGGTGGTGCTGGTCATGCCGCTCCTCCCAGGGCCGGGCGGGCGCGTTCCAGGGTCCGGTCGAGCTCGCGCAGCAGCTGGTACGCGGCCTGGTCTGCGGTGCGCTCGCCGTAGGCGATGTCGTCGAAGGTGCGGGCGGCGGCGGCCAGGGCGGCGGCGTGGTCGGGCAGGGCCCGGCCGGCCTCGGTGGCGGCCTCGTCGGCGGTGCGGCCGGGGCGGACGTCGAGCAGGGTGCGTTCCTCCAGGGCCCGGACCAGGGCTCGCATCTGCGCGCGGACGGCCTCGTTCCAGTGCCCGGCGGCGGCGTGCCGTTCGGCGTCGGCCCGGTACTGGCCGGCGCCGCGCGGTCCTTCGACGCCGTAGACGTCGAGGACGGTGCGGGCCGCGCGCCGTGGCGCGCCGAGGCGCCACCAGAGGGCGGCGCCGATCAGCAGGGCGACGATCAGGAAGAGCACGAGGCCGGTGGTGCCGCTGGTGCCGTTGCCGGAGATGCTGTCGAGCGCGTCGGTGATGTGGTCGTTGAGCCAGGTCATGACCCGTTCCAGGACGCTCGGGTCGTGCTTGTGGTACTCGGCGTTGAGCAGTTCGTCGCGGGCGGCGTCGCGGGCCGGGTCACGCGGGACGGTGACCGGGGCGCCGTCCGCGACGAGGAGCCTGTCCCCCCAGGTAGGCATCCGGGTCAGTGCCTCGCGGGGGGTCGGCCGGCCTGGTCGCCCCAGCCGGTGGCGCCGGGCTCGGCGAGGCCGGCGGCGCGGGCGAGTTCGATGTCCAGGGCCTCGCGGCGGATCCGCTGGTCGATGTAGATGAGGACGCCGAGGGCGGCCCGGAAGGGGATGGTGAGGGTCGCGGCGATGATGCCGGCGATCGCGGTGGTGATCAGCATCGCGGTGGGCTCGTGGGCCGCGGTGAGGTCGACCTGGCGGTCGAAGTCGCTGAAGCCGAGGACGAGTCCGGCGAAGCGGAACGGGATCGCGATGACCATGGCGACGATGAAGGTCAGCACCTCGCCGAGCAGCGAGATACCGAAGATGCGCCACCAGGAGCCGAGGGTCAGGCGCCGGGAGCGGGACAGTGCGGTCCGCACGCCCTGCTTCTCCAGCATCAGGGCGGGGGCGGCCAGGCTGAACCGGATCCACAGCCAGAACCCGACCGGGATGGTCAGGATGCCGACGAGGAAGAGGAGGGCCTCCGTCCCGGGGTCGCCCGCCGAGCCGGTGGCGTAGAAGTACCAGGGGCTGAAGCCGAGCAGCACCACGCCGCCGGACATCAGGCCGGTGAGCAGGGTCAGCCCGAGCAGCTGCGGCAGCCGGCGGCGGGCGTCGCGCCAGGCGTCCCCGGCGGTCGCGGACTGCCCGAGGACGGCGCGGCTGACGACCATGGTGAGCAGCGCGGTGGCGACCACGCCGAGCAGCACCGTCAGCGGCATCGAGGCGAGCATGGTCGTCACCTGGGTGGCGGGGCCGGTCTTGCCCTTGACCAGCAGCTGGGCGGCGACGTTGCCGGCCTGCTCGACGACGGCGATGCCGAGGGAGAGGGCGAGGGTCGTCCGCCAGTGCTTGCGGATGGTGGCGACGGAGCCGTCGAGGAGTTCGCCGAGTCCGAGCGGGCGCAGCGGGATGACGCCGGGCTTGGGGCTCTGCGGAGCGCCCCAGCCGTAGGGGTGGTGGCCGCCCGGTGCGGGCCGGCTCCAGTCGGGCCGGGCCTGCTGGCCGTTCCAGCCGGGGGCCGGGGCGGGGGCGCCCTGCGGTGGTGCCGACGGCCCGGGCACGGCGGCGGGCGCGTCGGCCGGGGGCCGGGCGTCGTCGCGGGGCGGCTCGGGCGAGCCGGGCGAGGCCCAGCCCGGAGTGTCGGTCATCACTGCTCCTCGGAGGGGCGTCACGGGCGCGGTTCCGGGCGGATCTTTCGCCCGCGCGCAGCGCCCATCGTGCCATGGGGCCTGGGGAGGCCCCATGGGTATCCGGCCGCTGATCGGAAACGGGGGCCTTCCGGTGGTCGGGCGGTGGGTCGTGGACCGTTCGAAGGTGTTCCGACCGGGCACATTCGCCCGGTATGGCCGGAATTAACCGGTGGGGGGAGTTGGCCGTTGTGGAGCATTGGCACTGCTGTGCGGCAGGTCACAATGCGGTAATGAGAGGATGGACGCATGAAGGGACGCGTCCTCGTCGTTGATGACGACTCCGCACTGGCCGAGATGCTCGGTATCGTGCTGCGTGGTGAGGGTTTTGAGCCGTTTTTCGTCGCGGATGGAGACAGGGCGCTAGCCGCGTTCCGGGAGACCAAGCCGGACCTGGTCCTGCTCGACCTGATGCTGCCCGGTCGGGACGGTATCGACGTCTGCCGGCAGATCCGGGCGGAGTCCGGTATTCCGATCGTCATGCTGACCGCGAAGACCGACACGGTCGACGTCGTGGTGGGCCTGGAGTCGGGTGCCGACGACTACGTCACCAAGCCGTTCAAGCCCAAGGAGCTGGTGGCCCGGGTACGTGCCCGGCTGCGCCGTGCCGAGGAGCCGACGCCCGAGCAGCTGACCATCGGCGACCTGGTGATCGACGTGGCCGGCCACTCGGTGAAGCGGGACGGCCGGGGCATCCCGCTGACCCCGCTGGAGTTCGACCTGCTGGTCGCGCTGGCCCGCAAGCCCTGGCAGGTGTTCACCCGCGAGGTGCTGCTGGAGCAGGTCTGGGGCTACCGGCACGCGGCGGACACCCGCCTGGTCAACGTCCACGTGCAGCGCCTGCGGTCCAAGATCGAGAAGGACCCGGAGCGCCCCGAGATCGTGGTGACCGTCCGTGGCGTCGGCTACAAGGCCGGACCCAGCTGACGTGACGCACCTGGCTGACGAAGCCCCGTCGGGTTCCGCGACCGACGGGGCCGACGCGGTTCGCGGGTCCGTGCTGAGTTCGACCACCCGCCGCCGGCGCCGGGCGGCCGCGTTCGCGCTGCTGACCCGTCAGCTGCGTCGGCCCGCGCGCCGGGTGACGGCGCTGTACCGCCGGTCGATCCAGCTGCGCGTGGTGGCGGTCTCGCTGCTCGCGTCCATCGCGGTCGTCCTGGTGCTCGGCGTGGTCGTGATGGCGCAGGTGCGCACCGGCCTGCTCGGCACCAAGATGGCGGCCGCCCGCGAGCAGGCCAGGATCGGGTTCCAGGCGGAACTGAAGAAGATCGACGAGGCGAAGGACCAGCGGCTGCGGGTCGGCGCCACGCCCGACCCCACCATCGAGGAGACCGGCACCTGGCTGCTGCGCCAGGTCAACGACCTGGCCGCGAGCGGGCAGACCGTCTACTCGGTGATCGCGATGGCCGCCGGCACCGACGCCATCGTCCCGGAGAACGGCTTCGCGCCGCGCTTCTCGGGCGACATCCTGCCCAGCAGCGTCCCCGACACCCTGCGGGACAGGGTCCACTCCGAGCCCGGCCAGATGTTCGACCAGCCGGCCCGGATCCACCGGGCCGACGAGCGGACCGAGCCCGGGCTGGCCCTCGGCATGCAGTTCACCGGCCCGGCCGGCAACAGCTACCAGATGTTCTACGTGTTCTCCTTCGGCCAGGAGACCGACACCCTCGACCTGATCACCGGCACCCTGGCGACCGCCGGCGTGTTCGTGGTGATCCTGATGGGCGGCATCGCCTGGGTCGTGGTGCGCCAGGTGGTCACCCCGGTCCGGATGGCCGCGGGCATCTCCGAGCGGCTCGCCGACGGGCACCTGGAAGAGCGGATGAAGGTCACCGGCACGGACGACATCGCCCGCCTCGGCGAGTCGTTCAACCGGATGGCCAATGCCCTCCAGGCGCAGATCCGCCAGCTGGAGGAGCTGTCCCGGGTGCAGCGGCGCTTCGTCTCGGACGTCTCGCACGAGCTGCGCACCCCGCTGACCACGGTCCGGATGGCCGCGGACCTCATCTACGACAGCCGCGAGGACCTGGACCCGATGGCGGCCCGCTCGGCGGAGCTGTTGCAGGGCCAGCTGGACCGCTTCGAGTCGTTGCTCGCCGACCTGCTGGAGATCAGCCGCTTCGACGCCGGCGCCGCGATCCTGGACGGCGAGCCGGTCGACCTGCGCGACATCGTCGCCCGGGTGGTGGAGGCCGCCGACCCGCTGGCCCAGGCCAAGGGCAGTGCGGTGGTGATCCGCGGCGACGGCGAGCCGGTCGTCGCCGAGGTGGACTCCCGCCGGATCGAGCGCATCCTGCGCAACCTGGTGGTCAACGCCCTGGAGCACGGCGAGGGCCGCGACGTGGTGGTCCGGCTGGGCTCGGCCGACGGCGCGGTCGCGGTCGGCGTGCGCGACTACGGCATCGGCCTCAAGCCGGGCGAGGCGTCCCGGGTGTTCCACCGCTTCTGGCGGGCCGACCCGTCCCGGGTGCGGACCACCGGCGGCACCGGCCTCGGCCTGTCCATCGCGGTCGAGGACGCGCACCTGCACGGCGGCTGGCTGCAGGCCTGGGGCGAGCCCGGCGGCGGCTCGCACTTCCGGCTCACCCTGCCGCGTACCCGGGGCGGCGAGATCAGCCGGGCGCCGTTCCGGCTGGAGCCGGAGGACTCCCGCAACAACCGGGGCCTGGGCACCTACGGCGCGCCGTACCGGCGGGCGATCAGCCCGGCCGGCGCGACCGCGATGACCGCGGCCGAGGAGCAGGCGGAGACGCCGGAGGGGCCCGTCAACGGCTTCGGCAGCGGGCTCGGCGGGGTGCTGAACATCGGCCCCGACCTGGGCAAGCGCCGGTTGCCCGAAGGGCCGCGCGCGGACCCCTCGGACGTCCGGACGGCGGGGACCGGGTACGGTGCCACCGGCGCCCAGGTGATGGTGGACCCGACGCCCGGACGGCCGTCGGTGGCACAGCGGACGGCGGAGCCGGACGTGACGGGTGGGATGGGCGGGACGGACCTGGAGGGGTCGCAGCGTGCGAAGGACGAGCAGCAGGACTGAGCCGCGGTTCACGGCGGTGGCCGGCGTGGTGCTCGGCGCCCTGGTGGCGAGCGGCTGCGCGGCCATGCCGGACTCCGGCGGCATCTCCAGGGTGGAGCTGTCGCAGGGGGCGGCCGACAAGAACCTGCAGGCCAAGGTCTACCCGGTGGCGCCGGCCAAGGGCGCCAAGCCGCGCGCCCTGCTGACCGGGTTCCTGGACGCGGTGACCGCCGACGAGGGGTACGAGACCGCGCGCCAGTACCTCACCGAGAACGCCTCCGCACACTGGAACCCGGACGCCGGCATCCAGGTGCTCTCCGCCGCCACCCCGAACCTCCCGGCCGGCCAGGAGATCGCCGACACCGACACCAGCGTCTCCGCGACGGTGACCGGCTCGCTGATCGCCAGGATCGACGAGAAGCACTCGTACCTGGCCGAGGGGCAGCGGGACGTCTCGGCCGACTTCACCCTCGTCCGGGAGAAGGACGGCGAGTGGCGGATCGACAGGCTGCCGGCCGGCGTGATCATGAACGAGACCAACTTCAACAACAGCTACCGCCAGGTCGACCGGTACTTCTACACCACGCCGGACCCGTCCTCGACCGTCACCGGAAGCGCCGGCCAGCAGGTCCTGATCCCCGACCCGATCTACCTGCGGCGCCGGATAGACCCGCTGACCGCCGCCGCCAAGGCCCTGGTCGCCGGGCCCTCGACCTGGCTCGCGCCGGTCGCCCGGACGTCCTTCCCGAGCGGCGTCAGCGTCGACCGGGTGAGCGTCGACGACGGCCGGATCGCCCACGTGCAGCTCGGCGGGGCGGACGTCAGCGAACCGGTGTCCTGCCGGCGGATGGCGACCCAGCTCTTCTACACCCTCGCCGACCAGGGCAAGGGACAGGTCGAACGGCTTGAGCTGAAGGGCCAGCGGGGCAACTGCTTCGCCAGCCGCAACGACCTGCCGGCCACCGGCCCCGGCGCCCTGGCCGGGCCGCTGCCCGCGCAGCAGTACTACCAGCGCGCCGACAACGGCCTGCTGATGGTCACCGACGAGCAGCGCAACGGCGAGCCGGTGCGCGGCGTCCTCGGCAAGCCGCAGCCCGCCGGCAAGGCGCCGCTCGGCACCACGGCCGTCAACCGGGACGGCTCCCGGGCCGCCGCCATCAGCGGGGACGGCCACCAGCTCTACTCGGTGCCGCTGGCGGACAGCGCGGTGGCGCTGCCCGACCCGGTGCTCACCTCGCCGGTGAAGACCGCCGACAAGGAAGACGGCCTCGCCTCGCCCAGCTGGGACGGCCGCGGCGACCTCTGGGTGGTGGACCGCAACCCGCAGGGCCCGCGGGTGGTGATGGTCCGCGGCAACCGGACGTACCCCGTCGCGGTCGAGGGGCTGGACGGGCAGACCGTACAGGCCCTGAAGATCTCCTCGGACGGCGCCCGGGCCGCCCTGGTGGTCAAGACCGCGGGCGTGCCCAGCCGCTCGCTGTACTTCGGCCTGGTGGTGCACGGCGGCACCCCGGAGGCGCCGACCGCGCGGATCACCGGCCTGCGCCGGGCGGCCCCCTCGCTCACCGACGTCGCCTCGGTCTCCTGGGCGGAGGCCGACCAGCTGCTGGTGCTCGGCAAGGAGGCCGACCGGATCAAGCAGCTGTACTACATCGGCACCGACGGTACGCAGAGCGCCGACACCACGCTGCAGGCCGAGAACATGCTCACCGTCTCGGCCTCCGAGTCCCGGGGCAACGTCCTGGCCCAGGCGCCGGCGGTGCTCGCGGCGGCCGGAGGCGCGATCTACCGCCTGATCGGCAGTCAGTGGCGCGAGGTCCAGTTGGCCGACAAGGCCGGGTCCTTCTTCTACGCGGGCTAGGAACCCGCCGGCCAGGCCCTGACGCCCCGTTCCCCGAGGCCCCGACCCCCTGGTGCCCCGTCGGGCCGCTCGGTGCCTCAGCCGGGCCGGTGCGCGGTGGCGGCGACCGCGGCGCCCGCCCGGGCGGGCAGTCCGGCGTCCGCCAGTGCCCGGGCCGCCTCGGCGAGGCTGGCACCGGTGGTCACCAGGTCGTCCACCAGGACCGGCTGACAGCCCAGCAGGTCGCGCCGGGCACGCGGCAGCACGGTGAGCGCGCCGTGCAGGTTGCGGTGGCGCTCGGCCGCGCTCAGCCCGGCCTGGTCGGCGACCGGGCGGGCGTGCCGCAGCAGCGGCTCGGCCCGGGCGTCCAGGCCGGACCGGCGCAGCGAGCGGGCGGCGGCCCCGGCCAGCCGCAGCGTCGGGTCGTGGCCGCGGGCGCGGACGGCGGAACGGGCCGAGGGCATCGGGACCAGCAGCAGCGGCGCGGCCCCGGCACGCGGCCCCAGGGCGGAGCGGACGGCCCGGCCGAGCGCCTCGCCGAGCGGGCCCGCCAACCGCAGCGCGCCGCGCTCCTTGTGGGCGAGCAGCAACTGCCGGACGGGGTCGGCGTACGGGGCGGCGGAGTGCGCCCAGGGCAGCAGCGTGGGGCCGGGCCGGGTGGCGGCCAGCGCGTGCCGGCAGGCCGGGCAGAGCTGGGTGCGCTCGGCGCCGCAGCCGGCGCAGCGGGCCGGGACCAGGACGTCCAGCAGTCCGGCCAGTGCGTGGCCGAACGGCCCTTGGGCGGACGGTGGACGGGTGGGGGCGGAGGGTGGTGGCACGGCTGCTCCTGGCGACGGCAGGCACGGAGAGTGAGCAAAGGATGCGCCGTACGGGGGGTGTTGTCCAGGTATTTACCCGTGCTTCACTCGCAGGAGGGTAGACAGGGTCCAACAGCTTGACCGCCCGCCCGCAGTATCGGGTCATACCCGACTCCGCGCCTGGGGAGGCGAAAACCCCGTGTGAGGTGTTCGATAAAGCTCCAAGGGGTTTCAACCGTCCCTGGTGGGGAGGAAGTGAGGTGAGGGCCAGTCGTTTCCCGCCGCTGGCGGCGGGGGCGGGGGGCCGGCAGTGGATGGGCTGGTCCAGCTGGGTCTCAGTCCGGTCCGGTAGCACCCGGATCGGCGTCAGCACGAGGGATCGGAGTTCTGCGTGGACATCGTCGTCAAGGGCCGCAAGACCGAGGTGCCCAAGAGGTTCCGCGAGCACGTGGCCGAGAAGCTGGAGAAGGTCCAGAAGTTCGACGGCAAGGTGATCAGCCTCGACGTCGAGGTGTCCAAGGAGCACAACCCGCGGCAGGCCGACCGGTCCGAGCGGGTGGAGATCACTCTCCGTACCCGTGGGCCGGTGATCCGGGCCGAAGCCGCCGCCGCCGACCCGTACGCGGCGCTCGACCTGGCCTCGGCGAAGCTCGACGCCCAGCTGCGCAAGTCCGCGGACCGGCGCCGAGTGCACAAGGGCGGCAACGGCCGCACCCCCATCAGTGTCGCCGAGGCGACCGCGGCGCTGGCCGCGCTGCCGGACACGGCGGCGCCGGAGGGCGAGACCAACGGGGCCGTCCGCAAGACCATGATGGGATCCCTGGAAGTGGAGGGCGAAGGCCCGCTGGTGGTCCGGGAGAAGACCCACCCGGCCGCCCCCATGGCGCTGGACCAGGCGCTGTACGAGATGGAACTGGTCGGCCACGACTTCTACCTCTTCGTGGAGAAGGACAGCGGCCTGCCGAGCGTCGTCTACCGCCGTCACGGCTACCACTACGGCGTCATCCACCTGCAGACCGACGGGTCGGTCGGCGCGGGTAGTGGCGCGGGCGGGGCGATCGGCGAAAGCGACGACGAGGACTGACCGTCCGAAGACAATCCTGGAGGGGTGACCCCGGCGGCCGAGTCCGCCGGGGTCACCGGCGTTTCGGGGCAGGGCGGCTGGAGCGGGAGTCGAGGGCCGGCCCGGGAGGTCACCCGATGCGGAACGGCGGCGTCGGAGGGTGACCGCAACGGCCGCGCGGCGTGGAATGATTGGCGCACGACGACCCGCGAAGGGGGAGGAGCGGATGGGGGATCACTTCGGGCTGGGGCCCGCTACGGGGCCGGTCACCGGACTGTCACCGGGACCGGAGGAGGAACCCGCGTACGCGCCGCACCGGGGTGAGCCGATCCGCGTGCTGGTGGTGGACGACCACGCGTTGTTCCGCAGGGGGCTGGAGATCGTGCTCGCGGAGGAGCCGGACATCAAGGTCGTCGGCGAGGCCGGCGACGGCGCCGAGGCCGTGCTGAAGGCTGCCGACCTGCTGCCGGACATCATCCTGATGGACGTCCGGATGCCGCGCCGCAGCGGGATCGAGGCCTGCACCGCGATCAAGGACGTGGCACCCAGCACCAAGATCATCATGTTGACGATAAGCGACGAGGAGGCCGACCTCTACGAGGCGATCAAGGCGGGAGCCACCGGCTACCTGCTGAAGGAGATCTCCACCGACGAGGTCGCCACCGCGATCCGCGCGGTCGCCGACGGGCAGTCCCAGATCAGCCCGTCGATGGCGTCCAAGCTGCTCACCGAGTTCAAGTCGATGATCCAGCGCCGCTCCGACGACCGGGACCTGGTGCCCGCACCCCGGCTCACCGACCGGGAGTTGGAGGTGCTCAAGCTGGTGGCGACCGGGATGAACAACCGGGAGATCGCCAAGGAGCTGTTCATCAGCGAGAACACCGTGAAGAACCACGTGCGCAACATCCTGGAGAAGCTCCAACTGCACTCCAGGATGGAGGCCGTGGTGTACGCGATGCGCGAGAAGATCCTCGAAATAGGGTGACCGTGGCTGCGCCCCAAGCCCTAGCTCGCGAGGAGTTTCTCGAGGGCCGGGCGCAGCCGCTCGTCCGGCAGGGCCTCGACCCGGACGTCGTCGCAGCCCACCCAGGCGGCCGCCTCGCGCAGGGCCGCCGCCAGCGCCTCGACGTGCCGGGCGCCGTGCCCCCGGTCGCCGGACAGTGAGACCTGACGGGCCACCAGGGTGCGCCCCTCCCGGGCCGGGTCGACCCGGCCCACCAGCCGGCCGCCGGCCAGCAGCGGCATCGCGAAGTAACCGTGCACCCGCTTGTGCTTGGGCGTGTAGGCCTCCAGCCGGTGCGTCATGCCGAAGATCCGCTCGGTGCGTGCGCGGTCCCAGATCAGCGAGTCGAACGGCGAGAGCAGCGTGGTGCGGTGGCGCCCGCGCGGGGCGGTGGCCAGTGCGGCCGGATCGGCCCAGGCCGCCGCCGCGGCGCCGTCCGGGCCCCAGCCGGCCACCTCGACCGGGACGAGCCCGCAGTCCGCGAGGACCGGGTCCAGCTCCTCGGCGCGCAGCCGGTGGTAGTCCAGCAGGTCGGCCCGGGTGGCCACGCCGAGCGCGGCCCCGGCCTGGGCGGCCAGGGTGCGCACGCAATCCCGGTCGGTGCGGTCCTGCCCGAACAGGGCCTCGGGGATGGCCTGTTCGGCCAGTGCGTAGACGCGCTTCCAGCTCCGGCGCTCGGTGCAGACCACGTCGCCGAAGGCCAGCGCCCGTTCCACCGCGATCTTGGTGTCCGACCAGTCCCACCACTCGGCGGTCTTCTTGGCGCCGCCCAGCTCCGTGGAGGTCAACGGGCCCTCGGCGCGCAGCTTGTCGAGCACGTGCCGGTACGTCTCGGGCGTCACCTGGTGGCCCCAGAGGTGGCCGCGCTCGCGGTAGCGGCGGCGCCGGAACGCGAACAGCGGCCACTCCTCGACCGGCAGGATGCAGGCCGCGTGCGACCAGTACTCGAAGCTCGTGCCCGCGCCCCAGTACGCCGCCTCGACGGCCGGGCGGCCGACCGCGCCGAGCCGGGCGTACGGCACCAGTTCGTGGGAGCGGGCCAGCACCGAGATGGTGTCCAGCTGGACGGCGCCCAGGTGTCGCAGCACCCCGCGCACCCCGGCCCGGCGGTCCGGCGCGCCGAGCAGGCCCTGGGCGCGAAGGGCGATCCGGCGGGCTTCGTCGGCGCTCAGGACGGTGACGGGCGGCGGGCCGGCGGGGGAGCCGGCGGCAGGCAGGGCGGTCATGTCGGCGAGGGTAGTCCGGGGCACCGACAGCCGGTCGGGGTGCGCCGACGCGGACGTCAGGGGCGGAGGTCCGGGAGGTCCGGGAGGTCCGAGGCGAGCAGCGAGGCGACCCAGGCGTCGTGGAAGGCGCCGCGCTGCTCGGCGTACGAGCGCAGGGTGCCCTCGAAGCGGTAGCCGACCTTCTCGGCCACCGCGCGGGAGCCCTCGTTGCCCACGTAGGCCTGCCACTCCAGGCGGCGCAGGCCGAGCTCGACCAGGCCGTGGCGGGCGACCGCGCGGGCGGCCTCGACCGTGTAGCCGCGGCCGCGGAACTCCTTCGTTGCCCACCAGCCGACCTCGGCGGAGCCCGGGTCGCCGTGGCGCAGCACGAGGCCCTGGGTGCCGACCAGGACGTCGGAGCCGTGCTCGAACACGCACCAGATCCGGTTCTCGCCGGTGCGCCAGCCGTGCGCGGCGAGGTCGCGGACGAAGTATTCGGCGTCCTCGCGCCGGTACGGGCTCGGGACGACCGTCCAGCGCTGGATCTCGGCGTCCTGGCAGGCGGCGAAGACGGCGTCGATGTCCGACTCCTGCGGGGCCCGCAGGACGAGGCGGTCGGTGGTGAGGGTGGCGGTGCGGGGCTCTTCCATGGGCGGATTATTCCGTGGAAAGAGGAATTCGGGCATCCGAATATCGAGCCAACCCCTCGATCCGCTGACCGGTTTGTCCCGGTGGACGGTGCTATCGGATCAAGTGCTCGCGCGGGTGACACGGGAATACCGTGCTGACGCACCTCCCGGGGCATTGGACTCCTCGCATACGATGGCCCGTGCGGTGGGGTGAACCCGCCGTGCAGTCGTCCAGTGCCAATACAGGCAAGGAGCCCGCCCAAGTGTCCGTCTTCGACAAGATCCTGCGCGCCGGCGAAGGCAAGATCCTTCGCAAGCTGCAGCGGATTGCTGCCCAGGTCAACTCCATCGAAGAGGACTTCGTCAACCTCACCGACGCCGAGCTGCGCGCGCTGACCGACGAGTACAAGCAGCGGCTCGCGGACGGCGAGACCCTGGACGACATCCTCCCCGAGGCGTTCGCCACGGTGCGCGAGGCCGCCAAGCGGGTGCTCGGTCAGCGGCACTACGACGTTCAGCTCATGGGTGGCGCGGCCCTGCACCACGGGTACGTGGCCGAGATGCGCACCGGTGAGGGCAAGACCCTCGTCGGCACCCTGCCCGCGTACCTGAACGCGCTCACCGGCAAGGGCGTCCACCTGATCACCGTCAACGACTACCTCGCCGAGCGCGACTCGGAGTGGATGGGCCGGGTGCACCGCTTCCTCGGCCTCGAAGTCGGTGTGATCCTCGGCAACATGACGCCCGCCGAGCGCAAGCACCAGTACTCGATGGACATCACGTACGGCACGAACAACGAGTTCGGCTTCGACTACCTGCGCGACAACATGGCCTGGTCGAAGGACGAACTCGTCCAGCGCGGCCACAACTTCGCGGTCGTCGACGAGGTCGACTCGATCCTCATCGACGAGGCCCGCACCCCGCTGATCATCTCCGGCCCGGCCGACCAGGCGACCAAGTGGTACGCCGACTTCGCCAAGCTGGTGCTGCGCCTGAAGATCGACCGCGACTACGAGGTCGACGAGAAGAAGCGCACCGTCGGCATCCTGGAGGAGGGCGTCACCCGGGTCGAGGACTACCTCGGCATCGACAACCTCTACGAGTCGGTGAACACCCCGCTGGTCGGCTTCCTGAACAACGCCATCAAGGCGAAGGAGCTGTACCGGGCGGACAAGGACTACGTCGTCATGAACGGCGAGGTCATGATCGTCGACGAGCACACCGGCCGCATCCTGGCCGGCCGCCGCTACAACGAGGGCATGCACCAGGCGATCGAGGCGAAGGAGGGGGTGGAGGTCCAGAACGAGAACCAGACGCTGGCCACCATCACCCTGCAGAACTTCTTCCGCCTGTACGACAAGCTCGCCGGCATGACCGGTACCGGCACCACCGAGGCCGCCGAGTTCCACCAGATCTACAAGCTCGGCGTGGTGCCGATCCCGACGAACAAGAACCCGCTGCGCATCGACCAGCCCGACCTGATCTACAAGTCGGAGCCGGCCAAGTTCGCCGCCGTGGTCGAGGACATCGCCGAGAAGCACGAGAAGGGCCAGCCGGTGCTGGTCGGCACCGTGTCGGTGGAGAAGTCCGAGTACCTGTCGCAGGAGCTGCGCAAGCGCGGCATCCCGCACGAGGTGCTGAACGCCAAGCACCACGAGCGCGAGGCGCAGATCGTCGCGCAGGCGGGCCGCAAGGGCGCAGTGACCGTCGCCACCAACATGGCCGGCCGCGGTACCGACATCATGCTCGGCGGCAACTCCGACCACCTCGCGGCGGCCGAGCTGGCGCAGCGCGGGCTCACCCCGACCGAGACCCCGGAGGAGTACGAGGCCGCGTTCCCCGCCGCCCTGGAGAAGGCCAAGGCCTCGGTCAAGGCGGAGCAGGACGAGGTCAAGGAGGCCGGCGGCCTCTACGTGCTGGGCACCGAGCGGCACGAGTCCCGCCGGATCGACAACCAGCTGCGCGGCCGCTCCGGCCGTCAGGGCGACCCGGGCGAGTCCCGCTTCTACCTGTCGCTGGGCGACGACCTGATGCGCCTGTTCAAGGCCGGCATGGTCGAGCGCGTGCTGTCGATGGCCAACGTGCCCGAGGACGTGCCGATCGAGTCCAAGATGGTCACCCGGGCGATCGCCTCCGCGCAGACCCAGGTCGAGCAGCAGAACTTCGAGATCCGCAAGAACGTCCTCAAGTACGACGAGGTGCTGAACCGCCAGCGCGAGGTCATCTACGGCGAGCGCCGCCGCGTGCTGGAGGGCGAGGACCTGCAGGAGCAGGTCGGCCACTTTATGGACGACACCGTCGAGGCCTACGTCAAGGCGGCCACCGGCGAGGGCTTCGAGGACGACTGGGACCTGGAGAAGCTCTGGACCGCGCTCAAGCAGCTCTACCCGGTCACCCTGGACCTGGAGGAGCTGGAGGAGGAGGCCGGCGGTTCCGCCGGGATGACCTCCGAGTTCCTGGTCAAGGTCGTCCAGGAGGACATCCAGGCGCAGTACGGCGCCCGCGAGGACCAGCTCGGCGCCGAGATCATGCGTGAGCTGGAGCGCCGGGTCGTGCTGTCGGTGCTGGACCGCCGCTGGCGCGAGCACCTCTACGAGATGGACTACCTCCAGGAGGGCATCGGCCTGCGGGCCATGGCGCAGCGCGACCCGCTGATCGAGTACCAGCGCGAGGGCTTCGACATGTTCACCGCGATGATGGAGGGCATCAAGGAGGAGTCCGTCGGCTACCTGTTCAACCTGGAGGTCCAGGTCGAGCAGCAGGTCGAGGAGGTCCCGATCGCGGACGCCGAGGTGCTGCTCGACAAGCTGGAGAAGGACGCCGCCCGCCCGGAGATCAAGGCCAAGGGCCTGGAGGCCCCGAAGCCGCAGCGGCTGCACTACACGGCCCCCTCGGACGAGGTCGGCGGCGGTGTCATCGAGGGCGACTTCGAGGACCTCGGGCCGGAGGACGAGGGCGACGGGCTGACCCGCGCCGAGCGCCGCAAGGCCGCGAAGTCGGCCAAGGGCCGCCGCCGCAAGGGCTGAGCAGGCCGCAGGACGCCGCACAGGGCGCCGCTCCCGGACGGGGGCGGCGCCCTGCGCCGTCCCGGGCCGCCGCGCGGTCGTGGGGGCCGCTGTGGCCGCCCTGGCCGCTGAGACTGCCGTGGTCGCTGCGACTGCCGTGGTCATCGGGCCTCCACGGCGGTGCACTGCCACTGCCCGGCCTGGCCGCGCTGCTCCAGCCGGAAGGCCACCATGTGGTGCCGCCGGCCGAGGTCGACCCGGACGCAGGCCTCGACCGCGTCGGGCGAGGGCGAGCGGTCGTGCACCGGGCCCAGCCGGGGCCGGTCGGCGGCGCCGCCGCGGCGCAGCGCGCCGGCCCGGACCAGGGAGGCGAGCTGCCCGTAGCCGTCCAGGCTGGTGTGCCGCATCAGCTGGCCGGAGGGCCGGGCGCCGGTGAGCACCTCGACCAGCTGGTGGGCGAAGCGGGAGGCCAGCGCCCGGGGATCGTGGCCGCCCGGGCCGGTGCAGGCGGCGCGGGGGTGGCGCGGGCGGCGCCCGGCCGGGTCGTGGGCGGCGGTCGTGCGCGGCCGGCGGTGCGGGCGGGCGGTGAGCGGTGCGGTCACGGCGGGCTCCTGGGCAAGGTGGTACGGGTGCGGACGGGTCCTTGCTAGCGGTGCGCCGCGTCGGGCGGCAAGGGCTTTTGCCGCTGCTCCCGGAGTGACCGGCAAGTTCACCTATCCGAGTGAATCGATCAGTGCGGTGCCGGGCCCGGCGCGCGGTCGTGCGGTGCCCGATTGACGTGCGTGGGCGGGCCGTACGGTCCGAAAGAGGACGGTTCGATGCGCCGGACCGGGTGGCCCGAACCGCCGCCCCCGTTGCGGCGCCGGGCCGTCGGCGCGCACCATCGGAGCCTGATCGGGAACCGCGCGGAGCGGGACGGGGCCGGGCGGCCACGACCGCACCCACGACGACGGGCGGTCGCGATGACGACACGGGTAGCGGCGGTTCCGGCTCCGGCAGCCGCGGGCACCGCCCCGCCGACCGGGGACGCACCCCGGCGCGGCCTGGTGCTGGGCGGCGGCGGGATGCTCGGCGCGGCCTGGACGGTCGGCGCGCTCTGCGCCGTCGAGGAGGCCACCGGCTGGCGGCCGGGCCACGCGGACGTGCTGCTCGGCACCTCGGCGGGCTCGATCCTCGGCGCGATGCTGGCCGGCGGGGTCCGCACCGAGCAACTGCGCGACCACCAGCGCGGCCTGCCGATCACCGACGGCCCGCTGGCCGGGGTGGACTTCGACTACGACACGGCCGCCGGCGGCGCGCTGCCGCCCCGCCCCGGGGCCGGCATCGGCTCGCCCGGCCTGCTGCGGGACGCCGTCCGGCACCCGCGCGAGTACCCGCTGCTGACCATGGTGTCGGCGATGGCGCCGCCCGGCCGCGGTTCGCTGGCCCCGGTCGGCGAGCTGGTGCGCGGCCTGCTCGGCCCGGGCGGCTGGCCGCCGCCGGGCGCCGACGGCGAGGCCGACGCCGGGGCCGGAGCGGCGGTGCTGCGGGTGGCGGCCGTGGACTACCGCAGCGGCCGCCGGGTGGTCTTCGGGGACCCGGACGCCCCGGCGGTCGCGGTCGCCGACGCGGTGATGGCCTCCTGCTCGATCCCCGGCTGGTTCGCGCCGGTGCGGCTGAACGGCTCGGCGTACGTGGACGGCGGCTGCTGGTCCGCCACCAACGCCGACCTGCTGCTCGGCCGCGGCCTGGACGAGGTGTACGTGCTCGCCCCGATGGCCCTAGGGCTGCGCCCCCGCGCCGACCGTGCCGACGCCGACGCCGGCGGGGTCGCCGGCACCAGCGGGCTCGCGGGCTCCCTCGCCGCGCTGCGCGAGTGGCGCGCCCGGGACCGCCCGCGCGGCGTGCTGGCCCAGCTGGTCAGCCGCTACCGCCGCGCCGTCACCCGGCAGCTGCTGCGCGAGGCCGTGCTGCTGCGGGCCGAGGGCGTACGGGTGCGGCTGCTCGCGCCGACCCCGGCCGACCTGGCCGTGATGGGCCCGAACATGATGGACCCGGCCCGCCGCGACGCGGTGCTGGAGAGCGCCCTGCACACGTGCGGCGAGGCCCTGCGGGCCGCCCGCTGAGTCGGGCCGAGGTGATCACGCCCGGCCCGGCGGCGCTTATTCTTGGGGCGCTGGAAGCTGTGCCGCTGGACGAACCGGAGAGTGCCACCGATGCGCGTGTACGTGCCCACCACCCTGAACGGCCTGGCGGCGGCGCACCCGGGTGGTGCCCTGGACCAGTCCGCGGCCTACGCCGTGACGCCCGCGCTGCGCGAGTGGTACGTCAGTGACGACCTGGAGGAGCTGGAGTACGCGGCGCTGAACCGGGCCGCGCAGTCCTCCCTGCGGCTGCTGGCCGCCGACCCGGACGCCCCGCGCCGCCGGGTCGTGGTGGCCCTGGACGTGGCAGACTCGGCCGTCCGGCCGTTCCCCGGCGACGAGTACCAGGACCAGGCCTCGCTCGGCCGGGTCGTGCTGGCCGGCCCGCTGCCGCTGGCGAAGGCGGCGGCGGTGCACGCGGACGTCGCCGACGGCGAGGTGGTCGAGGACGTCGCGGCGGCGGTGGCGGCGGTGGCCGCGGCCGACGCGGGCGACCAGGACGCCCAGTTCACCGTGGACGGGGCCGAGGACCACGACCTGCTCTGGTTCGCCACCCAGGAGATCCCCGCGCTGCTGGCCTGAACGGCCGGGCGCACCCGAGCGGAGCAGAGGGGTGCGTGAGCCCCGTCCTACCGGCGTGTCGGTGGTCGGGGCTACCGTTTCGCGCGTGGCTACACACATCGTTTGGGACTGGAACGGCACGCTCTTCCACGACATGGAGGCGGTGCTCGGCGCGAGCAACGCCGCGTTCGCGACCATCGGCGTCGGGCCGATGACCATGCGGGAGTACCGCGAGCAGTACGAGATCCCGATCCCCCGGTTCTACGAGCGGCTGCTCGGCCGGATGCCGTCCCAGGAGGAGTGGCTCCGGCTGGACGAGGCCTTCCACGACCGCTACCGGGAGCTGAGCCCGGCCTGCGGGCTGACGGACGGCGTGCACGAGCTGATGGACGGCTGGCGGGAGGCCGGGCACAGCCAGTCGCTGCTGTCGATGTACGAGCACGAGAAGCTGCTGCCGCTGGTCGACGCCTTCGGCCTGACCGGCCGGTTCCTGCGGGTGGACGGCCGCAGCGGCCCGTCCGGCGGCCAGAAGGCGGAGCAGTTGGCCCGGCACCTGGCCGCGCTCGGCGAGCGGGTGGATCCGGCCCGTACGGTGCTGATCGGCGACGCGGCGGACGACGCCCGGGCGGCCCTGGGCGCGGGTGCGCGCGCGGTGCTCTACACCGGCGGCTCGCACACCCGGGAGAAGCTGGAGCCGCTCGGGGTGCCGGTGGTGGACAGCCTGGCGGAGGCGGTCGAGCTGGCCGGGCGGCTGGGGCGGGGCTGACCGGCCGGGGCGGGCGTGGCGGGCGCCACGTCCGCCGTCCGCGTGTCTGAGCGGGCGGATCGCGTGGCCGCTGGTCAGGCTGGACCAGGGCCTGTCCGGTGGGATCGGGCCCTCCCACCGGAGCAGTCAGCAGGACGGAGCCGCCATGCCGATCGACGCAGTCACCGAGGTGCCCCTCCCGGTCAACGAGCCGGTGCTGGGGTACGCGCCCGGCAGCCCGGAGCGGGGCCGGCTGGTCCGGCGGCTGGACGAGCTGGCGGCCGAGCAGATCCCGTTGCCGATGACCATCGGCGGCGAGCAGCGGTTCGGCGGCGGTGAGCGGATCGACGTGGTCCAGCCGCACCACCACGCCGCCAAGCTGGGGGTGCTCGGCAACGCCACCCGGGAGGACGCCCGCGCGGCGGTGGACTCGGCGCTCGCGGCGGGCCGGCAGTGGCGGTCGCTGTCCTTCGACGACCGGGCGGCGGTCTTCCTGCGGGCCGCCGACCTGCTGGCCGGGCCCTGGCGGGAGACCCTCAACGCGGCCACCATGCTCGGCCAGTCCAAGACCGCGCAGCAGGCCGAGATCGACTCCGCCTGCGAACTGATCGACTTCTGGCGGTTCAACGTCCAGTTCGCCCGGCGGATCCTGGCCGAGCAGCCGATCTCCGCGCCGGGCGTCTGGAACCGGGTGGACCACCGCCCGCTGGAGGGTTTCGTCTACGCGATCACCCCGTTCAACTTCACCGCGATCGCCGGCAACCTGCCGACCGCGCCCGCGCTGATGGGCAACACCGTGGTCTGGAAGCCCGCGCCGACCCAGACCCTGGCCGCGTACTACCTGATGCGGCTGCTGGAGGCGGCCGGTCTGCCGCCCGGGGTGATCAACCTGGTCACCGGCGACGGCGTCCAGCTGTCCGCGGTGGCCCTCGCCGATCCGGCGCTCGCCGGGCTGCACTTCACCGGCTCCACCGCCACCTTCCAGTCGCTCTGGCAGACCATCGGCGCCAACATCGGCGGCTACCGGGCGTACCCGCGGATCGTCGGCGAGACCGGCGGCAAGGACTTCCTGCTGGCGCACCGCTCGGCCGACCCGGCGATCCTGAAGGCGGCGCTGGTCCGCGGCGCGTTCGAGTACCAGGGCCAGAAGTGCTCGGCGCTCTCCCGGGCCTACCTGCCGCGCAGCCTCTGGCAGAAGATCAAGGACGAGCTGCTGGCCGAGGTGGACGCGCTCACGGTGGGCGACGTCACCGACCTCTCCAACTTCATGGGCGCCCTCATCGACCGGCGCGCCTTCGAGAAGAACCGGGACGCCATCGAGCGGGCCAAGGCCGATCCGACGATCGAGCTGGCGGCGGGCGGCCAGTACGACGACGCGATCGGCTGGTTCGTCCGGCCGACCGTGCTGGTCTCCTCCGACTACCGCAACGAGATCTTCCGGACGGAGTACTTCGGCCCGATCCTGGCCGTCCACGTCTACGAGGACGCCCGCTGGGAGGACGTGCTGCGCCGGGTCGACTCCGGCGCCCCGTACGGCCTGACCGGCTCGGTGATCGCGCAGGATCGTTACGCCATCGCCCAGGCGGTGGAGGCGCTGAGGTTCACCGCCGGGAACTTCTACATCAACGACAAGCCGACCGGCGCGGTCGTCGGCCAGCAGCCCTTCGGCGGCGGCCGGGCCTCCGGGACCAACGACAAGGCGGGCGCCGCCCAGAACCTCCTGCGCTGGACCTCGGCCCGCGCGATCAAGGAGACCTTCGTTCCCCCCACGGACCTGCGGTACCCGCACATGGGCTGAGAGTGAACGGGAGGCTCCGGTTTGGACATGGTGTCCAGGACGGACCGATCATCCTGCGAGTTTGCGCCTCCCTGTCCCTGTCCACCTTCGATTGATCCGGTTAGGCTGGCTGGCGTCGTCGGGTGGCTCCGCAGGACGAATCGTCCTACCCATTGCGAAGGAATTTCATGCGCGCCATGAAGCCTTTTCAGTCGGAAGGTGCGGCAGGATTGCGAGTGACCCGTCGGTGTACACCCACACACCACCGAGTCACGCAACGGCGCGCGACAGGAGCCAAGAAGTCATGCAGACCAAGCTGGACGCAGCCAAGGCCGACCTGCTCAAGAAAGCAGCCGCAGCCGCTGAGAACAGCCAGGTGGGGGGAGCGGCGCCGGGGGAAGGTCTGAGCAACGGCGCTCTGACCGCGTACCTGCACCACTACTACCTCCACACCGCGCCCGAGGACCTGGTCGACCGCGACCCGGTCGACGTCTACGGCGCGGCGGCCTCCCACTACCGGCTGGGCCTCAAGCGCCCGCAGGGCACCGCCGAGGTGCGGGTGCACACCCCCTCGGTCGAGGAGAACGCCTGGTCCTGCGGCCACACCGTGGTCGAGGTCGTCACCGACGACATGCCCTTCCTGGTCGACTCCGTCACCAACGAGCTGTCCCGCCAGGACCGCGCCATCCACGTCGTGATCCACCCCCAGCTGGTCGTCCGCCGTGACATCACCGGCAAGCTGCTGGAGATCCTGGACGTCGACGCCTGCTCCCGCAGCCAGGCCGCCGGCGCCGAGTGGCCCGCCGACGCGAGCGTCGAGTCGTGGATGCACATCGAGATCGACCGCGAGACCGACCGCGACGACCTGCGCGCGATCGAGGCCGACCTGCGCCGGGTGCTCGGCGACGTCCGCGAGGTCGTCGAGGACTGGAGCAAGATGCGCGAGAGCGCGCTGCGCCTGGCCGACGAGCTCGCCGAGGAGCCCCCGACCGGCCTGCCCGAGCAGGAGGTCGGCGAGGCCTGGGAGCTGATGCGCTGGCTCGCCGACGACCACTTCACCTTCCTCGGCTACCGCGAGTACGACCTGGCCGGGCACGAGGGCGAGGAGGTCCTGAAGGCCGTCGCCGGGACCGGCCTCGGCATCCTGCGCTCCGACCCGCGCGGCCACGACGACCACCACCACCCGGCCAGCGAGGCCTTCGGCCGCCTCTCCGCGCCGGTCCGCGCCAAGGCCCACGAGAAGAAGCTGCTCGTCCTCACCAAGGCCAACAGCCGCTCCACCGTGCACCGCCCGTCCTACCTGGACTACGTCGGCGTGAAGAAGTTCAACGCCGCCGGCGAGCCGATCGGCGAGCGCCGCTTCCTCGGCCTGTTCTCCTCCGCCGCCTACACCGAGTCGGTCACCCGCATCCCGGTCGTGCGCCGCAAGGTGCAGGAGGTGCTCGAAGGCTCCGGCTTCTCCAGCGAGAGCCACGACGGCCGCGACCTGCTGCAGATCATGGAGACCTTCCCGCGGGACGAGATGTTCCAGACCGCGGCCTCCGAGCTGATCTCCATCGCCACCAGCGTGCTGTACCTCCAGGAGCGCCGTAAGCTGCGGCTCTTCCTGCGCCAGGACGAGTACGGGCGCTACTTCTCCGCGTTCATCTACCTGCCGCGCGACCGCTACACCACCCGGATCCGGCTGCTGCTCACCGACATCCTCAAGGAAGAGCTGAACGGCGCCACCATCGACTACACGGTGTACGCCACCGAGTCGGTGCTGACCCGTCTGCACTTCGTGGTCCGCGTCGCCCCCGGCACCGAACTGCCGCAGCTCACCGACTCCGACATCGAGCGGATCGAGAACCGCCTCGCCGAGGCCGCCCGGTTCTGGATGGACGGCTTCCACGACCAGCTGCACACCGAACTGGGCGAGGAGAAGGCCGCCGAGCTCGGCCACAAGTACGCCAACGCCTTCCCCGACGGCTACCGCGCCGACTTCCCGCCGCGCACCGCCGTCGCCGACATCAAGCAGATCGAGTCGCTGCACGGCGAGGGCGACTTCCGCCTCAACCTGTACCAGCCGGTCGGTGCCGGCGCCGACGAGCGCCGCTTCAAGGTCTACCGGGTCGGCGGCCCGATCTCGCTGACCGAGGTCCTGCCGGTGCTCCAGCGCCTGGGCGTCGAGGTGCTGGACGAGCACCCGTACGCGCTGCGCCGCTCCGACGACACCACCGCGTGGGTGTACGACTTCGGCCTGAAGCTGCGCGAGGCCACCGAGCTCACCGACGAGGCCCGCGAGCGCTTCCAGGAGACCTTCGCCGCCACCTGGACCGGCAAGGCCGAGAACGACGGCTTCAACGAGCTGGTCCTCACCGCCGGGCTGACCTGGCGCCAGGCGACGGTGCTGCGCGCGTACGCCAAGTACCTGCGCCAGGCGGGCTCCACGTTCTCCCAGGACTACATGGAGGACGCGCTCCGCAACAACACCCACACCACCCGGCTGCTGGTCAACCTGTTCGAGGCCCGGCTGAGCCCCAGCCACCAGCAGGGCGCCGCCGAGCTGACCGAGGGCATCCTGGAGGAGCTGTCCGGCGCGCTCGACGAGGTCGTCTCGCTGGACGAGGACCGCATCCTGCGCTCCTTCCTGCACCTCATCACGGCCACCCTGCGGACCAACTTCTTCCAGCACGACGGCTCCGGTGACTGGCACTCCTACGTGTCGATGAAGTTCGACCCGAAGGCCATCCCGGACCTGCCGGCCCCGCGCCCCGCGTTCGAGATCTGGGTGTACTCGCCGCAGGTCGAGGGCGTGCACCTGCGCTTCGGCAAGGTCGCCCGCGGCGGTCTGCGCTGGTCCGACCGGCGCGAGGACTTCCGCACCGAGATCCTCGGCCTGGTCAAGGCGCAGATGGTCAAGAACACCGTCATCGTGCCGGTCGGCGCCAAGGGCGGCTTCGTCGCCAAGCAGCTGCCGGACCCGTCGGTCGACCGGGACGCCTGGCTGGCCGAGGGCATCTCCTCGTACAAGACGTTCATCTCCGCGCTGCTCGACATCACCGACAACCTGGTCGCCGGCGAGGTCGTCCACCCGGCCGACGTCGTCCGCCACGACGAGGACGACACCTACCTCGTCGTCGCCGCCGACAAGGGCACCGCGACCTTCTCCGACATCGCCAACGGCGTCGCCGAGTCCTACGGCTTCTGGCTGGGCGACGCGTTCGCCTCCGGCGGCTCGGCCGGCTACGACCACAAGGGCATGGGCATCACGGCCCGCGGCGCCTGGGAGTCGGTCAAGCGCAACTTCCGCGAACTCGGCGTCGACACCCAGACCGAGGACTTCAAGGTCATCGGCATCGGCGACATGTCCGGCGACGTCTTCGGCAACGGCATGCTGCTCAGCGAGCACATCCGCCTGGTCGCCGCCTTCGACCACCGCCACATCTTCCTCGACCCGAACCCGGACGCCGCCGCCTCCTACGCCGAGCGGCGCCGGCTCTTCGAACTGCCCCGCAGCTCCTGGGACGACTACGACAAGTCGCTGATCTCGTCCGGCGGCGGCGTCTTCCCGCGCACCGCCAAGTCGATCCAGCTCAGCACGCAGGTCCGGGCCGCCCTCGGCGTCCAGGACACCCGGCTCACCCCGGCCGAGCTGATGAAGGCGATCCTCCAGGCACCGGTCGACCTGTTCTGGAACGGGGGCATCGGCACCTACGTCAAGGCCTCCACCGAGACCAACGCCGAGGTCGGCGACAAGGCCAACGACGCCATCCGCGTCAACGGCGACCAGGTCCGGGCCCGCGTCATCGGCGAGGGCGGCAACCTCGGCTGCACCCAGCTCGGCCGCATCGAGTACGCCGCGGTCGGCGGCCCCGAGAGCGCCGGCGGCTGGATCAACACCGACGCCATCGACAACTCGGCCGGCGTGGACACCTCGGACCACGAGGTCAACATCAAGATCCTGCTCAACCAGGTCGTCACCGACGGCGACATGACGGTCAAGCAGCGCAACGTCCTGCTCGCCGAGATGACCGACGAGGTCGGCCACCTGGTGCTGCGCAACAACTACGCGCAGAACGTGGTGCTGGCCAACGCCGTCGCCCAGGCGCACAGCATGGTCAACGTCCACTCCCGGATGATCAACCGCTTCGAGCGGGCCGGCCGGCTCGACCGGGGGCTGGAGTTCCTGCCCGCCGAGCGCCAGATCCGCGAGCGCCAGCAGGGCGGCCGCGGCCTGTCGCAGCCGGAGATGTCCGTCCTGCTCGCGTACACCAAGATCATCCTGGCCGACGAGCTGCTGGCCACCGACCTGCCGGACGACCCGTACTTCCGCACCGCGCTGCACGACTACTTCCCGAGCGCGCTGCGGGCGAAGTTCGCCGACGCGATCGACAACCACGCGCTGCGCCGCGAGATCATCACCACGCTGATCGTCAACGACACGATCAACCGTGGCGGCTGCACCTTCGCCTTCCGGCTGAAGGAGGAGACCGGCGCGACCTACGAGGAGATCGCCCGGACGCACACCGCCGCGCGGGCCGTCTTCGGCCTGGAGGAGATCTGGGCCGAGATCGAGGGCCTGGACAACAAGGTCCCGGCCCGGATCCAGACCAAGATGCGGCTGCACTCGCGGCGCCTGGTCGAGCGCGCCACCCGGTGGATGCTCAACAACCGCCGCCAGCCGCTCGACATCGCCGGCACCATCGAGTTCTTCCACGACCGGGTCAGCCAGGTCTGGGGCTCGCTGCCCAAGCCGCTGCGCGGCGAGGACCTGACCTGGTTCGAGGGCATCCAGGGCGAGCTCGCCGCGGCCGGCGTGCCGGACGAGCTGGTCACCCGGATCGCCGGGCTGTCCTCGGTCTTCCCGACCCTGGACATCACCGAGGTCGCGGACCGCTCCGGCAAGGACGTCGCCGAGGTCGCCGAGCTCTACTACGACCTGGGCGACCGCCTGCAGATCTCGCACCTGCTCGACCGCATCATCGACCTGCCCCGCACCGACCGCTGGTCGTCCATGGCCCGGGCCGCGATCCGCGAGGACCTCTTCGCGGCGCACGCGGCGCTGACCGCCGACATCCTGGCCTGCGGCCCCGAGGGCGCCACCCCCGAGGAGCGCTACACCGCCTGGGCGGACCTCAACTCCACCCTGCTGAACCGCGCCAAGAGCACCCTCGACGACATAAGGGGTTCGGACAACTACGAGCTGTCCAGCCTCTCGGTCGCGATGCGCGTCATCCGCACCCTCCTGCGCACGGGTTCCATGCGCTGACGGCAGGCGGCACAGCAAGGCGGCGGGCGGCGGATTCCGGACGGTGACGGAGCCATCACGCTGCGCGCGAGCCGGGGTGGGGTCGGGAAGTGTCCCCGCGATTAACGTCGCGCTACGAAGTCCGCCCATTCCCACCGGAGTTCCCGTCCGGTCGCGAAATTTCGCCCCAACTGCCCTTTTTGGCAGCTGTTCTGACCTACCAGGAGTTGCAGTAGGCTGACCCCGCGATAGGCGTCGCCGCAGGTCCCGTGCCGGAAAGCACCGCGATGTGATGTGACATCAGGTGTCTTTCGGAGGGGGTTCAGGCCGCCAGTCCCATTCGCGCCTCGGGGCCCGGACCGGCTCCACACGGTGCCACCTGAAGAGAGTTTCATGACGTCATTTGTGCAGGAACCCTTTTTCTGGGTCTTCATCGTGGTGATGCTCGCAGCCGTCGGAGCGGCCCTCCAGGCCCGCAGGACGAACCTCGCCCTGCGGAGGCGAAACGTTTCCCTGGAGGAGGCCAGCGCCCTGGCACAGCGGCAGCGCGACGAGTTCGCCGTGCTGCACGACCAGCTGCGGAACCAGCACGCGTCCGAGCTGACGGACGTCCGCCGCGACGCCGAGGAGGACACCAAGGCCGTCCTCAAGGCGGCGATGCGGACGCTGCAAGGCCTGGCCGACGAGCAGCAGGTCGTCATCGACAAGGTGCAGCGGAAGTACGGCGACAGCCCGCAGATCCTGGCCGACCTGATGACGATCGACCACACGAACAGCCAGTTCGGCCGACGCGCCCAGGGCATCGCGGTGCTCTGCGGCGGCTGGCTGGGCCGCCGTGAGAGCGTCGCCTCGGTCTACGACGTGGTCCGCAGCGCCCAGGGCCGGATCCGGCACTTCGACCGGGTGCGGATCCACTCCCAGGTCAGCGTCGCGCTCGTCAGCAAGGTCGTCGAGCCGGTCGCCGTCGTGCTGTCCGAGCTGCTCGCCAACGCGACCAACTACTCCGCCCCGGACACCCCGGTGGAGGTCAGCGTCCAGGCCGTCCCCACCGGCGTCTGCCTGATCGTCGACGACGCCGGCCTCGGCATGGGCCAGGAGGAGAAGGACCGCGCGGCGGTGCTCCTGAACCCGGGCGCGCCGATCGGCCT
Organism: Kitasatospora sp. NPDC058243; assembly: GCF_042882025.1. NCBI lineage: Bacteria > Bacillati > Actinomycetota > Actinomycetes > Kitasatosporales > Streptomycetaceae > Kitasatospora > Kitasatospora sp. NPDC058243. The sequence continues at coordinate 31,554 of NZ_JBHVWW010000004.1, forward strand.
CACCAGCCTGGGCAACCCCCCGAAGTTCGGCTTCGCCGTCTCCGGCATGCTGGCCGCCCGCTACGGCTTCCGGGTCTCCGTCGACTCGGTCTCCCCGTACGGGGGCGTGCGGGCCGTGGTGCTGCTGCCGGCCGAGCTGCTCAGCAGCGAGGTCGCGGCCCCGGCCCCGGCCGCCGCCGTGCACGGCGAGCACCAGGCCGCGCACGGTGACCACCAGGGCGCGCGCGGCGACTACCAGGCCCCGCCGGCGGAGCAGCCCGCGCAGGCCTGGGCGCAGGCCCCCGGTCAGCGGCTCGTGTCGCTGCCCGAACCGGCGGCGCCGCTGGCCCCGGTGCCGGCGGCGGCGGTGACGGAACCGGAGATGACCGCGGACGGACAGCTGCCCCGCCGCCGCCGCAACCGCCCGGTGTCCGTCCTCCCCTCCCCGCAGGACCCCGGCCGGGCCGAGGCGCCGGTGCGGAGCCCCGTCCAGAACACGCCGTCCCGCCTCGGCGCGTTCCAGCGCGGCACGCTGTCCGGGCGCAACACCACGAACACGGAAGGAACCGAGATCCAGTGAGCCGCGATCTTTCCTGGGTGCTCAACGACGTACTCCAGGTACCCGGCGCCCGGCACGCCATCCTCGTCTCCGCCGACGGCCTCCTGCTCGAACGGTCCAGCGAGATAGGCCGCGACGAGGCGGAGACCAACGCCGCCGCGATGAGCTCGATGCAGTCGCTGAGCCGCGCGGTCGCCCCGTTCGTCGGCACCGACGGCGCAGGCGCCGGGGTCTGGCGCCAGACCCTGCTGGAGTACGACCACGGCTGGATCTTCCTGATCGCGGCCGGCAGCGGCGCGTACCTGGCCGCCTCCACCGCCCCCGACGTCGACATGGAGGCGATGTCCTTCCGGATGCAGCAGCAGGTCGGCGCGCTCGGACGGGCGATGTCGGCGGCGCCGCGCCAGAGCACGCTCAGCGGCTCATGACGGCCGGCGGCGAGGAACAGCGGGTCACCGGCGGCTTCATCCGCTCCTACGTGATCACCGGTGGGCGCGAGTTACCGAGTGCGGAGGCCCTGTCTCTGATCACCTTGGTCACCGTCGCGCCCGAGCAGGACCTCCCGGCCCTGCCGAGCCCGGAGACCCGGGCGATCTGGGAGCTGTGCTCCGGCGGCTACCTCTCGGTGGCCGAGGTCGCGGCCCGGCTGGAGCTGCCGGTGGGGGTCGTGAGGCTGCTGCTGACGGACCTGATCCATGAGGGACGGTTGCTGTGCCGGTCGGCCCCGCCCCCGGCCCAGGCCCCGGATCCGAGACTTCTAGAGAAGGTACTGCATGGACTTCAACGCCGGTTCGCCTGAGGACATCTATGTCCCGGGCGCGGTGACGACCGCGGTCAAGATCCTGGTCGTGGGGCACTTCGCGGTCGGCAAGACCACGCTCATCGGGGCCTTGTCGGAGATCGCCCCGCTGAGCACCGAGGAGAGCATGACGCAGGCGTCCATCCGCGTCGACGACCTCCGCGGCGTACCGGACAAGAAGACCACGACCGTCGCCCTGGACTTCGGCCGGCTGACACTCGGCGACGACCTGGTGCTGTACCTGTTCGGCACGCCGGGGCAGCAACGGTTCATGCAGCTCTGGGAGGACATGGCGCGGGGCGCGCTGGGAGCGCTGCTGCTGGCCGACCCGACCCGCCTCGCGGACACCTTCCCCGTCATCGACCTGATCGAGCAGTACGGCCTGGAGTACGCCGTGGCGGTCAACAGCTTCGACCGGCAGGACGAGTACACCGAGGACCAGCTGCGCGAGGCACTCGACCTGCTGCCGCACACCCCGGTGGTGTTCTGCGACGCGCGGGACCAGCGTTCCTCGGCCGACGCCCTGCTGACGCTCGTCCGGCACCTGCTCGACCGCGCCTCCTGACCTCCCCCGCGCCTCCCTCCCCGCACGCCTCCCGGGTCCGCACCCGCCCGGGGCCACCTCCAAGGAACGACCCATGGATTCTCCGCAGCGACCCGCCCCGCAGTCGCCTCCGCAGGGCTGCCCGATGCACGTCGGCGTGAGCACACCGCTCTACGGGGAGATGTTCTCGTCCGACCCCGGCGCGGTCTACGACAAGCTGCGCGCCAACGGCCCTGCCGCGCCGGTGGAGTTGGCCCCGGGGGTGGAGGCCACCCTGGTCACCTCGCACGAGGCCGCCCTGCGGGTGCTGCAGAACCCGGGGATGTTCGCCCGGGACTCGCGGCGCTGGGCGGCGCTCAACGAAGGACGGGTGCCGATGGACAGCCCCGTCCTGCCGATGATGTTCTACCGGCCCAACTGCCTCTTCACGGACGGCGCCGAACACCTGCGGCTGCGCAAGGCCGTCACCGAGAGCCTGGGTCGGCTCAACGACAACCGGCTCAACCGGCACGTCGAGCGGATCGCTGGCTACCTGATCGACCAGTTCAGTCCGCTGGGCCGGGCCGACCTGCTCAACGACTACGCCAAGCTGCTGCCGCTGCTGCTGTTCAACCAGCTGTTCGGCTGCCCGGCCGACATCGGCGACCGGCTGACCCGCAGCATGTCCGCGCTCTTCGACGGCCTCGACGTGATCCAGGCCAACGAGGAGCTGACCGCCTGCCTGATGGACCTGGTCGCGCTGAAGCGCCGCCAGCCCGGCGACGACATCACCTCGTGGCTCATCCAGCACCCGGCCGGCCTGCGGGACGAGGAGCTCAAGGACCAGCTGGTCATGCTGATGGGCGCCGGCGTCGAGCCCGAGCGCAACCTGATCGGCAACGCGCTGCTCCTGCTGCTGTCCGGCGAGGGCCGCTCCGGACTGCGCATCGAGGACGCCCTCGACGACGTGCTGTGGAACAACCCGCCGATCGCCAACTACGCCACGCACTACCCGATGCAGGACCTCGACGTGGGCGGGGTCCCGATGGACGCAGGCAGCCCGGTGGTGATCAGCTTCGCCGCCGCCAACAGCGACCCCGCGCTGACGGATGCCCGGCTGACCCTCAGCAAGGGGGCCCACCTGGCCTGGGGCGCCGGCCCGCACGCGTGCCCGGCCAAGTCTCCGGCCCAGCTGATCGCCCTGAGCGCGATCGAGTGCCTGCTCAACGCCCTCCCGGACGTCACGCTCGCGGTGCCCGCGGAGAGCGTGGAGTGGCGGCCGGGCCCGTTCCAGCGCGGCCTGGTCTCGCTGCCGGTGCGGTTCAGCCCGGCGCCCGCCCGGACCACGCGGCCGGCCGCGGGCGCGGACACCGCGCCGGGCGGGTCGCCGGTCGGCTCCGAGGCGACGCAGGCGTACCCGCAGGCCACCGCCCCCGCACCGGGCCGGGCCGGGCAGAAGAAGGGGTGGTGGAGCTCCTTCCTGGACGTCTTCCGGGTCTGACACGCCCCGGGCTCCGATCCGACGCGCCGTCGGAAGCCGTTCCGCCACCGCGGCGTGAACGGAGTCCGACGGCGGTGCGGGTACGTGACAGGGGCAACACGGATCGACGCTTGAGCGCGCTGTTGCTGGGTAGATCGCCGCCGTACTGCCCGCCCGCGCGTAAGGAGCCCCGTGTGACCGCCACGTTGGAAGCCCGCCCCGCAGACCCGGAGCGCCCGGACGGAAGGGTGGTCGACCGCCGTGCCGCCGTGCCGCTCCTGCGCAGGCTGCGGTCGGCCGAGGGACTCGCCGACCCGAGCCCGGTCTACGACGGGCTGCGGGCGCTGGGAGACCTCGTCCCGGCGCCCTGGGGCGGCTACCTGGTCACCGGGTACGACGCGTGCGACCAGGTCCTGCGCGGCAGGACCTGGCTCGTCCCCGACTTCGCCTGGCAGGAACGGCAGACCGGGACGGGGCGCTGGGACGCCGTCGCCACCCAGGAGATGAGCCGGACCCTCTCCCGGCTCAACGCCCCCGACCACACCCGGCAGCGGCGCAGCCTCGGAAACCTCTTCGACCGGAACACCCTGCGGGACATGGAGCCGCAGATCGAGGCCGACGTCGCCGAACTGCTCGACCGCCTGGCCGAGCGAATACGGACGGACGGCGAGGCGGACCTCTCCGCCCTGGTCAGCGAGCAGCTGCCGATCAACACCGTCGGGCGCTGGCTGGACATCGCGCCCGAGGACTACCCGCACATCCTGACGATGACCCACAACCAGGTGCACGCCCAGGAACTGCTGCCCACCAAGAGCCAGCTGGCGGTCTCCGAGCAGGCCACCATGGACCTGCGCGAGTACTTCACCCGCCTCGTCCGGGAGCGCCGCGACAATGACGGCGACGACGTGATCGCCGGCTGGATCCGCACCTGGGACGCGCTGGAGTCCGACCGCGAGGCCACCGACCGGATGGTCTACCAGCTCACCATGTTCGTCACCATCGCCTCGCTGGAGACCACGGCGACGCTGCTCTCCTCGCTGGTGTGGTCGCTGCTGCGGTCGCCCGGCCGGTGGGAGTGGCTGCGGGAGCGGCCGGAGCACATCGACGACGCGATCGACGAGGCGCTGCGCTACGACCCGCCGGTCCGCGTCAACAGCCGCGTCGCGGGCGAGGACACCGAGCTGGCCGGGGTGTTCCTGCCCAAGGACACCATGGTCCACGTGATGTACGGCGCGGCCAACCGCGATCCGCGCCGCAACCCGGACCCGCACACCTTCGACGTGCTCCGCCGGGGCACCCACCTCACCTTCGGCGGCGGCGCCCACTACTGCCTCGGCGCGGGCCTGGCCAGGCTGGAGGCACGCGCCCTGCTCGGCCAGCTGCTGCGGCGCTTCCCGACCCTGCGGGTGGCGAGCCCGCCCGAGTACGCACCCCGGATGGTCTTCCACCGGGTGACGTCCCTGAGAGTGGCCGCATGAACGTGTTCCCCCAGGTTCCCCAGGTTCCGCAGTACCCGCCGCACGCGGCGCAGCCGTCGTACCTCCCGTACCCGTACCCCGAGCCCGTCGCGTCGCCCGTCCCGCCGCCCGCCCCGGAGCCCGTTCCCGCGCCTGCGGCGGCCCGTACGGTCCGTACCGAGCGCCAGGGCCCCGTGCTCCACATCGAGTTGGACAGCCCGGCGACCGGGAACGCCGTCACCTCTGCCATGTTGGACGAACTCCTCGCCGTGCTGGCCGTACCCGATCCGGCCGTGCGCGTGATCGTGCTGTCCGGGGCCGGCCGGGACTTCTGCCTCGGCGGCGACCGCGACGAACTCTTCGCGGGCCTGGAGCAGGACCCGACCGGCGGCGGCATACGGAGCTACGGGGAGAAGGCCCGCAGGGTCTGCGATGCCCTGACCAACAGCTCCGCCGTGACCGTCGCCCGGGTCCAGGGCCGGGCCACCGGCGCCGGCTTCGCCCTGGCGCTCGCCTGCGACCTGCGGGCCGGCGCCGACAACGCCGTCTTCCGGCTGCCCGAACTGGCCCTGGGCCTGCCTGTCGCCTGGGGCGGACTGCTGCCTCGGCTGCTCCACGAGGTCGGCGCGGCCCGGGTCCGCGAGATCATCCTCACCAGCCGCCCGGTCGGCGCGGTGGAGGCGCGGGAGCTCGCCATCCTGCAACGCGTCGTCCCCGAGCAGGACCTGGACGGGGCGGTCGCCGAGTGGGTCAGGCCCGTCACCCGCCGCCCCGAGGCCGCACTGCGGGTCACCAAGACGCTGCTGGCCTCCCACGCGGCGGCCACCCGGTTGGCCGACGCCTCCGTGCTCGACGCCGAGCTGATGGCCTCGGTCCTGGCCGCCGCCCACTACACCCGCGGCCTCGCCGCCCAGCCCCCGGCCCACTGACCGCCAGCTGCCGTCCGCCGCCTTCGACCTCCGTCCGGTCGAGGCGGCGCGTACGTGGCTCCGCTCTCGGCGGCCCCGGCGGGGGCCGCCGGGGTGTTCGCGGTTCCTGGGAAGTGGGTGGCGCGCTGGTACGAGCTGGTCAGTGCGCGGCCGCGCGTTGGAGGGCACTGGCGAGGAGGGCGAGGTCGGTGGGGCCGTTGCCGAGTTCGCGGACCGGGCGGCGGGCGGGTGGGGCGCCGAGTTGGAGCGGGTCGATCGCGACGACGGTGGGGCGCAGGGTGGCGGTGCGCGGGATGCGGCCGCTGATCCGGGCGGTCTGGAAGGCGGTGACGCCGCCGTCCGGCAGGCGCAGGTAGCCGCGGCCGGGGGTGTCCTCGGGCAGGGCGGCCGCGTCGCCGAGGTGGATCAGCAGGTCGGAGTCGGCCGGGTCCTCGGTGCGCAGCGCGATGCGGAGCAGGGCGGCCTCGTCGACCTCGGTGCCGGCGCTCTCCTCCGGGTGGCCGGTGGTGACCGCGAGGTGGACGCCGAGCGGGCCGCCGTGGCGGGCGACGGCGGCGAGGGCGCGGGCGAGCGGGCGGCCGGCCGGGGAGGTGGGGGAGAGGAGGGCGTCGTAGTCGTCCACGACGACGACCAGGCGGGCGGGGCAGGGGGCGGCGGCGGGGGAGGTGACCGGCCGGGGGCCGTCGCCGCCGCTGCGCGGGTGGATGATCTTCGGGGTGGCGGCGGAGGCCGCGCCGACGACGGCGGGCACCGGGACGGCCGGGTGTCCGGCGAGGCTCTGTCCAGCCAGGCCCTGCCCGTCCAGGCTCTGCGCGTCCAGGCTCTGCCCGTCCAAGATGCGGGCGGCGTGCCAGGAGGCGAAGTCCAGTCCGTCGAACAGCCGCTCGCGCAGGGCGAGTTCGTCCTCCAGGGCCTCCGCGGCGAGCAGTGCGGCCCGCGGGTCGTCGGCGGCGTTCACCAGGCCGGTGACGTGCGGCAGTTCGGTGCAGCCGTCCAGGCCGTCCTCGGTGGACCGGCCCTCGATGAGGGTGACGGTGAGGCGCTCGGGGCGTTCGGAGACGGCGAGCGAGGCGACCAGGGTGCGCAGCAGCTCGGTCTTGCCGGAGCCGCGGGCGCCGCCGATGAGCAGGTGCGGGCCGCCCGGGTCGGGGGAGGGGAGGGCGAGTTCGGGGTCGGCCAGGTCGAGCGTGCAGAGCTCGTCCCGGGTGGTGCCGAGCAGCGCGGTGGCGGCGCCGATGCCGCCGGCGTGCGCCGCCCAGCGGGCGGACAGCTTGGCCGGGGTGACGGTGTCGAGCTGGAGCAGGTCGAGCAGCCGCAGTGCGTCGGGCAGCGGGCCGCGGGCGGCCGGGGCGGCCTCGCGCAGCGGGGCGAGCACGCGGGCGAGCCGTTCGGCCCAGGCGTCGGAGACGGCGTCCAGGGAGACCTCGTGCAAGGTCTCCCTGCCGCGGGCGACGGGGCGGTCGAGGGAGAGCTGGGTGCCGACCTCACCGGTGATCAGGGCGGTGGCGCCGAGGCCTCGGGGGAGCAGTTCGGGCTGCTCGGCGAGGCAGACCGGGAAGATGCCGACGGCCGGTCCCTGGCGCAGCAGCAGGTCGACGGCCTGCCGGGCGGTCTCGGTGGTCGGGCGGCCGTCCACCACGACGACGGTGGCGGGGTGGCCGCCGAGGCCGGCCGGGCCGCTGAGCCGGGCGGTGAGTTCGGTCAGCCGGGCGGTGGCCTGTTCGTCGTCGAGGCCGAGCAGCAGCCGGCAGTCCTGGCCGTCGGCGGGGCGCAGGTGGGGCAGCCAGAGGGCCCAGGCCCAGGTGTCGGCGCGTTCTTCGGGGGTGCGGGCCTGGTCGGCGTCGACGACGACCAGGCTCAGGCCGGTCGGCGGGTGCAGGGCGGCGAGCTGGGCGACGACGGCCCGGGTGAGTGCGTCCAGGCGTTCGCGCGGGCCGCTGAGGCCGAGGCTGCCGGCGGTCTGCAGGTCGAGGGTGACGGGGACGGCGGGCAGCATGGTGCCGGGTGCGGTGCCGGGGCCGCCGGGGCGGTCGGCGGTGCCCAGGCGCAGGGTGAGCGCGTCGGGGTGGCCGGGGCCGCGCTCCCAGAGCCGGGGGCCGGGGCCGACGGCGTTGAGCAGCAGGGTGGCGAGATCCGGCCACCGTTCGCGTTGGGTGGCGGCCTGGCGCAGCCGTACGGCGGTGTGGTGGCGTTCGGCGCTCTCCTGGCCGGGCGGTTCGGCGGTGCGGCCGAGTCGCAGCGAGAGCAGGCCGCGGCCGCGGCCGGGGGCCGGTTCGGGGGCGGCGGGGGGTTCGGCCACCGGCGGGGTGGGGCGGACCGGGCCTGGGGCGGCGAGCTGGAGGTGGCCGTGGCCGTCGGGCAGGGCGGCGCGGCCGGTGCCGTCGGCCGGGTCGGGGGTGGCCACGTGCAGGGTGGATTCGCCGATGCGCAGCAGGGCGCCGGCTTCCAGCGGGACGGCTTCCTCGGGGGCTCCGGGCGGGACGAGCCGACCGTCCAGGGTGGTGCCGTTGGTGGAGCCGAGGTCGCGGACGGTGATCCTGCCGTCGTCGGCGAGGTGCAGGGCCAGGTGCAGCCGGGAGACGTCGGGGTCGTCGAGCGGGACGTCGGCTTCGCCGGAGCGGCCGATCCGGATCTCCCGGCCGTGCAGCCGGTGCACTCCGCCGGCGTCCGGGCCGCCGACCACGCGAAGTTCGGCGGCGGCGGGGGTGTCGTCGGGGTCGTCGGCGGTCGGGTCGGGCTCGTTGAGGCTGAGGACGGCCCCGTCGAGGAGCGGGGGGTGGCCGAGCAGCGTGTGCTCGTCGACCCGGTGCGCCCCGGCGTACAGGTGCACGTGGGTGGCGGCCCGGGGCCCGCGCACGCCGACGGCGCCCGCGAGGGCGCCCGCGAGGGAGCCGAGCGCGGTGCCGACGGGGGCGGTGACCAGCACGTCCACGTAGGGGATGGCGGAGCCGGCGGCGGCCGGGCCGCTGCGCGGTCGGAGGACGGTCAGCCGGATCTGCATCTCGCCCGCGGGTCCCTTCTGCTGGTGTGGAGCCTGGTACCGCTGCCCGGTGTCGTCGCGGGCGCGCGGGGCGGCCGCGGCGACCCTTTGGGCCACACGAGTGGCGAGTGTCCATCCTGCCATCCGTCACGGACAGTCCGCGCACCGTACCGGATTTGACGATCTTGCGATCATCGCCATGGTGGAGGCGACGGAGGGTCAGGTCAACCGGTGCGGCGAGGGCCCCGTCGGCGGGCCCGCGGAACCGGTCCGGGAACTCCCCTAGGGGATGTCCCCCAACCCCTCCGGGATGGCCTGCCGGTCGCCCCAAAAACCTGAACGGACACCGTTAGAGTGGCCGCAGACACGGGCCCGGCAGGCTCACCGCACCGGCGGAGGAGCGCCCCGCGCGGGCGGCACGACGAGGAGTGCGACAGGTGCGGCCAGTCGGCAGCAAGTATCTGCTTGAGGAGACCCTCGGACGGGGTGCCACCGGGACGGTCTGGCGCGGCCGGGTGCGCCCCGACGTCCAGGTGCCCGGCAGCGAGCCCGGGCAGCTGGTGGCGATCAAGGTGCTGCGCGAGGAACTGGCGTCCGACCCGGACGTCGTGATGCGCTTCCTGCGCGAGCGCTCGCTGCTGCTGCGGCTGACCCACCCGAACATCGTCCGGGTCCGCGACCTGGTGGTCGAGGGCGAGCTGCTGGCCCTGGTGATGGACCTGATCGACGGCCCCGACCTGGCCCGCTACCTGCGTTCCAACGGCCCGTTCAGCCCGATCGCCGGCGCCCTGCTGATGGCCCAGGTCGCGGACGCGCTGGCGGCCAGCCACGAGGACGGGATCGTCCACCGCGACCTCAAGCCGGCCAACGTGCTGCTCGCCTCCACGGTGTTGGACGGCACCGAGCAGATGCACCCGATGCTGACCGACTTCGGCATCGCCCGCCTCGCCGACTCCCCGGGCATCACCCGTACCCACGAGTTCGTCGGCACCCCCGCCTACATCGCGCCGGAGTCCGCCGAGGGCCGCCCGCAGACCTCCGCGGTGGACGTCTACGGCGCCGGGATCATGCTGTACGAGCTGGTCACCGGCCGCCAGCCGTTCCAGGGTGACAGCGCGATCGCGCTCCTCCACGCCCACCTGGCGCAGGAGCCGCAGCGGCCCAGCACCATGCCCGAGCCGCTGTGGACGGTGATCGAGCGCTGCCTGCGCAAGGACCCGGCGCAGCGGCCGTCCGCGACCTCGCTGGCCCGCGCGCTGCGGGTGGTGGCGGCCGGCGTCGGGGTGCACGCCTCCCCGTCGGCGGTGGACGAGGCGCTCGCGGTCGGCTCGCTGCTGCTGCCGGACCCGCGCCCGACCTCCGTCCCGAGCGCCGGCGCGGGCGTCCCCGGCCTGACGCCGGCTGCCCCGGCGGCCCCGCAGTACGACCCGGCCGGGGCGACCCAGGTGATGGGCACCCAGCCGCCGCCCGCCCCGCCGTTCGGGGCCCCGGACCGCACCCAGGTGATGCCGCCCACCGTCGTGCCGCCGCCCCCGCCGGGCGCTCCGGGTGTTCCGGGCGCTCCGGCGGAGGAGACGCCGCACCCGTGGCAGACGCAGCTGCGGGCGGCCCGGGACCGCAACCAGCAGACCCAGGTCGGCTACTTCGGCCCGGAGGACTTCGAGGACCCGCAGGTCGCCCCGAGGCCCTTCCAGGCCGGGCCGGCCGGCCCCCCCGGCTACCAGCCGCAGCCGCCGGCCGGCTACCACCCGGACCAGCGGCGCCAGGGCCCGCCGCCGCCCGGGTACGCCCAGCGGCCGCCGGTGGCCCCGCCGCCCTACCGGGGCGGTCAGGGCGGTCAGGGCTACCAGGCCGGGCAGTCCGGTCACGGCGGCCCGCCGCAGCCCGGGCCCGGTGGACGCCCGCAGCCGCCCGGCGGCTACCGGCCGGCCCCGGCCGCGTACGGGCAGTCGCAGGGCGGCTACCCGCCCCCGCCCGCCCCGGTCCCGCGCCGGGCCGAGCCGCCGGCGCCGCAGCACCGCGAATCGCCGCAGCACCGCGAATCGCCGCAGCACCGCGAGCCCCCGCAGCACCGCGAATCGCCGCAGCGCCGCGAATCGCCGCAGCGCCGGGACGAGCCGCGCGAGCAGGACCGCCGCGAGCCCGCCCCGCCGCGCGAGCGGCGCCCGCGCAGCCGCAACCGGATGTACATCCCCGGGCTCGGCTGCCTCAAGGGGTGCCTGGTGGTGCTGGTGGTGCTGGTGGTGGCCGGGGTGGCGCTGTGGAACTTCACGCCGCTGCCGCACTACTGGGACAACATCCAGGGCTGGTTCAACACCGTGCGCGACTGGGCGGACGCCCTGTTCGGCAGCTCGAAGAACTGACGCCGGGCCAGACCCTGCCGTGCGGGCCCGCCCGGTCCAGGGCCGGGCCCGCGCGGCGGGATTGACGCTTTGTCGACAATTCGCAAGATTTCTCGCCCGCGGCTGCCCGCCCAGGGCCCTCGGGCGGCCCGCGCGGGGCGCCGGGGCGCGTAGGTTGGTCGCTGTTGTCCCGCCCCATCGAGCGCACCGGACCCCCGGGCGCGCTCCCGCGCCGCCCACGGAGCAGCATTGGCACGCAAGATCGGCAGCCGGTACACCGTCCACCAGGTGATCGGCCGGGGTTCGGCCGGGACGGTCTGGCTCGGTGAGGGGCCCGACGGCCCGGTGGCGGTCAAGCTGCTGCGCGAGGACCTGGCCGCCGACCAGGTGCTGGTCGGCCGCTTCGTCCAGGAGCGCGCCGCGCTGACCAGCCTCGACCACCCCCGGGTGGTCGGCGTGCGTGACATGGTCGTGGACGGCAGCGACCTCGCCCTGGTGATGGAGCTGGTCCAGGGCACCGACCTGCGCTCCCGGCTGGAGCGTGACGGCGCGCTCCCGCCGCAGACCGCCGCCTCGGTCATCGCGGACGTCGCCGACGGCCTGGCCGCCGCGCACGCCGCCGGCATCGTCCACCGCGACGTCAAGCCGGAGAACGTCCTGCTCGACCTCGCCGCCGCCCCCGGCCCCGGCGGCGCCCCGCGCGCCAAGCTCACCGACTTCGGCGTGGCCCGCCTGGTCGACGCCCCGCGCCGCACCCGGGCCACCCGGATCATCGGCACCCCCGACTACCTCGCCCCGGAGATCATCGAGGGCCTGGAGCCGCGCGCCGCCGTCGACATCTACGCCCTCGCCACCGTGCTGTACGAGCTGCTGGCCGGGTTCACCCCGTTCGGCGGCGGCCACACCGGCGCGGTGCTGCGCCGGCACGTCACCGAGCAGGTGCCGCCGATCCCCGGCCTGCCGGACGGGCTGTGGCGGATCATCTCCGAGTGCCTGGCCAAGGCCCCGGCCTCCCGGCTGCGGGCCGCCGAGCTGGCGGCCCGGCTGCGCGAGCAGCTGCCCTCGCTGGCCGGCCTGCCGGTGCTGGCCGTGCCCTCCCAGGGCCGCGCCCCGGCGGAGGAGGCGCTGACCCCCGGTGAGGCCGTGTACGCCGAGGTGGACGCAGGCCCGGGAATCCACAAGCGCCGCCGGGGCCCGGCCGTCCCGCTGGTGCCCGGCGTCGCCCCCGACTCCACCCGGGACACCCACACCAGCCTGCGCCGCCCCTCCGCGGACGAGCTGGCCGCGTACGCCGCGGAGTCCCGTGCCCAGCGCACCGCCCCGGGCACCGGGCACCGCCGGGACCGGCAGGCGCTGCTGCGCCGCCGCCGGGTGCTGGCCGTCCTGCTGGCCACCGTCCTGCTGCTGGCGGGCGCCGCCGCGGCCTGGACGGCCTTCGCGGCCACCGCCCCGGACGCCGGTCACCCGGCCCGCCCGACGGTGTCCGGCACGGCCCCGCGGGCACCGTAGCGGGCCGTCGGGCGGGTACCGCGAGAGCCGGAGGACCCCGGTGTCGTCATGACCACCCCCGGAACCATTACCCTGGGGGCGTGGCAGCCGTCGATCCTTCCGAAGAGCTCAAGAACCTCGAAACGACCATGGGGTCGATCGAGGCCGTCCTCGACCTGGACAAGATCCGGGCCGACATCGCTGTCCTGGAGGAGGCGGCAGGCGCCCCCAACCTGTGGGACGACATCGCGAACGCGCAGAAGGTGACCAGCCGGCTCTCCTTCCTCCAAGGCGAACTGCGCAAGGTCGAGGGCCTGCGCAGCCGCATCGACGACCTGGGCGTGCTGTTCGAGCTGGCCGAGGCCGAGGACGACGCGGACACCCGGGTCGAGGCCGAGTCCGAACTCGTCTCCCTCCAGAAGGCGGTCGAGGAGCTGGAGGTCCGCACCCTCCTGTCCGGCGAGTACGACGCCCGCGAGGCGCTGATCAACATCCGCGCCGAGGCCGGTGGCGTCGACGCCGCCGACTTCGCCGAGCAGCTGATGCGCATGTACCTGCGCTGGGCCGAGCGGCACGGGTACCCCACCGAGGTGTACGACACCTCGTACGCCGAAGAGGCCGGCATCAAGTCCGCGACCTTCACGGTCAAGGCGCCGTACGCCTACGGCACCCTGTCGGTCGAGCAGGGCACCCACCGCCTGGTCCGCATCTCGCCCTTCGACAACCAGGGCCGCCGGCAGACCTCCTTCGCCGGTGTCGAGGTGCTCCCGGTCGTCGAGCAGTCCGACCACGTCGACATCGACGAGGGCGACCTGCGGATCGACGTCTACCGCGCCTCCGGCCCCGGCGGCCAGGGCGTCAACACCACCGACTCGGCGGTGCGCATCACGCACCTCCCGACCGGTGTCGTGGTCTCCTGCCAGAACGAGCGCTCGCAGATCCAGAACAAGGCGTCCGCGATGAACGTCCTCCAGGCGAAGCTGCTGGAGCGGCGCCGCCAGGAGGAGCGGGCGGCGATGGACGCGCTCAAGGACAGCGGCAGCTCCTGGGGCAACCAGATGCGCTCCTACGTGCTGCACCCGTACCAGATGGTCAAGGACGTCCGGACGGAGTACGAGGTCGGCAACCCGCAGGGCGTGCTGGACGGCGACATCGACGGCTTCATCGAGGCCGGCATCCGATGGAGGAAGCAGCGGGAAACCGCGAGCTGAGCGTGAGGATGCCGGCCTCGATGAACATCAAGCACAGCATCGAGGCCGGCATCCGCTGGCGCAAGCAGCGCGAGACCGCCGCGCAGTAGGCGCAGGCATGCGAAAGGGCCCCCGACCGCAGTGGTCGGGGGCCCTTTCGTATGCCTCGGTGGGTTCAGGCCAGTGCCTGCCGGGCGATCAGCGCCACCGCGAGCAGACCGGCCAGCAGGGCCAGCAGCATCGCGGGGGAGAGCGCCGCGAACGGACCCTGCTGCTCCTGCAGCCGGGCCCGGTTGGCGCGGCAGACCGCGCAGCGCCCGTCACTCACGCGGCCGTTGCAGTTGGCGCACACCAGATGGTCGCAGGTCATGCGATCTCCTCCTCGCTGCTACAGCCAACGCACCGGACGGGGCTTTGGTTCCTCTTCTTGCCCTGTGCGGGGGAGCGCCCGAACACGGACGCCACCTCCACTCTGCCAGGTTCTGACCGTTCCGGCTCCCGGGCTGTGAGATGCCTCCCAATTTTCGGGGCATAACCAGACATTCTCCCCCAGATTTCGACGGCTGTCCTGGGCGGGCCCTGCGCGCCGACCGCCGATTCGCGTATGGTCCCAGACCGGGAGCGGCCCTTTCCGCTCCCGCCACCCGCCCCAGGGCCGGGCGCCCGGGGTGGACCGACCGAGGACTGGCGCCGCCTAGGATGGCCTCCGTGATGCAGCCGTGATCAGATTCGACAACGTCTCCAAGACCTATCCCAAGCAGAACCGTCCCGCCCTGGACAACGTCTCGCTGGAGATCGAGAAGGGTGAGTTCGTCTTCCTGGTCGGCTCGTCCGGCTCGGGCAAGTCCACCTTCCTGCGCCTGTGCCTGCGCGAGGAGCGCCCCTCCACGGGCGAGGTGCACGTGCTGGGCAAGGACCTCGGCAAGCTGTCCAACTGGAAGGTGCCGCACATGCGCCGCCAGCTGGGCACCGTCTTCCAGGACTTCCGCCTGCTGCCCAACAAGACGGTCGCGCAGAACGTCGCCTTCGCCCTCGAAGTGATCGGCAAGCCCAAGAGCGCCATCAACAAGGTGGTGCCCGAGGTGCTGGAGCTGGTCGGCCTCGGCGGCAAGGAGGACCGCATGCCGGGCGAGCTGTCCGGTGGTGAGCAGCAGCGCGTGGCGATCGCCCGCGCGTTCGTGAACCGTCCGATGCTGCTGATCGCGGACGAGCCCACCGGCAACCTCGACCCGCAGAACTCGGTCGGCATCATGAAGCTGCTCGACCGCATCAACCGCACCGGCACCACGGTGCTGATGGCCACCCACGACCAGGCCATCGTCGACCAGATGCGCAAGCGCGTCATCGAGCTCGACAAGGGGCTGCTCGTCCGCGACCAGGCCCGCGGCGTCTACGGATACCAGCACTGACCGACCGGCGCAGCCGGCGCTGAACCCGTAGGGCCGTCCGCCCGCGTCGCCAGACCAGCAGTACCGACCCTGGAGTTGTTACCCGCATGCGTGCCCAGTTCGTCCTGTCGGAGATCGGTGTGGGTCTCCGCCGCAACCTGACGATGACCATCGCGGTCGTGGTCAGTGTCGCGCTCTCCCTCGCCCTGGCCGGTTCCTCGCTCCTGGTCCGCGACCAGGTGAACTCCATGAAGGGGTACTGGTACGACAAGGTCGAGGTGAGCATCTACTTCTGCACCAAGTCGGACGCGCGCAACTCGCCGCAGTGCGACAAGGGTGCGGCCACCGACCAGCAGGTGCAGGACATCAAGGCCCAGCTGGACAAGATGGACTCGGTGGTCCAGTCGTCGGCCTTCGAGAGCTCCGCCGAGGCGTACAAGCACTGGAAGGAGATGAACCCGGACAACCCGCTCATCTCCGTCCTGGGCCCGGACGCGATGCCGCAGTCCTGGCGGGTCAAGCTGAACGACCCGACCAAGTACGACGTCATCCAGAGCGCCTTCGCCGGCAAACCCGGCGTCAAGTCGGTGGAGGACCAGCGGAAGATCCTGGAGAACCTGTTCGGCCTGCTCAACGGCCTCCAGACGGCGGCCTTCGTGATCATGGTGCTGATGCTGTTCGTCGCCCTGCTGCTGATCGTCAACACCGTCCGGGTGTCGGCGTACAGCAGGCGGCGCGAAACCGGCATCATGCGCCTGGTCGGTGCCTCGAACTTCTACGTCCAGATGCCGTTCATCGCCGAGGCCGCGTTCTCCGCGCTGCTCGGCGCGGCCATGGCCTCCGGGCTGCTGGTCGGCGGGCACTTCTTCGTCCAGAACTGGCTGGCCGACCGGGTGCAGTTCATCCACTTCATCGGCCTCGGCTCGGTGCTCGCGGTGATACCGCTGCTGATCGTGGTCGGTATGGGCATGGCCGGCGTGGCGGCGTTCTTCACCCTGCGCAAGTACCTCAAGGTCTGACCACCTCCGGCCCCGGCGGCCCCGGACGGCACTGCGCCGTCC
>NZ_JBHVWW010000004.1:47738-101947 GCF_042882025.1 Kitasatospora sp. NPDC058243
TGGGGGTTTTCGCCACTCGGAGGGGCTACGTAAGGTTCCAACCACCTCCGTCCCGGGCGGCCCCGGAGGACACTGCCCCTTCTGGTCCCGCCGTCGTTTCGCCCGCCGTTGTGGCCCGTCGCGCCCGACACGGTGTCTACACTCCGGTGCCATGCTGGAAACTCCGCGCAGGGCACGTCAGGTGGCCACCCTCAGCCTGGTGTTCGGCGTCGTGCTGATCGCCGGGGCCGCCACCGGCGCCTGGGGCGACCCGCCACGGCACCCGGCCGCCGGCGCCGCCCCGGTCGCGGGCGCCGCCCCGGGCCTCCCGGCGGACCCGGCCGGCACCGCGCTGTCCGAGCAGCAGGCCGAGCACCTGCTCGGGGCCAACGGCGACCGCTGGGGCGCGTACTACAGCGCCCAGGAGTACGCCGCGTTCAGCCAGGGACTGGACGGCCGCTACCTGGGCGTCGGGCTCTCGGTCGGCCGCGGCGAGGACGGCGCCACCGCGGTCTCCCAGGTCGCGCCCGCCGGGCCCGCCGCCACGGCCGGGATCGAGGCCGGCGACCGGCTGCTGCGGATCGACCAGGACCAGGCCGACCACCTGCCGGTCACCGAGGTGGTGGCCCGGCTGCGCGGGCGCGACGGCGAGCGCGGGGTGGGCTCCGAGGTCACCCTCGCCGTGCGGCGCGGTGCCGGCGAGGTCCGCGAACTGCGGCTGCGGCGCGCCCTGTTGGACAGCCGACAGGTCACCGCCGAGCAGCTGGAGAAGGGCGTGCTGCGGATCGCCGTACGGGCCTTCACCAGCGGTGTGACCGATCAGGTGCGCGCCGCTCTGCGCGCCCCGCACGCCGGTGTGGTGCTCGATCTGCGCGGCAACTCGGGCGGGTTGGTCGAGGAGGCGGCCGGCACCGCCGGGATCTTCCTGGACGGCGGCCCGGTCGGCTCGTACCAGGAGCGCGGCGAGACCAGGGAGTTGACCGCCCCGCCCGGGGGCGACCAGCGCACCCCGCTGGTGGTGCTGGTCGACGGCGGCACGATGAGCGCCGCCGAACTGCTCACCGGCGCGCTCCAGGACCGCAGCCGCGCCGTGGTGGTGGGCTCCCGGACCTTCGGCAAGGGCACCGTCCAGCAGCCCAGCCGGCTCGCCGACGGCGCCGTGCTGGAGCTGACCGTCGGCCGCTACTACACCCCGGCCGGCCGCTCCCCGGAGGGCTCCGGCCTGACCCCGGACGTCCCGGCGGCGGCCGGCGAGGACGCCGACGCGCTCGCCCTGCGGGTGCTGGCCGGGCTCGGCACCCGCGCCTAAAGGGGCTGCCCCGAACCGGCCGAAGTGCGAGAATGGCCGCGCTATGGCAAAGGAAACCGGACAGAAGCTGATCGCGCAGAACAAGAAGGCGCGACACGAGTACACGATCCTCGACACCTATGAGTGCGGCCTCGTGCTCACCGGCACGGAGGTGAAGTCACTGCGCGAGGGGCGGGCCAACCTGGTCGACGGCTACGCCTACATCCAGAACCACGAGGCCTGGATCGACAACGTGTTCATCCCCGAGTACACCCAGGGGACGTGGACCAACCACGCGGCCCGGCGCAAGCGCAAGCTGCTGCTGCACCGGCTGGAGATCCGCAAGATCGAGAGCACGGTCCGCGACGCGGGCCACACGCTCGTCCCGCTCTCGCTGTACTTCAAGGACGGCCGGGTGAAGCTCGAACTGGCGCTCGCGGTCGGCAAGAAGCTCTACGACAAGCGGCAGACGCTGCGCGAGAAGCAGGACACCCGCGAGACGGCCCGCGCGGTGGCGGCCGCCCGGCGGCGCCAGAGTTAATCCGCTGGACCCTCACCCGCCGCCTCGCGTACTATGGCGTCAGCAACACGGACGGTCACCGTCCGGCTGTTTCTCAACAAAACATGGGGATGATCGGTTTCGACAGGGGATGTTGAAACAGGGGAAGCGAGCCGAGGAACGCGGCAATGATCTCGTTAACCACGTGTCGCAAAAAAATAATCGCCAACTCTAAGCGCGATTCCCAGCAGTTCGCTCTCGCTGCCTAATAAGCACCGATAGCGCTTGGGTGTCAGACCGGGGAGTTCCCGACCCGGACCCTGGCATAATCTAGGGAACTCAACCGTCCGCCCGGGCTGCGAGGGCGGATGGGAAATCAAACAGCAGCTGGGCCTGTTGGCGGCTTGTCCGTGTGACTGCCAGGGCCGAGAAAATCACAGCGGACTGCGCTCGGAGAAGCCCTGAATTAACTCCACTGGACCCGGGTTCGATTCCCGGCATCTCCACCACCCCATGTTGACAGTGGAGGCCGTCCACCGCTTTGCGGTGGGCGGCCTTCACGTTTACCCCGGTTGGGGCGTAGGATCATCCGTCCGCTCGTTTTCCGGAGCCGGATTCCGCCGCTACCACCGAGGCCATGCAGAGCAACACGGACACCACCGCCGCCACCGACCGCGAGACCGTACGCGAGCGCGAGATCGCCGGTGAGCAGCAGCACCTCGACACCGTCTACCACCGGCTGGAGGAGAAGCTTGCCGAGGCCGAGTACATCCTGGAGGACGCCGCCAAGCGGGTCCACGTCGGCACCCCCGGCGCGCTCGCCGAGCGCGACGCCCAGGTCTACCGGGCCGGCGCCCACCTCCAGCGCCTGAACAACGAGTTCGAGGACTTCCTGTTCGGCCGGATCGACCTCCAGCGGGCGGACGCCCCGGAGGAACACGGCATCCCCTCCGACACGCCGCTCGACCCGGCCGACCCGGCCGTCGCCGAGACCCTGCACATCGGCCGTCTCGGTGTGCTGGACGCCGAGTACGGGCCGCTGGTGATCGACTGGCGGGCGCCCGCCGCCGCGCCGTTCTACCGCGCCACCCCGGTCGAGCCGGGCCGGGTGGTCCGCCGCCGGGTGATCCGCTCCAAGGGGCGCAGGGTGATCGGCGTCGAGGACGACCTGCTGCGTCCCGACCTCACCCCGACCCTGAACGGCCGGGAGCTGGCGGTGGTCGGCGACGGCGCACTGATGGCCTCGCTCGGCCGCGCCCGCAGCCACTCGATGCGCGACATCGTCTCCTCCATCCAGAAGGAGCAGGACGAGGTGATCCGGGCGGCCGCCGCCGGCGCCACGCTCGTCACCGGCGGCCCGGGCACCGGCAAGACCGCCGTCGCCCTGCACCGCGCCGCGTACCTGCTGTACCAGGACCGCCGCCGCTACGCCGGGGGCATCCTGGTGGTCTCGCCGACCCCGCTGCTGGTCTCCTACACCGAGGGCGTGCTGCCCTCGCTCGGTGAGGAGGGGCAGGTCGCCATCCGCGCGGTCGGCTCGCTGGTGGACGGCATCGAGGCGGGCACCTACGACAGTCCGGAGGCGGCCCGGGTCAAGGGCTCGGGCCGGATGGTGCAGCTGCTGCGCCGGGCGGCTCGGGCCGCGCTGGAGCTGGGCGCGCCGCAGGAGCTGAAGGTGGTCGCCCGCGGCGAGGTGCTCAAGCTGGACGCGGGCCGGCTCAAGGCCGTGCGCGGCAACGTGATCGGCGCCGGCGGCACCCCGCTGAACCTGCTGCGCCCGCGCGCCCGCCGGATGCTGCTGGACGCCCTGTGGCAGGAGCTCACCCGGCACCTGCCGAAGCCGACCGACCACTACGCCCGCGAGCAGCGCCAGGAGGAGAAGGAGTCCTTCGACGAGTACGTCTCGGACGAGGCGCCGTTCCTGGACTTCCTGGACGC
Organism: Kitasatospora sp. NPDC058243; assembly: GCF_042882025.1. Classification (NCBI taxonomy): domain Bacteria; kingdom Bacillati; phylum Actinomycetota; class Actinomycetes; order Kitasatosporales; family Streptomycetaceae; genus Kitasatospora; species Kitasatospora sp. NPDC058243. Next base: position 51,443 of record NZ_JBHVWW010000004.1, read on the forward strand.
CTGGTGGCCCGCCGTGACCCCGCGCCGGGTGCTCGGCACGCTCAAGCAGCACCGGCACATCAACCGGATCGCCCGCCGCGCCGTCTCCCCGGACGAGGCGAGGCTGCTGGCGGCGTCCTGGCGCCAGCTGTCCCCGAACGGCGAGGGCGCGCTGTCCGCGCACGACGTCGCGCTGGTGGACGAGCTCCAGGTGCTGCTCGGCGAGGCGGCCCGGCCGAAGGTGCGCGAGGTGAACGCGGTGGACCTGCTGAGCGGGCTGGAGGAGGTCACCACCTTCGCCGACCGCAGCTCCCGTCAGCGCGAGCGCGTCCCCGTCGAGCGCACCGAGTACGCGCACGTGATCGTGGACGAGGCGCAGGACCTCACCCCGATGCAGTGGCGCATGATCGGCCGCCGGGCCCGGATGGCGACCTGGACGATCGTCGGCGACCCGGCGCAGTCCTCCTGGCCGTTCCCGCAGGAGGCGCAGGCCGCACTGGACGAGGTGCTGTCCGGCAAGCCGCGCCGCCGCTTCACGCTGACCGTCAACTACCGCAACCCGGCCGAGATCGCCGAGGTCGCGGCCAAGGTGCTGGCGCTGGCCGCGCCGGGCACCCCGTCGCCGACCGCGGTGCGCCGGGTCGGCGTCGAGCCGCGCTTCGCGGCCGTCGTGGATCCCGCCCCGGAGGCCTTCGGCGCGGCGGCCCGGGCGGAGCTGGAGCGGCTGCTGGGCGAGGTGGACGGCACCGTGGCGATCGTGGTGCCGATGGACCGCCGGGCCGAGGCGGCCGGCTGGGCCGAGGGCCTGGGCGAGCGGGCGGTGGTGCTGGGCAGCCTGGAGGCGAAGGGCCTGGAGTACGACGCGACCGTGGTGGCCGACCCGACCGGCATCGCCGGCGAGTCGGAGGCCGGCCTGCGGGTGCTGTACGTGGCGCTCACCCGGGCGACCCAGCGGCTGACCGTGCTGTCCGGTCCGGACGACCTGCCGGACGCGGCCGGCGTGCCCGCGCTGCTGCACGGCTGACGGCCGGTCCGCCGGACGAAGAAGGCCCCTCACCGGATGGTGAGGGGCCTTCAGACGTTAGTGACACCGACCCGCCATGCTCGCCTCGCGGCAAGTGGTCCCTCGAAGGGACGAAGGTTGGGCCCGGGGGCTTGGATCGAGCCGGTGTCCCGTCCAATGTAACGCATCGGCCCGGAGAGGCAAGAAGTTGTCGGGTCCACACACTCAATGAACGTTATTTCTGGCTACCCCTTGGAAGGTGCGACGATCGAGGTCTAGCATGCGCAGGCGATGCCTTCAACAAAATGTTGAACCTGCCGCACGGACGGAAGAAGGAAGCGTCGATGGCGACGGTGCCCAGTGTCTCCAACTCGATCACGGTGCGGCTGGAGGTCCCGGCCCGGGGCAACGCCGTCAGTGCGATCACCACGGCCGTGGAGTCCTCCGGCGGTTCGGTGACCGGTCTCGACGTCACCGCCTCCGGCCTGGAGGCGCTGCGGATCGACGTCACGGTGGCGGCCTCCTCGGTCGCGCACGGCGAGGAGATCGTCGAGAAGCTGCGGGCGATCGACGGCGTGTCGATCGGCAAGGTCTCGGACCGCACCTTCCTGATGCACCTCGGCGGCAAGATCGAGATGTCGTCCAAGCTCCCGATCCGCAACCGTGACGACCTCAGCATGATCTACACCCCGGGCGTCGCCCGGGTCTGCATGGCGATCGCCGAGAACCCCGAGGACGCCCGCCGCCTCACCATCAAGCGCAACAGCGTCGCCGTGGTCACCGACGGCTCGGCGGTGCTGGGCCTGGGCAACATCGGCCCGGCCGCCGCGCTGCCGGTCATGGAGGGCAAGGCGGCCCTGTTCAAGCGCTTCGCCGGGATCGACGCCTGGCCGATCTGCCTGGACACCCAGGACACCGACGAGATCGTGGCCATCGTCAAGGCGATCGCCCCCGGCTTCGCGGGCATCAACCTGGAGGACATCTCCGCGCCGCGCTGCTTCGAGATCGAGGCCCGGCTGCGCGAGGCCCTGGACATCCCGGTCTTCCACGACGACCAGCACGGCACCGCGATCGTGGTGCTGGCCGCCCTCACCAACGCGCTGAAGGTGGTCGGCAAGGAGATCAGCGACATCCGGGTGGTGATGTCGGGCGCCGGCGCCGCCGGCACCGCGATCCTCAAGCTGCTGCTGGCGGCCGGCGTCGAGCACGCCACCGTGGCGGACGTGCGCGGTGTGGTCCACCAGGGCCGGGAGGACCTCAACGACAGCCTGCGCTGGATCGCCGAGCACACCAACCGCTCGGGCCGCACCGGCAGCCTCAAGGAGGCCGTGGCGGACGCCGACGTCTTCATCGGCGTCTCGGCCCCGAACGTCCTGGACGGCGACGACCTGGCCACCATGGCCGAGGACTCGATCGTCTTCGCGCTGGCCAACCCGGACCCGGAGGTCGACCCGGCCATCGCCCGGCAGACCGCCGCCGTGGTCGCCACCGGCCGCAGCGACTTCCCCAACCAGATCAACAACGTGCTGGTCTTCCCGGGTGTCTTCCGCGGCCTCCTGGACGCCCAGAGCCGCACCGTCAACACCGAGATGATGATCGCCGCCGCCCGGGCGCTGGCCACCACCGTCGCCGACGACGAGCTGAACGCCAACTACATCATCCCGAGCGTCTTCCACAAGGACGTCGCCAAGACGGTCGCCTCGGCGGTGCGCGAGGCGGCGCTGGCGGGCGTCCAGGAGAGCACGGAGCCGGCCCGTCCGACCCCGGGCATCGTCGGCACGCTCGACGCCTCCTCCTTCCCCACCGTCAAGCTCTGACCGGCGAGGCGGCCGACGTGTCGCTGATCGGTCAAATGTCCGAATAGCGGCCTTACCCGTCCGAGTCCGCCCCGAACCCTTGCGACACAAGGGCGAGGGGCGTGTTTGGGCTTGTCGTGCCTAGGGCGTACGGTAGCCCTGCACGGGGCAGGCGTGTCCGACAAGTACGGAACGTCCCCCTGGTCTTCCGGCGCGTCGTCCCGACCGCCGCCCGGGCCCGGTCCGCCGGAGCCGACGGAGCGTCACACCTCCAACGGGCGGGGTTCGTTCGGGTGTCGTGGCCGGGGCCCGATTGGCTTTCTCGGGGCCGGTCGGGGCAGGATTCGTATCCAGGCAGGCGGACGGGCCTTCGACGGCACCGGCGCGCGGCATCGGGTACGGACCCGGCCTGCGACCACGCATTGCCTGCATGAGCACAGTGTGCGGACCTGCGGCCTATCCGGGTGCCCCCCGGTGGGAGTACCGATGGGCCCCCGCACACCGCAAGCGAACAGACCACAGGAGTACACATGAACCGCAGTGAGCTGGTGGCCGCGCTGTCCGAGCGCGCCGAGGTGACCCGCAAGGACGCCGACGCCGTTCTGGCCGCCTTCGCCGAGATCGTCGGCGAGGTCGTCGCCAAGGGCGACGAGAAGGTCACCATCCCCGGTTTCCTGACCTTCGAGCGCACCCACCGCGCCGCCCGCACCGCCCGCAACCCGCAGACCGGTGAGCCGATCCAGATCGCGGCCGGCTACAGCGCCAAGGTGAGCGCGGGCTCCAAGCTGAAGGAAGCCGCCAAGGGCGCCTGAACCACCCCTTGAACGCCCGAGAGGCCGGGCTCCCCGTCTGGGGAGCCCGGCCTCTCGTCGTAGGCCCGTAGGCCCGTAGGCCCGTAGGCCTACGGGCCCTGCGGGTCAGGCGTCGACCAGCTGCTCGGACGGCAGCTCGACGTGGGCGCCCAGGTCGCGCAGCTTGTCCATGAAGTTCTCGTAGCCGCGGTTGATCAGGTCGATGCCGTGCACGGTCGAGGTGCCCTCGGCCGCCAGCGCCGCGATCAGGTACGAGAAGCCGCCGCGCAGGTCGGGGATGACCAGCTCGGCGCCCATCAGCTTGGACGGGCCGGAGACGACCGCCGAGTGCAGGAAGTTGCGCGCGCCGAAGCGGCACGGGGTGGCGCCCAGGCACTCGCGGTACAGCTGGATGTGCGCACCCATCTGGTTGAGCGCGCCGGTGAAGCCGAGCCGCGACTCGTACACCGTCTCGTGGACGATGGACAGGCCGGTGGCCTGGGTCAGGGCGACGACCAGCGGCTGCTGCCAGTCGGTCTGGAAGCCCGGGTGCACGTCGGTCTCCAGGGCGATCGCCTTGAGCTCGCCGCCCGGGTGCCAGAAGCGGATGCCCTCGTCCTCCACCTCGAAGGCGCCGCCGACCTTCCGGAAGGTGTTCAGGAAGGTCATCATCTCCAGCTGGCGGGCGCCGCGGACGTAGATGTCGCCCCTGGTGGCCAGCGCCGCGCAGGCCCAGGAAGCGGCCTCCAGGCGGTCCGGCAGCGCGCGGTGGGTGTAGCCGCCCAGCTCGTCGACGCCGGTGATCAGGATGGTCCGGTCGGTGCCCAGGGTGATGATCGCGCCCATCTTCTGCAGCACGCAGATCAGGTCGACGATCTCCGGCTCGATGGCCGCGTTGCGCAGCTCGGTGACGCCCTCGGCGAGGACGGCGGTGAGCAGCACCTGCTCGGTCGCGCCGACCGAGGGGTAGGGCAGCTCGATCTTGGTGCCGCGCAGGCGCTGCTGGGCGACCAGGTAGGTGCCCTGCGGGTGCTTCTCGATGGTGGCGCCGAACTGGCGCAGCACCTCGAAGTGGAAGTCGACCGGGCGGCCGCCGATGTCGCAGCCGCCCAGGCCCGGGATGAAGGCGTGGCCGAGGCGGTGCAGCAGCGGGCCGCAGAACAGGATCGGGATCCGCGAGGAGCCCGCGTGCGCGTCGATGTCGGCGACGTTCGCACTCTCCACGTGCGACGGGTCGAGGATCAGCTCGCCGTCCTCGTCGCCGGTCCGCACGGTGACCCCGTGCAGCTGGAGCAGGCCGCGGACCACCTTGACGTCGCGGATGTCCGGGACGTTGCGCAGTCTGCTGGGGCCCTGGCCGAGGAGGGCGGCGACCATGGCCTTGGGCACCAGGTTCTTCGCACCGCGGACGCGGATCTCGCCTTCGAGCGGGTTTCCGCCGTGGACCAGCAGGACGTCGTCGGTCATCGTTCTCGCAATCCGGGGTGCCAGAGGGGTGGGAAGGCTCCGGTAGAGAGCCGGTGGTGGACCGGTTGGTACGGGCGCGCTCGGGCCCCCGGCAAAACCGAGTCGGCACCGTAGAAGGGCGTCCACCATCCGTAGATGGTAGTGGGCGTGCCGATGGTTCCCGTGAGCCTCTCCCGTGATGGTCCTCTCTCCGGGCTCGCTCCCGCCCGCCGGAGGGGCCGTTCGGGTGTTTGTCCGGCGTGGCGGGGTTTCGATCGTCGAGGTGTCCGACCCCGGCCGTTCTGCGGGATCATGTGGGCATGACGGCGGCCCACTCGCACGCAGGACGGTCCCACACCGGCCGTCTGCTCGTCGCGACGCCCCTGCTCACCGACCCGAACTTCGCCCGGGCGGTGGTGCTGCTCCTCGACCACGACGTCGAGGGGGCGCTCGGTGTGGTCCTCAACCGGCCGACGCCGGTCGAGGTGGGCAGCGTCCTGGACGGCTGGGGGCGGCTGGTCGGGCAGCCCGCCGTGGTGTTCCAGGGCGGACCGGTGGCGCTGGACTCGGCGCTCGGCCTCGCCGTGGCGCCGGGGGAGCCGGGCACCGGCGAGCCGCTCGGCTGGCGGCGGGTGCACGGCGCGATCGGCCTGGTGGACCTGGAGGCGCCGCCCGAGGTGCTGGCCGGCGAGCTGGGCGCGCTGCGGATCTTCGCCGGGTACGCCGGCTGGTCGCCGGGCCAGCTGGAGACGGAGCTGGGGAGCGGCGCCTGGTACCTGGTGGACTGCGAGCCGGGGGACATCTCCAGCCCGGAACCGGAGCGGCTGTGGCGCTCGGTGCTGCGCCGCCAGCGCGGCCCGCTGGCGCTGCTCGCGACCTATCCGGACGACCCGACGCTGAACTGACGTACGGGCCGCCGTCGCGATACTGGCCGGGTTTCGCGGGGCGCCCATAGACTTGGCACCTATGAGCACTCTTGAGCCCGAGCGCGGCCTCGGCACCGGCACCCTGGTCGAGCCCGTCCCCCAGGTGTCCCACGGGGACGGCGACCACGAGCGCTTCGCGCACTACGTCCAGAAGGACAAGATCATGGAGAGCGCGCTCTCCGGCTCGCCCGTGGTGGCGCTCTGCGGCAAGGTCTGGGTGCCCGGGCGCGACCCGAAGAAGTACCCGGTCTGCCCGATGTGCAAGGAGATCTACGACGGCATCGGCAAGCCGCAGGGCGGCGACGACAACAACGGCGGCAAGTAGCACCGGCCGCCGCGGGCCGGTGCCCGGCGCCGTTGTGCACGGTGTGGTTGTGCACAGTGCCGTTTTGCATAGTGCCGAGTTTCCGAAGTGGTCTATGCCAGTCGTCCGGGGCGGGGGCAGGATGTCGGAATGGACCTCATTCCCGTGCCTTCGAGTGCCGTCCGCCGCCCGGACGAGGACTTCCCCCTCGACGACGCCACCACGCTGACCGCGCCGCCCGGGCTGGCCGACGCCGAGCGGTGGCTGCGCACCACGCTGACCGCGGCCACCGGGCTGCCGCTCGGCCCGGGCCGGCCGGGCACGGGCATCGAACTGGTCCAGGACGACGCGCTGGCCGCCGAGGCGTACCGGATCACGGTGCGCCCCGGCCACGCCCTGGTGGCCGCGGGCGGGCCGGCCGGTGCGCTGTGGGGCGCGCAGACCCTGCGGCAGCTGCTCGGCCCGGACGCCTTCCGCCGGTCCCCGCTGCGCGGCACCGGATGGGTGCTGCCCGGCGCGGACATCGAGGACGCCCCCCGGTTCGGCTGGCGCGGCGCGCTGCTCGACGTCGCCCGGCACTTCCTGCCCAAGTCGGACGTGCTGCGCTTCGTCGACCTGCTGGCCGCGCACAAGCTCAACGTGCTGCACCTGCACCTGACCGACGACCAGGGCTGGCGGGTGGAGATCAAGCGCTACCCCGGCCTGACCGGGCGCGGCGCCTGGCGGGACCGCTCGATGGTCGGCTACCGGGCCGGCCAGCGCCGCGACGACCGCCCGCACGGCGGCTACTACACCCAGGACGACCTGCGCGAGATCGTCGCCTACGCGGCCGCGCGCGGGGTCACCGTCGTCCCGGAGGTCGACCTGCCCGGGCACACCCAGGCCGCCGTCGCGGCCTACCCCGAGTTGGGCAACACCGACGTGGTGGACACCGCGGCGCTAGGCGTCTGGACGGACTGGGGCGTCAGCCACAACGTGCTCAACGCCTCCGAGGACACCCTGCGCTTCTTCGAGGGCGTGCTGGAGGAGGTCCTGGAGCTCTTCCCGTCCGAGTTCATCCACCTCGGCGGCGACGAGTGCCCCAAGGAGCAGTGGAAGGACAGCGCGGCCGCCCAGGCGCGGATCCGCGAGCTCGGCCTGGCCAACGAGGACGAGCTGCAGAGCTTCGTGATCCGGCACTTCGACCGCTGGCTGGCCGAGCGCGGCCGCCGGCTGATCGGCTGGGACGAGATCCTGGAGGGCGGGCTCGCCCCGGGCGCCGCCGTCTCCTCCTGGCGCGGGTTCGGCGGCGGGATCGCCGCGGCCAAGGCCGGGCACGACGTGGTGATGTGCCCCGAGCAGCACGTCTACTTCGACCACCGGCAGGCCGACGGCCCGGACGAGCCGATCCCGGTCGGGTTCGTGCGCACGCTGGAGGACGTGTACCGCTTCGAGCCGGTGCCCGGGCAACTGGACGAGACGGCCGCCCGGCACGTGATCGGCACCCAGGCCAACCTGTGGAGCGAGTTCATGGACAGCGCCCGGGACATCGACTACCGGGCCTTCCCCCGGCTGGTGGCCTTCGCCGAGGTCGCCTGGTCCGACCTGCCCACCGATCCGGCCGAGCGCGACTACGCCGGCTTCCAGCACCGGCTGGAGGCGCACCTGAAGGTGCTGGACGCGCTCGGCGTGGAGTACCGCCCGGCGGACGGCCCGCACCCCTGGCAGCGCTGGCCCGGGGTGGCCGGCCGGCCGATCGAGGGCCCGCCGCCGGTGCGCTGAGCGCGACGGACTTGCCCTTGCGGGAACTTCTGAGTGGTCATCTGACGTCAAGAACAGATGAACATCTGCCCAGGTCCGGTTCGGGCCTGGGCAGATACCGCCCGGTATCCGTCCCAATCGGGCAGTCCCGTTCACCTGCCCCGAAATGATCATCGAGCATTGTGTGCCAGAGTTGCCCAACCCGGCCCGATCGCCCGTACCCTACGGGCCAGGCCGGGCTGCTGACGCGGACACCACGGCCGAAGGCCGCGGGCGGCAGCCGATCGATGAGCAAGTGGAGCACGGTGGGACCCAGGTGAACCGGACGATCATGCTGCCGGCCTCCCTCGACGAGGCCGTCGACGCGCTGGCCGCCACCCCGGCCGCGGTACCGGTGGCCGGCGCCACCGACCTGATGGAAGCCGTCAACGCCGGACGGCTACGCCCCGCCGCCCTGGTCGGCCTCGGCCGGATCACCGAACTGCGCGGCTGGCGCTACGAGGACGGCGGCACCGCCGTCCTCGGCGCCGGACTCACCCACGCCCGGATGGACCGCCCCGACTTCGCCGCGCTCATCCCCGCGCTCGCGGACGCCGCCCGCACCGCCGGCCCGCCGCAGGTCCGCAACGTCGGCACCCTCGGCGGCAACATCGTCACCGCCGCCCCGGCCGGCGACACCCTCCCGGTGCTCACCGCCCTGGAGGCCAGCGTCACCCTCGCCCGGGCCGGCGCCAGCCGCGAGGTGCCGGTCAGTCACCTGCTCACCGGCCTCGACCCGGTGCGCCCCGGCGAACTCCTCACCTGGGTGCGCGTCCCGCTGCTGCACGCCCCGCAGGTCTTCCTCAAGGCCACCGGCCGCAGCGGCCCGGCCCGCGCCACCGCCTCCGTCGCGCTGGTCCTCGACCCCGCCCGGCGCGCCGTGCGCTGCGCGGTCGGCGCCGTCGCGCCCGTGCCGCTGCGCCCGCTGGAGGCCGAGGCCTGGGTCGCCGGCTGCATCGACTGGGACGGCAGCCGGGAGATCGACCCGGCCGCGACCGCCGCCTTCGGCGAGTACGTGGCCGCCGCCTGCGTCCCCGACAGCTACGGCGCCGAAGGCGCCTGGGAGGCCGCGACCGAGGGGCCGAGCGCGGCCGCCGTTCGGCTGCGGCGTACCGTATCGGTGCTGGCCCGACGGGCACTGGGAAGGGCGCTGAAGTGACCACAGACCCCATCGAGACCCTCGACGCCGACCCGCTCGGCCTCACCCCGCAGGTCAGCCGCGAGCTGCGCCCGTGCGCCTCGTACACCTTGCGGGTCAACGGTTTCGAACGGCCCGTCACCGACGCCTGGATCGGCGAGAGCCTGCTCTACGTGCTGCGCGAGCGGCTCGGCCTGGCCGGCGCCAAGGACGGCTGCGAGCAGGGCGAGTGCGGGGCCTGCTCGGTGCAGGTGGACGGCCAGCTGGTGGCCGGCTGCCTGGTGCCCGCCGCGCTGGCCGCCGACAGCGAGATCAACACCGTCGAGGGCCTGTCGGCCGCCGGCGGCGCGAGCGACGTCCAGCAGGCGCTGGCCGAGTCCGGCGCGGTGCAGTGCGGCTACTGCACCCCCGGCATGGCGATGGCGGTGCACGACCTGCTCCAGCGCAACCACCGCCCGACCGAGGTCGAGGCCCGCCAGGCGCTCTGCGGCAACCTCTGCCGCTGCACCGGCTACCGCGGCGTGCTGGCCGCCGTCCAGAGCATCGCCGACGCGCGCGCCGAGGACGTCGAGGAGGCGGAGGAGACGGCCGCCGCGACCGCCGCCCAGGCCGCCTCACCGGCCACCGACCAGCCCGCCGACCAGCCCGCCGGGGAAGCGGCCGCCGGACCGCAGCAGGCCGCCGAACCGCCGGTCTACGCCGACGCCGACGCCTGGATCGAGCACGTCCCGCAGCCGCCCGCCGAGCAGCCCCCGGCCGGCGCCGACCAGCCGTACGGCGACGGCCAGGGCGGCTACGACACCGGCGTGTACGACACCGCCGTCCTGACGCCGGTCCAGGGCATCCCCGCCCAGACCGCCGACGACCAGGTGTACTACCCGCCGCAGGGCTACCCCGAGCAGCCGTACCAGGGCACCCCCGCCCACGGCACCTACGTGCCCGGCGGCTACCCGCAGCAGAACGGCTACGACGCCGGGTACGACGCCCCGGTCTACGAACCCACCCCCGCGCACGGCACGCCGCTGCCCGGGGCCGCCTTCGACGGCACGCCCCCGCACGGCACGCCCTACGTCGCCACGCCCCCGCACGGCGATCCGGCCGGCGGCACCGCCCCGGCCGGCGTCCCGTACGGCGCCACCCCCGCCCACGGCATCCGGCTCCCCGAGGACGACCACGCATCATGACGTCGCCTACCGACATCGGCGCAGCACTCCAGCAGGACGGCGGCGAGGGCGGCGCACCGGAGCCGTTCGGCCTGGGCAGCTCACCGCTGCGCAGCGACGCGCTGCCCAAGGCGCTCGGCATCTACCCGTACGCGGCCGACCTGTGGGCCGAGGGGCTGCTCTGGGGCGCGGTGCTGCGCTCGCCGCACCCGCACGCCCGGATCAGGGGCATCGACACCGCGGCCGCGCTCGCGCTGCCCGGCGTGCACGCCGTGGTCACCGCCGCCGACCTGCCGCCCGGCCCGGACGGAGCCCCGGACGGCGCCCCGGCCGGGCCGATCGTCGCCGACCGGCCGGTGCTGGCCGCGGGCGTGGTGCGCCACCACGGCGAGCCGATCGCCGCGGTGGCCGCCGACCACCCGGACACCGCCCGGCTGGCGGTCGGTCTGATCGCGGTCGACTACGAGCCGCTGGAGGCCGTCACCGACCCCGAGCAGGCCTTCACCGCCCCGTCGCTGCACCCGGACGGCAACCTGTTCCGCCACCTGCCGCTGCGCACCGGGGACCCGGACGCGGCCGGCGAGATCATCATCGAGGGCCTCTACCAGGTCGGCCGTCAGGACCCGGCCCCGCTCGGCGCCGAGGCCGGGCTGGCCGTGCCGCGCCCGGACGGCGGCGTCGAACTTCACCTGTCCTCCACCGACCCGCACGGCGACCGCGACCGCACCGCCGCCTGCCTCGGCCTGGAGCCCGACCGGGTCCGGCTGGTGGTCACCGGCGTGCCCGGGGCCACCACCGACCGCGAGGACCTCTCCTTCCAGGTCACCCTGGCGCTGCTGGCGCTGCGCACCGGCCGCCCGGTGAAGATGACCCTCACCCGCGAGGAGTCCTTCCACACCCACCCCTCGCGCCACCCCGCGCTGCTGCGCTACCGCCACCACGCCGACGCCGAGGGCACCCTGGTGAAGGTCGAGGCGCAGATCCTGCTGGACGGCGGCGCGTACGCGGACGTCTCCGCCGAGGCGCTGGCCGCCGCCACCGCGTTCTCGGTCGGCCCGTACGTCTGCCCGAACGTCTTCGTGGACGCCTGGGCGGTGCGCACCAACAACCCGCCGGCCGGGCGGATGCGCGGCGAGGGCGCGTTGCAGGCCTGCTTCGCCTACGAGTCGCAGCTGGACCAGCTGGCCGCCCGGATCGGCGTGGACCCGGTGGAGATCCGCCGCCGCAACGCGATGGCCACCGGCGACCCGATGCCCACCGGACAGGCCGTCACCTGCCCGGCGCCGGTCGGCGCGCTGCTGGAGGCCGTCGCGGCCGAGCCGCTGCCGGCCCTGCCGGTGGACGACCCGGACGCCGAGTGGCTGCTGCCGGGCGGGCCCGGTGGCGCCGGCGACCCGGCGGCGGTGCGGCGCGGGATCGGCTACGCCGTCGGCATGGTGCACATGCTCGGCGCCGAGGGCGAGGACGAGGTCTCCACCGCCACCGTGCGGGTCAGCGGCGACCACGCCACGGTGATCTGCGCGGCCGTCGACTCCGGACAGGGCTTCGCCACGCTGGCCCGGCAGATCGTGCAGACCGTGCTGGGCGTCAGCGAGGTGTACATCGCGCCGGCCGACAGCGACCAGTCGATCGCCGGTCCCTCCGCCCGCGGCCGGCACACCTGGGTCTCCGGCGGCGCCGTCGAGCGCGCCGCGCTGATGGTCCGCCACCAGCTGCTGCAGCCGATCGCCGCCAACTTCGGGATGTCGGTGGAACTGCTGCAGATCGCCGACGGCAAGATCACCTCGTACGACGGGGTGCTCGGCATGCCGGTCGCCGAGGCGCTGGAGGGCAAGGAGCTCTGGGCGACGGCCCAGTGCCGCCCGCACCCTACCGAGCCGCTGGACGAGTCCGGGCAGGGCGACGCCTTCGTGTCGATCGCGTTCTGCGCGATGCGCGCGGTGGTGGACGTGGACATCGAACTGGGCGCCGTCCGGGTGGTCGAGATGACGGTCGCCCAGGACGTCGGCCGGGCGCTGAACCCGCGGCAGATCGAGGACCGGATCGAGGCGGGCGTGGCCCAGGGCGTCGGCCTGGCGCTGCTGGAGGACCTGCGCACCGAGGGCGGCGTGCTGCTGAACCCCTCGCTCACCGGCTACCGGCTGCCCACTGCGCTGGACACCCCGCAGGTGCGGATCGCCGCCCTGCTGGAGGAGCGGGACGTGGTCGCCACCTTCGGGGCCAAGGCGGTCAGCGCCGCCCCCGCGGTGGTCGCCCCGGCGGCCGTGGCCGCCGCCGTCCGGGCGGCCACCGGTCTGCCGGTCGGCCGGCTGCCGATCCGGCCGGAGGACGCGGTCGCGGTCTGACGGGCGGGGGCGGCGGTTTCGGCCGACCGCCCCGGAAATGGCGGAAACAGGAATTGCCGGTCGACGGAATGTCGACCGGCAATTCCATTTCCGGCGAGGCCATGACGGGAATCGAACCCGTGTACACCGCTTTGCAGACGGTTCCCTAAGCCACTCGGGCACACGGCCAGTGAATTCATAGTGGCGGAATGCGCGGGGGGCCGTCAACGGTGGAATGTAAATTCTGTATGGCGGCTTGTGCTACGGTCGGAACCAGGTGGTCGGTTGCCCGGCCGCCCCGGACGAGCGCGTCGTACCCGGTGACGACAAGACGGCGCAGTTCAGCGGCAATCCGGCCGCTGTGGACTGCGGAGGTAGGCCGTCATGGCATGGCTCGTTCTGATCATCTCGGGTGTCCTGGAGACCGTGTGGGCGGTGGCCCTGGAGTCGTCCAAGGGCTTTTCCCGGCTCACCCCCAGCCTCGTCTTCGGTGTGACCCTGCTGCTGAGCATGGGCGGGCTGGCGTACGCGATGCGCACCATTCCGATCGGCACCGGCTACGCGGTCTGGGTCGGCATCGGCGCGGTCGGCACCGCGCTCTACGGCATGGCCGTCCTGGGGGACGCGGTGACGGCGGCCCGGATCGGCTGCCTGCTGCTCATCGTCTCCGGCGTGGTCGGCCTGAAGGTGCTCCACTGACCGCCGGCTGAGCTTCCCCCTGACCCTGGTCCTAAGCCCTGCGGACTAGCTGATCACCGACTCGGGTCAGGGGTCATGAAGCCAGACGGCCCTTACGATGTTACGTATGACCACTGCCTCCCCCACCTCGGTCGACTCCGCCCCGATACCCTCCGAACCCGACCCCGGTGGCGGGGTCCTCAGTGGCCGCTACCGCGCTCTGACGCTGGGGATCGTGTCGGTGGTCCTGGTGATCGCCTTCGAGGCGACCGCCGTCAACACCGCGATGCCGACCGCGGCCCGCCAGCTGAACGGCATCGGGCTGTACGCCTTCGCCTTCTCCGGCTACTTCACCACCACGCTGTTCGCGCTGGTCGTCTCCGGGCAGTGGTGCGACCGGCGCGGGCCGTTGCAGCCGCTGTTCACCGGCATCGCGGTGTTCGGCGTGGGCCTGGTGGTGGCCGGGACGGCGCCGGGCATGTGGGTGTTCGTGGCCGGGCGGGCGGTCCAGGGCCTGGGCGGCGGGCTGGTGATCGTCGCGCTGTACGTGGTGGTCGGCCGGGCCTACCCGGAGCGGCTGCGGCCGGCGGTGTTCGCGGCCTTCTCCTCGGCCTGGGTGCTGCCCTCGATCATCGGGCCGCTGGTCTCCGGCGCGATCACCCAGCACCTCGGCTGGCGCTGGGTGTTCCTGGCCGTGCCGGTGCTGATCCTGCTGCCGCTGGCCGTGATGGGCCCCGCGCTGACCCGCTCCGAGCGGGAACACCCGGTGGCCAGGGGCGCGGACTTCGACCGCCGGCGCACCCTGCTGGCCGCGATGGCGGCGCTCGGTGCCGGCCTGCTGCAGTACGCGGGCGGGCGGCACGACCTGATCGGGCTGCTCCCCGGGACCGTCGGGGCGGCGCTGCTGGTGCCGGCCGTCCTGGGGCTGTTGCCCGAGCGGACCCTGCGGGCCGGTCGGGGGCTGCCGGCGGTGATCCTGCTGCGCGGACTGGCGGCCGGGGCGTTCCTCGGGGCCGAGGCCTTCGTCCCGCTGATGATGACCACCGAGCGCGGCCTCTCGCCGACGATGTCGGGGCTCACCCTGACCAGCGGCGGGCTCACCTGGGCGCTGGGCTCCTGGCTGCAGGGGCGGCCGGGGGCCGAGCGCTACCGCGAGGCGATGATCCGGGGCGGGTTCGTGCTGACCGCAGTGGCGATCGCGGGCGCCGCGCTGGTGCTGGTCCCGGCGGTGCCGGCCTGGGTGGCGGCGGTGGCCTGGGGAGTCGGCGGCATCGGGATGGGACTGACAGTCGCGAGCGTCAGCGTGCTGATGATGAAGCTCTCCGCGCCGGAGGACGCCGGGGTGAACTCGGCGGCCCTGCAGATGAGCGACGCGCTGGGCAACGTCCTGCTGACGGGCCTGGCGGGGGTGATGTTCGCGGTGCTTGGCGGCGGTTCGCTCGCCGCCGCCCACGAGGGTGCCGGGGCCGCCGGCTCGTCCGGTGCCGCCGGGTCGCCCTTGGCGTTCGCGGTGATCCTGCTGGCCATGGCCGGCGTGGCGCTGCTGGGGGCGCTGCTCTCCGGCCGGGTCCGGACCAGGTCCTGAGGGTCAGCCGCCGGCGGCGGGCACCGGCGGTGCCCCGGGGGTGCCGAGGAAGGCCTCCCAGCCGCCGGTCGGCGCCTGGCCCGGGGCGAGGCCCTGGAGCTTGCGCAGCACCGCCGGGTCCTGGGCGTCCAGCCAGTCCACCAGTTGGCGGAACGAGACCAGCCGGACCTCCGGCTTGTCCGCGATCGTCCGGAGCACGTCCTCGACGGCGTTCATGTAGATGCCGCCGTTCCACTCCTCGAAGTGGTTGCCGATGACGTAGGGCGCCCGGTTGCCGTTGTAGGTGCGGTCGAAGCCCAGCAGGTAGGAGTCGCGGGCCTGGGCCTGGAAGCCCGGGTAGAGCGCCGGGTCGGCCTTGGTGTTGGGGCCGCACTGGTTGTACATGATGTTGTAGTCCATCGACAGCACCTGGAAGGTGTGCCCGGGGAAGGGGATGGACTGCAGCGGGAGGTCCCAGAGCGCGCCGCCCTGGATCTTCTGCGGCCACACCTGGGTGCCGTTGCCGCTGCTGTCGTAGCGCCAGCCGCGCTTGACCGCGGTGGGCAGCAGGTTGCGCTGGCCCTCCAGGCAGGGGGTGCGGCTGCCGATCAGCTCCCTGTGGTAGTCGAAGGGCAGCGCCGGCAGGTCGGTGAAGCCGGTGTTGGTGCGCCAGTTCGTCACGAAGTCCATGGCCTGCTGGATCTCGCTGTCCCACTCCTCCGGGGACCACTTGCCGACGCCGGTGGAGCCGCAGAAGTGGCCGTTGAAGTGGGTGCCGATCTCGTGGCCCTCCAGCCAGGCCGCGTGCACGTTCTCCAGGGTGTCGTGGATGTGCTGGTCGGTGAGGTAGCCGATCTCGGAGGCGCCGACCTTGTGCTGCGGGGGGCGGTAGAGGTCCTTCTTGGACTCGGGCAGCAGGTAGAGACCGCTGAGGAAGAAGGTCATCGAGGCGTTGTGCTCCTGCGCCAGCCGGCGGAAGCGGGCGAACAGGCCGTTGTCGAGTTCGCCGGCGCCGTCCCAGGAGAAGACCACGAACTGCGGCGGCCTCTCGCCGGCCTTGAGCCGCTCGGGGGTGGGCTGGTGGGGCTGGGCCCCGGTGTCGGAGGTGGAGCCGTCGCCGATCAGGACGGCCTGCGGCTCGGCGGTGTCCGTGGGGCCGGCACTCTGGTCGACGGCCGCGCCGGTGGGGGGGACGGCCGAGCCGATCATCGGCTTGTCGGCGCTGTTGCTTCCACAGCCGGTCGCCAGGGTGGCGGCGGAGGCCGCACCGGCGGCCAGCAGGGTGCGGCGGGAGAGAGCGGCCATGGTCACTCCGTTCATGAGGCGTTCGGCAGGCGTACAGGCGTGCGGAAATCCGGTCGGACAAGTGGGGTGATAGAACCCGTGACCGGGTCAGCATGCCAGCTGGGCCCGATCGGTCGACGAGGCGCCACCCGCGGTCGTCATCGATCGCCCGATTGACGCAACCGGACAGGCCCCCCGCGCCGTCGAAGCTCGTACCGAGGCGTTCCGGTGGCGCCGTCACCTGGGAAACGGCCGTCGCGTTCCGTCACCGGGTGCCCACTGGGCGCACGGATTCGGGCGATTGCCCTGCCGAACGGGGGGTGTCATTACGCCCATCGTGTGGACGTGCTTTAAGGTCCGATCCGATTGAATTGTTTCCCAGGAAACTCCCAGGATCGGGAATCCGTCGGTAGAGGGGAGCGCCCGTGGGCGTCCAGCAGAGCAGGAGCCCGTGGCCGGGCACCCTGGCGGCCGGTGCCGCGCTGGTACTCGGCGCCTGGCTGCTGCACGACGGCGGGCAGGGCGCGCTGCCGCCCGCCCCCGGCAGCACGCAGACGCTGTCCGGCTTCGCCCCGGTCTCCGTCGCCCCGCCACTGGGCCCGTCCGACCCCACCCGCATCCGCATCCCGGCCGTCCGGCTGGACGCCCCGGTCACCGCGCTCGGCCTCGACCCCGACGGCCACCTCCAGGCCCCGCCCGAGGCGGACCGCAACCTGGCGGGCTGGTACCGCGGCGGGGCCAGCCCCGGGCAGCGCGGCACCGCCATCCTGGCCGGGCACGTCGACAACAAGGCCGGCCCGGCCGTCTTCTACAACCTGGGGGCGCTCCGGCGCGGAGACCGGATCGAGATCGCCCGCGCGGACGGCGCCGTCGCCGTCTACCAGCTGTACGCCATCGAAGTGCACGACCGAAAGGACTTCCCGGACGACCGGGTCTACCGCCAGGCCGCCGACGCTCAGCTGCGGGTCATCACCTGCGGCGGCGCGTACAGCGCCGAGCACGGCTACGAGGGCAACGTCGTCGCCTACGGCTTCCTGGCCGACACCACCCGGCCGGGCAAAGCCGCATGACCACGCTGACCCTCGCCACCCGCTGGAACCCGATCGACTGGCCGCTCACCCACGGCCCGATCCCGTACGCCGTGCTCGCCGCGGGCTGGGGGTCGCTGGTCCTGCTCGCGTTCTCCCGCCACGAACGCTGGCGGGCCCCGCGCCTCTTCGGCGCCCTGATGCTGGCCGGAACGCTCACCGCCCTGGTGAAGCTCGGCGTCGACGGCTGGTGGCACCCCTTCCCGGAGGGCACACCGGACTTCGTCCTGCGCTGGATAGCCGTCGCGCTGTTCGCGATATCCCTGGTCTGCTTCCGCGCGCCGCTGCTCGCCGTCCGCCGGCGGCTGCTGGCGACCGGAGCCGCCGTCCTGGTGCTGCTGATGGCCGCCTCGCAGGTCAACCGGGGCTTCGACCAGTACCCGACCGCCCGGGCCATGCTGGTGCCCGAGATCCAGGCGCTGACCACGGGCAAGGTGGCCAGCACCGTCGCCGCCTCGCCCGGCAAGCCCGTCGAGGAGCTCTGGCACGCGCCGCCCGGCCTGCCCGCGAAGGGCACCCTCTCCACCGTGACCATCCCCGGGGCCAAGTCCGGCTTCACGGCCCGCGACGGGTACGTCTACCTGCCGCCCGCCTACCAGGCCAACCCCCGGCCGCTGCTGCCCGTCGTGGTGCTGCTGCCCGGCCAGCCCGGCGCCCCGGTGGACTGGATCACCTCCGGGGCCATCCAGGAGACCCTGGACGCCTTCGCCGCCGACCACCAGGGCCTGGCCCCGATCGTGGTGGTCGCCGACCCCACCGGCAGCCCGTTCACCAACACGCTCTGCATGGACTCCCGGATCGCCAAGGCGCACACCTACCTGGCCACCGACGTCCCGGACTGGATCCACCACAACCTGCAGACCGCCACCGGCCGGGGCGCCTTCGCCATCGGCGGGCTCTCGCTCGGCGGCACCTGCTCGCTCCAGCTGGCCGTCAACGCGCCCGGGGTCTACGGCACCTTCCTGGACATCTCCGGCCAGGACGAGCCGACCCTGGGCGACCGCGGCGAGACCGTCGACAAGGCCTTCGGCGGTGACGAGGCCGCGTTCGACGCCGTCGACCCGGTGCACGTCATGGCCCGGCAGAAGTTCCCCGACACCGCAGGCATGTTCGTGGTCGGCGCCAACGACCCGGACTTCCGACCCATGCAGGAGAAGGCCTATGCGGCGGCACAGGCGGCCGGAATGAAGGTCGGCTACCAGACCATCCCCGGCTGGCACAGCTGGGTGGTGTTCCGCCAGGCCTTCGAACAGAATCTGACCTGGCTCTCCCAGCAGACCGGACTGATCCGGTGATCCGGCTCCCCGCGGCCCCCGCGCCGGCCAAGGAGCAGGAGTGGCCGTCGGACCGCGCGCCGGTCGCCGGAACGCCGGAGCCGCGCCCGCAGCGGGCCTGGCGAGCCACCCGGACGTTCGGCGTGTGGCTGCGCTCGGCGCCGCTCACCCTGGTGCTGCTGGCCGGGCTCTGGGCGCTCGGCGCGGCCACCGGCAGCCTGGCCCACGGGCCGTCCGAGCGGCTGCTCGACCGGATCGGCGTCGGCGTGCCCACGCTCGCCGAGGGCCACTGGTGGACGCCGTTCACCTCGCTGTTCTGGTGCTCCGGCCTGGGCTCGTACGTGTTCACCAGCCTGCTGCTGGTCCTGGTCGGCCCGGCCGCCGAGCACCGGCTCGGGTGGCTGCGCACGCTCGCGGTACTGGTCGGCGGGCAGCTGGCGGGCACCCTGCTCGGCACCGGGCTGATCGCGGTCGGCTCCCGGGTCGGCGAGCAGTGGACCGTCTCGGTGGCCGACCAGACCTCGGTCGGCCCCGGCGTCGGCCTGTTCGCGCTGGCCGGGGTGCTCGGCTACCGGCTCACCGTGCTCTGGCGCCGCCGGCTGCACCTGCTGGTGCTGCTCGCCCCGCTGGTCATGACGCTCTACGTGGGCCACCTGCAGAGCGTCCAGCGGTGCGCCGCCGCGTTCGTCGGGCTGGGCGCCGGCGCGCTGCTCGCCCGGGGCGGGCTGCACCTGCGCACCCACCGCTCCTCGCACTCCGAGACCCGGGTGCTGGTGGCGCTCTGCCTGGTCGCCGCCGCCCTCGGGCCGCTGATCGCCTCGCTGTACGACAACGCCAGCGGGCCGTTCAACACCTTCTCCGAGCTGTACTTCTCGCACCGGCTCAGCCCGGAGGAGGTGGCCGACTTCTGCGCGCTGTCGGCGCACGACTGCGCCCGCGCGCACGCCGTCGAGCGGATCTTCGACACCCCGGGCCGGCTGATGGCCGCGCTGTTCCCGGCGCTGCTGCTGGTCCTGGCCGAGGGGCTGCGCCGGGGGCTGCGGCTCGCCTGGCGGATCACCGTCGCCACCGAGCTGCTCTGGGCGGCGCTGCTGGGCTGGCTGTACCTCGACTCCGGCCCGGTCAGCGGCGACGTGGTCCAGTACTTCGTCGAGGCGCTGCTGCTGCCGCTGCTCACCCTGGGCCTGCTGCTGGCCACCCGGCAGCGCTTCCGGCTGCGGCTGGCCGGCCGGGCGGTGCTGCGGCTGGGCGCGCTGCTCGGCGGCGCCGCCCTGGCGGCCTCGGCCGCGTACGTGGGGCTCGGGCGCCTCGCGGCCGACCAGTTCGAGCCGGGGGCGAACATCCGCCGGCTGCTGCACGGGCTGCCCGCGCAGTTCCTGCCGCCCGCCTACAACGACCTGCTGCCGGACTACCCGATCGCGGTCGGCCCGGTGGCGCTGTTCCTGGAGACGTACTGCGGGCTGGCCTTCTGGGTGGTCGCGCTGACCGCGCTGCTGCTGGCCTTCCGCCGGCCGGTGCTGCACACCGACGCGGAGGCGGCCGCCCGGGCCAGGGCGCTGCTCACCGCGTACGGCGGCGGGACGCTGTCCTTCATCACCACCTGGGACGGCAACCACTACTGGTTCGACGAGGAGGGCCGGGCGGCCGTCGCCTACCGGGTGCACAACACGGTGGCGCTGACCACCGGCGACCCGTTCGGCGCGCCGGAGGCCCGGGCCCGGGCAGTGGCCGGGTTCGCCCGGTTCTGCGACCAACGCGGCTGGACCCCGTGCTTCTACAGCGTCTCCCCGCAGACCCGGGAGGCCACCGCGCAGCTCGGCTGGCGCTCGGTGCAGGTCGCCGAGGACACCGTGGTGGCGCTGCCCGAGCTGGCCTTCACCGGCCGCAAGTGGCAGGACATCCGGACCGCGCTGAACAAGGCCGGCAAGCAGGGCATCACCGCCGAGTGGTGGTCCCACCACGAGGCGCCGCGCGCGCTGCGGGACCAGATCCGGGCGATCTCCGAGGAGTGGGTCTCCGAGAAGGGCCTGCCCGAGATGGGCTTCACGCTCGGCGGACTGGAGGAGCTGGACGACCCGGACGTGCGGGTGCTGATCGCGGTGGACGAGCAGCGCGTCGTGCACGGGCTGACCAGCTGGATGCCGGTGTACGAGAACGGCGTGCCAGTCGGCTGGACGCTGGACTTCATGCGCCGGCGCTCGGACGGCTTCCGCGGCGTCAACGAGTTCCTGATCGCCTCGGCCGCGCTGGGCTTCAAGGAGGAGGGTGCGCGCTTCCTGTCGCTGTCCGGCGCGCCGCTGGCCCGCTCCGGGCAGGACGAGGAGCCCTCCGGCCTGCAGCGGATGCTGGACTGGATGGGACGGGTGCTGGAGCCGGTGTACGGCTTCCGCTCGCTGCTCGCGTTCAAGTCGAAGTTCCAGCCGGAGTACCGGCCGATGTACATGGCCTACCCCGACCCCGCCGCGCTGCCGAGCATCACCCGGGCGATCGGCAAGGCGTACCTGCCGCACCTGACGCCGGCACAGGGCGTCCGGCTGATGCGCAGGCTGTCGGGCTGAGGCGCCCCGGGCCCCGGACCCGGGTGACGGCCGGAAGCGCGGTGGCGCCCCCGGACGCCGGCCCCGCGCGCCGCTCAGCCGAGCAGTTCGGCGAGCGCGCGGTCGGCGTCCAGGTGCAGGTGCTCCTCGCCCTCGGGGACGAGCAGCCGGCTGCGCCACAGGAAGCGGCGCAGGTCGGTGGTGTCGAACTGGAGCAGCGCGGTGCCCTCCGGCGCCCGCAGTTCGACCATGGTGCGCCGGCCGACCGCGGGCCGGACGTGGACGTCGCCGACGCCGGCCGGCAGCTCCAGGCCGGCCGAGAGCAGCTGGCGGGCGAAGACCCAGACGATGTCGTCGGCGCCGTCCGCGCCCGCGCCCGCGCCGCCGTCCGCCGGTTCGTCCAGCGAGAACTCGGCGGGGAAGGCCATCCGGACGGCGAGCGGGTCCTCCGGCAGGTAGCTCAGGACCACCCGCAGCCGGACGGAGCGGTGGAGCGAGAGGATCAGACGGGCCTGGACGGTCTCTTCGGCGGCGGTGTGCACGGCGAGTCCCTTCGGGTCGGTGTGAGGCCGGTCGACAAGGGGGAGGGTTGGGGCGGCCTCACCCTGGTGAGAGTCCCGGGACCGGCCGTGATTACTCGGTTTCGGAACCGATCGGATGTGATCCGGGTCACGTCGATTTCCGGCCGCCCGGGCCCGGCGCGGAGCCTCGCCTGGCCGCCCCGACGGCGCCGGGCCGGTACGCTGGGCGGGTTGTCCGATCGCCGCCCTTCCGCGGGGCGGGGCTGAGAAACCGCCCCTGACCTGCGATGATCCCCCCTCGGAGACCGTGAGTACTGCCGCCGCCTCCTCGATGCCGCTGTTCTCCGACGTGTCGGAGCCGCAGGCGCCCGCCCGGGGTGCCGGACCCGCCGCGTCCGCCGCCTCGCACCACCTCTCGCCGGCCTTCCCCGGCCGCGCCCCCTGGGGCACCGCGGGCAAGCTGCGGGCCTGGCAGCAGGGCGCGCTGGACAGGTACATCGAGACGCAGCCGCGCGACTTCCTCGCGGTCGCCACCCCGGGCGCCGGTAAGACCACCTTCGCGCTCACCCTGGCCTCGTACCTGCTGCACAACCACCTGGTGCAGCAGGTGACCGTCGTCGCGCCGACCGAGCACCTGAAGAAGCAGTGGGCCGAGGCCGCCGCACGGATAGGCATCCGGCTCGACCCGGCCTACTCCTCCGGCCCGCTCTCCCGGGACTACCACGGCATCGTGGTCACCTACGCGGGCGTCGGGGTCAACCCGATGCTGCACCGCAACCGGACCGAGGCGCGCAAGACCCTCGTGATCATGGACGAGATCCACCACGCCGGCGACTCCAAGTCCTGGGGCGAGGCCTGCTTCGAGGCCTTCGAACCGGCCACCCGCCGCCTGGCGCTGACCGGGACGCCGTTCCGCTCCGACACCAACCCGATCCCGTTCGTCCAGTACGAGGCCGGCGGCGACGGCATCCGCAAGTCCGTCGCCGACTACACCTACGGCTACGGGCACGCGCTCGCCGACCACGTCGTCCGCCCGGTGATCTTCCTCAGCTACAGCGGCAACATGCGCTGGCGCACCAAGTCCGGTGACGAGCTGGAGGCCCGGCTCGGCGAGCCGATGACCAAGGACCTGATCGCCCAGGCCTGGCGCACCGCGCTGGCCCCGCAGGGCGAGTGGATCCCGTCCGTGCTGCAGGCCGCCGACCGGCGGCTGTCCGAGGTCCGCAAGGCGATCCCGGACGCCGGCGGGCTGGTCATCGCCACCGACCAGAACACCGCGCGCGCCTACGCCAAGATCCTGCGCGAGATCTCCGGCGAGAAGGCCACCGTCGTGCTCTCCGACGAGACCGAGGCCTCCCAGCGGATCTCCGACTACGCGGCCGGGGACTCGCGCTGGATGGTCGCGGTCCGGATGGTGTCCGAAGGCGTCGACGTGCCCCGGCTGTGCGTCGGGGTGTACGCCACCTCGATCTCCACCCCGCTGTTCTTCGCCCAGGCCGTCGGCCGCTTCGTACGAGCCCGCAAGCGCGGCGAGACCGCCTCGGTGTTCCTGCCGACCATCCCGACGCTGCTCGGCTTCGCCAACGAGATGGAGGTCCAGCGCGACCACGTGCTGGACCGGCCGAAGAAGGAGGGCGAGGGCCTCTTCGACGAGGAGGACCGGCTGCTCGCCGAGGCCGAGCGGGCCAACGACGGGCCGGACGGCGCGGGCGGCGACGAGTTCTCCTACGAGGCGATCGGCTCCGACGCGGTCTTCGACCGGGTGCTGTACAACTCCATGGAGTTCGGCATGCAGGCCCACCCGGGGAGCGAGGAGGAGGACGACTACCTTGGCATCCCGGGCCTGCTGGAGCCGGACCAGGTGCAGATGCTGCTGCAGAAGCGCCAGCACCGGCAGATCCAGCGCAGCAAGGGCAAGCCCGCCGAGGAGGCCGACCTGCTGGAGCTGCCGGCCGAACAGCGGCCGGTCGTCACCCACCAGGAACTCCGGGAGCTGCGCAAGGAGCTGAACGCGCTGGTGGCGGCCTGGCACCACCGCACCGACCAGCCGCACGGCACCGTCCACAACGAGCTGCGCCGCCAGTGCGGCGGCCCGCTGACCGCGCAGGCCACCGCGAACCAGCTGAAGGCGCGGATCGCCAAGATCCGCGAGTGGGCGAAGTAGCCGCGGAATCAGTCGCGGGAACGGCACGGCGCGCGGCCGCGGGCCGGCCGCCCCGCTCCTGTGTGTCCGGACTCCGGAGCGCGGCCGGACCCGCGCGCTGACGGGCCCGGAGAAATGCGGGCATTTGTCCCGGTTCCGTCGCGCTGTTGAGAACGATCACGCCCGAATTTTGGACAACCACTTCCGTCACGACATTTCCTTCACTACCTTTCCCCCACGCTCTTCCACCGGGCAACCCCCACAGGACGGGCGCCGCAGGACCGCACGCACGTCAAGGACGACACCGCGAGCGGTCCGAGCGCGGCCACCCCACCTGCGCGCGACACCGAACCCGGTCCGGCGCCGCCTGCCCCCGCGAGCGCCGCGGAAAGGATGCCCGTCGTGACTGCCGAGACCTCCCAGACCCTGGACCGTGGCGTCCGGGTCCTCAAACTCCTCGCCGACTCCGAGCGCGGGCTCACCGTCACCGAGCTGGCCGCCCGACTGGCCGTCAACCGCACCGTCGTCTACCGGCTGCTGGCCACCCTGGAACAGCACGGCCTGGTCCGCCGGGACATCGGCGGCCGCGCCCGGGTCGGCCTGGGCGTCCTGCGCTTGGCCCACCGGGTGCACCCGCTGCTGCGCGAGGCCGCGCTGCCGGCCCTGCGCAGCCTGGCCGAGGACCTCGGCGCCACCGCCCACCTCACCCTGGTGGACGGCAACGAGGCGCTGGCCGTCGCCGTGGTCGAGCCGAGCTGGACCGACTTCCACGTCGCCTACCGCACCGGGCTGCGCCACCCGCTCGGCGAGAGCGCCGCCGGCCGGGCCATCCTGGAGGCGCGCACCTTCCCCAGCCAGCGCCGGCCGGAGCAGGGCTTCGTCATCACCCGTGCGGAGGAGCAGTCCGGGGCCTGCGGCGCGGCCGCCGCGCTGATCGGACTGAGCGGCATCGAGGGCAGCGTCGGCGTGGTGATGCTGAACGGGATGGTCCCCGAGCGGGTCGGCCCCCGGGTGGTGGAGGCGGCGACCGAGGTGGCCGACGCGCTGCGGTAGGCCGGCACGGGCCCCGGTGTGTTTGGATTCCCCTTGTGTCCGACACCAAGCTGCCCAAGGCCCTCACCTCCCCGCGGACCCGCGCGCTCACGCTCTGCGGGGTGCTGGTCGCCGCGCTGTTCGGCGTGGCCGCCTTCGTCCCGCTGCCGTACACGCTGACCTGGCCGGGCCTGACCGCGGACACCCTCGGCACGTACAAGGACAAGCCGGTCCTCACCGTGACCGGGGCGCCGCTGCGCACCACCGAGGGCGAGCTGCGGATGGTCACCATCTCGGCCACCAACCCGGGCGAGAAGACCACCTTCTGGCGCGCGCTCCAGGCCTGGTTCGACCAGGACGAGGCGGTGCGCCCGACCGACACGGTCTACCAGCCGGGCGACCCGACCAAGGCCGAGGAGCAGACCGCCCAGCAGATGGCCGAGTCGCAGAACAGCGCCACCGCCGCCGCGCTCGGCTACCTCCACCTCTCGCCGGACCAGGTCAAGGTGAAGGTCGACCTGGGTGACGTCGGCGGCCCGAGCGCCGGGCAGATGCTGGCGCTGGGCATCATCGACAAGCTCGCCGGCGACGGCAAGGGCGGCGACCTCACCGGCGGGCTCACGATCGCGGGCACCGGCACCATCGACGACCAGGGCGTCGTCGGCGCGGTCGGCGGCGTCCCGCTCAAGACCCAGGCGGCCGCCCGGGACGGCGCGACGGTGTTCCTGCTGCCCAAGGACGAGTGCACGGACGCCAAGGTCAACACGCCCAAGGCGCTGCGCCTGGTGCCGGTCGGCACGCTCGGCGAGGCGGTCTCGGCACTGGAGGCGCTGAAGAGCGGCGGCAGCGTCCCCAGCTGCTGACCGGGGCGCAGGCCGCTGCCGCCGGGCGCGGGCCCTACTCGGCGGCGGCCTGGTCCACCAGCGGCAGGATGCGGTACGGCACCGGGTTCTCCAGCGCGATCGCGGTGGCCGAGCGGACGATCCCGTCGAAGCCCACCACCCGGTCGATCACCCGTTGCAGATCGGCGTTGGAGCGGGCCACGATCCGCACCATCATGTCCCCGGCCCCGGTGATGGTGTGCAGTTCCAGCACCTCCGGCACGCTCGCCAGGTGCGCCCGGACGTCGGCGCCCTGGCCCTGGGAGATCTCCAGGGTGGCGAAGGCCGTCACCGGGTAGCCGAGCGCCGCCGGGTCGACCTCCGGGCCGAAGCCGCCGATCACCCCCTTGGCCTGCAACCGGTCCAGCCGGGCCTGCACGGTGCCCCGGGCGACCTGGAGCCGGCGCGAGCACTCCAGCACCCCGATCCGGGGCTCCTCGGCGAGCAGCCGGATCAGCCGGCCGTCCAGTGTGTCGATCGAGTCGTTCCCGCCGCTTGTCCCGGGGGCGGCCGAAGCGCCCGGCGGAGCGGGGGAGTTGGGCGAGCCGGGGGAGCTCGGGGACTGGGCGTGGGGCATCGCGGCTCCGTCCTCCGGTGGGCATTGTGTACAGCGGCGCCGCCGATTCTCCCGCCCCGGCGCACAGCTTGACCAGGAGGAAACGGAACAGTTGCGCGCCGGTCGGCTCGGCGCCACCCTCCAGCCACAACGCCGTGCGCCGGGCCCCACACCGGCGCACGGTCGCACCCGCCGTGGTCCGCACGCCTACCGGGAGGGCCGTCATGACCGACACCGCCGCCGAACCCGTCCTGCTCGCCGCAGGACTTGGAGAGTCCGCCCCCCTCCCGATGGGCCGCGCCGACGCGGTGGTCTTCGCGGTCGGCGACGCCGAGCGGGCCGCCCGCCGCTACACCGCCGCGCTCGGGCTGCGCTGTACCGCGTACGCCGGGCCGGAGACCGGGGAGCCGGAGACGGTCTCGTACGTGCTGGACGCGCCCGGGACCAGGATCGTGCTCACCTCGCTGGTCCAGGTGATCGGCCCGCGCGGCCGGGAGCTGGCCGCGCACCTCGCCCGGCACGGGGACGGGGTGCTGGACCTCGCGGTGAGCGTGCCGGACGTCTTCTACGCGTACGACTACGCGGTGGACCGGGGCGCCCTGTCGCTGGCCGAGCCGTACGAGGCACGGGACCGCTTCGGCACGGTGGTGCTCGCGACGATCGGGGTGCCGGGCGGGACCAGGCACACCCTGGTCGACCGGTCCGGCTACGCCGGGCCGTACCTGCCGGGGTACCTGCCGTTCGAGACCTGGTGAGGGGGGCTCAGCGGATGGCCGTCTCGACCACCGGCGGGTGGCCGTTCCAGTAGACGAAGACCGAGTTGGCCTGCTCGCCCTTGGTGAAGTCCACCCGCATCCACTGGTCGCCGTTCCACACCTGCATCTGCCAGCCCGGGTCGGGGGTGGCGGAGACCAGCGAGGCCTTGTCGGGGCGGATGTCCAGGGCGACCTTGCCGCCCGGCACCGGGTAGCTCTTCACGGAGGACGTCACGGAGGACGTCGCCGTGGTGGTGGCGGGGGTGGGGCGGCGGGTGGCCGGCGGGGAGGCGGCGGAGAGGGTGGTGGCGGGGGCCGGCCCGCGCGTCGTCGTCGTGGCGGCGGTCGGGGAGGCCGGTGGTGGGGCCGGGGCCCCGGTCTGGGTGGCCGACCGCGGCTGCTCGGGGGTGACGGTCGCGGTGTGCGGCGTGCCGTCGGCCCTCGGCGAGGGCAGCGGCAGGGCCGTGGGCTGCTCGAACGCGGCGCCGGTCAGCACCGCGTGCACGCCGAGCCAGGACAGCGCCACCGCCGCCCCGGTGGCCGCCGCCCAGGCGCCGAGCTGTACCAGTCCGTTCCGCATCGTCCGCTCATCCTGCCGTATTCCGGGCCTGCGCAGCCGGGCAGCCCCGTTATTAGTCAGGGGAGTTGCACAATGTCCGGAGGCCACCCCGAGGTACAGACCACTGCCCGTCGATGGCGTACCGTGCAGGGCCATGGCAACAGTGCTCGTGGTCGAGGACGACCCCTTCGTACGATCCGCCCTCATCCGGCACCTGACCGACACCGGTCATGCGGTCCGCAGCGTGGGCACGGCACTTGAGGCGCTGCGGGAGGTCGCCCAGGTCGGCTGTGACCTGGTGATCCTCGACCTGGGCCTGCCGGACCTGGACGGCAGCGAGGCGCTCAAGATGATCCGGGGCCTGACCAATGTGCCGGTGATCATCTCGACCGCCCGTGACGACGAGGCCGAGATCGTCCGGCTGCTCAACGACGGCGCCGACGACTATCTGGTGAAACCTTTCTCCGGGGAACACCTCAGCGCCCGGATGGCCGCCGTGCTGCGCCGGCTCGGCGGCGGCGCCGCACCCGTCGCCCAGGTGCTGCGGGTCGGCGGCCTCGCCATCGACCTCCAGCGCCGCGAGGCCTCGCTGGACGGGCGGCTGCTCGACCTGACCCGCCGTGAGTTCGACCTGCTGGCCTTCCTGGCCGGGCGCCCCGGCGTGGTGGTGCCGCGCAAGGAGATCCTGGCCGAGGTCTGGCAGCAGACCTACGGCGGCGACCAGACCATCGACGTCCACCTGTCCTGGCTGCGCCGCAAGCTCGGCGAGACCGCCTCCAGCCCCCGCTACCTGCACACCGTCCGGGGAGTCGGGGTCCGGCTGGAGGCCGCCGGGGGACTGGCGGAGCACCGGACATGAGGAGGTTCGGGCGCTCGCTGCGCTGGGCCCTGATCAAGGCCGCCGTCGCCGGGACCACCATGGTCGCGCTGGCCTTCCTCATCCCGCTCGGCCTGATGGTCCAGCAGACCGCCCGGGACCACGCCTTCACCGCCGCCGAGCGGCAGGCCGCCGCGCTCGGCCCGGCCCTCGCCATCACCACCGACCAGATCGCCATCGACCGCGCCCTGGCCAGCACCGACGCCGGCGGGCAGGGCCGGATGGCGGTCCACCTGCCCGCCCCGGCCGCCCCGGACGCACTCCCCGGCGCGGGCGGCCCCGGCGGGCCCACCATCGGCGAGGCCCGGGCCGCCGCCGGCGACGTGTCCACCGCCGGCGGCCAGGGCCGCTCCTTCACCGTCGAGGTGCCCGGCGGCTACGCGCTGCTCCAGCCGGTCGCGGTGGACACCGGGCGCACCGCCGTGGTCGAGGTGTTCGTCGCCGACGGCGACCTCACCCGGGGCGTCTCCACCGCCTGGCTGGTGCTCTCGGGCGTCGCGCTCGGCCTGGTCGCCATCTCGGTCCTGGTCGCCGACCGGATGGGCGGCCGGATCGTGGCCTCCGCCCGGCGGCTCGCCGGCGCCGCCCGCTCGCTCGGCGCCGGCAACCTCGCCGTACGGGTCCCCGTGGACGGCAAGCAGGCCGCCGGCAGCCCCGAAGAACTGCGCGAAGCCGCCCACGCGTTCAACACCATGGCCGACCGGGTGGTCCAACTCCTCGCCGCCGAACGGGAACTGGCCGCCGACCTGT
Source organism: Kitasatospora sp. NPDC058243 (assembly GCF_042882025.1). NCBI lineage: Bacteria > Bacillati > Actinomycetota > Actinomycetes > Kitasatosporales > Streptomycetaceae > Kitasatospora > Kitasatospora sp. NPDC058243. The sequence goes on from NZ_JBHVWW010000004.1 coordinate 80,591, forward strand.
CCCACCGGCTGCGCACCCCGCTGACCGTGCTGCGGCTCAACGCCGCCTCGCTCGGCGAGGGCGACGCCGCCGACGCCACCCGGCACGCGGTCTCCCAACTGGAGCGCGAGGTCGACCAGATCATCCGCTCGGCCCGCCGCGACTCCGAGGACGTGCCCGCCGTCGCGGTCGGCTGCGACGTCGCCGAGGTGGTCCGCGAACGGGTCGGCTTCTGGTCCGCGCTGGCCGAGGACGAGGGGCGCCGTTGGCAACTGGCCGGCGCCGACCGGGCGACGCCCGTCCCCGTCCAACGCGCCGACCTGGCCGCCACCGTCGACGCGCTGCTCGGCAACGTCTTCCGGCACACCGCCGTCGGCACCGCCTTCTCGGTGGACGTGCTCGCCACCGAGACCTCGGTGATCGTCCTGGTCGGCGACGCCGGCCCCGGCTTCAGCGACCCGGCCGCCGCCCTCAAGCGCGGCGAGGGCCACGGCGGCGAGGGCTCCACCGGGCTCGGCCTCGACATCGTCCGCAAACTCGCCGAGTCCACCGGCGGCGACCTGGCGCTCGGCCGCTCCGCCGTGCTCGGCGGCGCCGAGATCCGGCTGCGGCTGCGGACCCGCCCGGACGGCACCCCCGCGCGGGCGGGGCGGCGGCGCAGCCGGGGCGCGCTGTTCCAGAAGTGACCGCTTCCTCGGCCGCTTCCTCGGTCTCTTTCCCTCCTTCCCTCCTTCGGCTTCGGCTTCGGCTTCGGCCTCGGCCGAGGCCCGGGGGGAACCGCGGTGGCCGGTTTCGCACGCGCCTGACGCCCCGCCAGTTTCCGGATCTTCCTTAAGCGCGGCCTAAGGGAGTTCTTCCCCTCGCTCAGCCCGCCGGTTCGGCCCCCCGGCCGCCGCTAGCGTCGGTCGCGCCGGTCACCCGACCGAGCCGGGCCGGCCGCCCGGACGTCCGCACGCACCCGCGCCCGGACCGCGGCCGACCGACGGCACCCCGGAGGTAACGCGCCATGACCACCCAGCCCAACCGCCGCCCAGGCCGCCGCAGGCGCAGCCGCAAGGGCGCGATCGCCGGGGCCTCGGCGGTCGCCGCCGCCCTGGTCGCGGGCGGTGTCGTCGTCCTCGCCTCCTCGGCCAGCGCCGCCTCGCTCGGCGCCGTCTACAGCCGGACCAGCAGCTGGGACTCCGGCTACACCGGCCAGTACCTGGTCACCAACCCGGACAGCGGCCCGATCGAGGACTGGACGCTCAGCTTCGACCTCCCGGCCGGGGCGAAGATCGACTCGCTCTGGAACGCCACCTTCACCGCCGCCGGCCAGCACGTCACCGTCAAGCCGGAGGCGTGGAGCAAGCGGCTGGAGCCCGGCAAGAGCGTGGTGGTCGGCTTCGTCGCCCAGGGCGCCGGCGCCGCGCAGGCCGAGCCCGGCAACTGCCTGATCAACAACACCTCCTGCAAGGCCGGCGACGGCACCGCGCCCACCCCCTCGGGCCGCCCGACCGCGACGGCGACGCCCACCACCGCGCCGACCAGTCCGGTGTCGACCAGCCCCGTGCCGACCACTCCCGTGCCGACCCGGACCGGGACCGGCACCCCGGCCCCTACGGCGACGGCCACCGCGAAGCCGACCACCCCGACGCCGACCCGCACCCCGACCGCCACCCCCACGGCGACCGGTGTGCCCGTACCCCCGGCCGGCGCCGGGGCCGGCTTCGCCCCGTACGTCGACACCTCGCTCTACCCGCCGTACGACCTGGTCGCCACCGCCAAGGCCACCGGGGTCAAGAACTACACCCTCGCCTTCGTGGTGTCCGGCGGCGGCTGCCAGCCCAAGTGGGGCGGCGTCAGCGATCTGTCCGCCGACGCGGTGGCCGCCCAGATCGGCGCCCTGCGGGCGATCGGCGGCGACGTCCGGGTCTCCTTCGGCGGCGCCAACGGCAGCGAACTGGCCCTCGCCTGCGGCTCCACCGCCGACCTGGCCGCCGCCTACCAGAAGACCGTCGACGCCTACGGTCTGACCAGGCTCGACTTCGACGTCGAGGGCGGCGCGATCGCCAACACCGCCGCCAACACCCGCCGCGCCCAGGCCATCGCCCAGCTGCAGAAGAACGCCGCCGCCCAGGGCAAGGCGCTCGACGTCTCCTTCACGCTGCCCGCGCTGCCCTCCGGCCTGACCCAGGAGGGCGTCAACCTGGTCGCCGACGCCAAGAACAACGGCGTCGCGATCGGCGCGGTCAACATCATGGCCATGGACTTCGGCGACGGCGTCGCCCCGAACCCGCAGGGCCAGATGGGCAAGTACGCGATCGCCGCGGCCACCGCCACCCAGGCCCAGGTCAAGAGCGTGCTCGGACTGGACGACGCGGCCGCCTGGCGCAAGGTCGCCGTCACCCCGATGATCGGCGTCAACGACGTCGCCAGCGAGGTCTTCACCGTCGCCGACGCCAAGCAGCTCGCCGACTTCGCGGCGTCCAGGCACCTCGCCTGGCTGGCGATGTGGTCCGGCACCCGCGACAAGGCCTGCGACGGCGGGGCCAAGGCCTACGCCGACGCCAGCTGCAGCAGCATCGTCCAGCAGCCGCTGGACTTCACCCGGGCCCTCGGCGCCTACACCGGCTGAGCTGCGGGGCCGCTGAGGCTCTGAGCCTTCCCCCCGGTGGCCCCGGCCGTCCGTGCTCCGCCCGCAACGGAGTACGGCCGGTCGGGGCCCATTCGTCACCCTGCGTGATCATCCGTGCCCAGGCCCGGTCGGCCCGCATCCGGTATCGTCGGCGATTGGTCGAGTGGTGGACGGAGTGGACTGGTGACAGCGGTGCAAGACGAGCGCAGCCCGGTGCGGACCGCACCCGACCCCGCGCCCGCCCCCCTGTCGGACCGGCTGCGGACCGCGCTCGGCGCCCCCGTCCGCGCGCTGCGCGAGGCCCCCCGCCGACCGCTGCTGGCCGCCTCGGCCCTGGCGCTCCTGTCCCTGGTCGTGTACGCGGTGGTCCGCCACTTCGTCAACACCTCGATGGTCGACATGATCGTCTACCGGGCCGAGGGCGCCGCCGTGGCCAACGGCACCGACCTGTACGCACTGCGCGTCACCGAGTGGAACCTGCCCGCGACCTACCCCCCGTTCGCGGCCATGCTGTTCGTGCCCACCACCTGGTTCCCGGTCCCGTTCCTCCGAGTGGCGATCACTCTCGGCAACCTCGGGCTGCTCGCCCTGCTGACCCACCTGTCCTTCAAGCTGGTCGGCTGGCCGCGCCGCGAACTGCGGCCGATCGGCGTCATCCTGGTGACCGGCCTCGGCGTCTGGCTCGAACCCGTCTTCACCACGCTCCGGTACGGCCAGATCAACCTCGCGCTCGCCTGCCTGATCCTCTGGGACCTCACCCGTTCGGACGCCCGCCGCAGCAAGGGCATGGCGATCGGCATCGCCGCCGGCCTCAAGCTCACCCCCGGCCTCTTCGCCGTCTACCTGCTGATCACCGGCCGGGTCCGGGCCGCCTTCGTGGCCGGCCTCACCTTCCTCGGCACCTTCCTGATCGGCGCCGTCGTCCTGCCCGACGCCACCTGGGGCTTCTGGACCAAGTACCTCTACGACTCCTCCCGGGTCGGCAAGACCGAGATCGTCGACAACCAGTCGCTGCGCGGCGCCCTCGCCCGGCTGCTGCACACCGCCGACCCCGGCACCCTCGCCACCCTCGCGGCCGGCCTCGTCGCGGTGGCCGGCCTCGCCGTCGCCGCCTGGGCCCACCGCAGCGCCCGCTGGCTGCCCCGGGCCGAGGCCTGGGGCGTCTGCTGCGCCGCCGTCACCGCCGTGCTGATCTCACCGATCAGCTGGACCCACCACTGGGTCTGGTGCGTGCCGGTGCTCGTCCTGCTCGCCACCGAGGCCTCCGTCGAGCACGCCCGCCCGGCCGGCGTCCGTCGGCTGCGCTGGCGGGCCGCCTTCTGGGCGACGCTGCTCGCGTTCCTCTCCTTCGCGATGTGGGCCGCCAAGCCGCTCGGGCCGGCCGTCCTCCACATGGCGCCGCTGCGCCAGCTGCCGACCTCGGTCTACCCGTGGGTCGGGCTCTGCTTCCTGCTCGCCGCCGCCATCCGGATAAGGGCCCGGCGACGCTCCGCCGGGGCACCGCTGGTCCGACTGCCCGGACAGCGCGACGGCGGTGGCCCGGACGCCACCCGCGGCCGTCAGCAGGCCCCCGCGGCCCGCTGAGCCGGCGGGGGCGCGGCTCCCGTCGCGTCGCGCGGTCCCGGCCGGGTGCGCGGCCGAGGCTTTGTGCCCGTTCGCGGGCGTGCGCGTGCTCACGCAAGCAGGTCCGCGAGCGATCCGTCCATGTCCAGCGCGGCCATCTCGCTGCCCGGCGGGACCAGCCGGTGGGCCCGCTCCAGCCAGGCCGCGACGACCGGCAGCGGCGCCTCCAGCAGGGCGTCCCCGGCCGGGGAGCTCAGCGCCAGGCAGAGCACGCTGCGCCGGCCCGAGCGGGTCGGCCAGATCCGCACGTCGCCCTGGCCGCACGGCCGGAAGGTGCCCTCGACCAGCAGCTCGCGGGCGAACACCCAGGTCACCGGGGAGCCGGTGTCCAGGTGGAAGGTGATGTGCACCGCGTACGGGTCGTGGCTGCCGTAGGACAGCCGGGCCGGGACGGGGACGCTGTGCTCGGGGGAGAGCACCAGGTTCAGCTCCAGTTCGTGCTCGACCACGCTGGTGGGGCGCTCCATGATCGTCTTCCTCTCTGCCTTCGATTCCTGCCCGGTTCCGGGCCCGGTGACCTTTGAGAGGGCGGTCCACGCCGGCTCTTACACACGTTTCCGGGATTTCTTCGGGAAGTTCGACGAGGGGGGTGAGGCGAGGGGTGGTGACCGGTGGGGACCGCGGCGCGCGGACACCCGCCGCACGCCGGGACGGTTCGGCCGCCCTTACCTCGGAGGGCCCGCCGCTGTCAGGTGATTGACCAACTTTCCGTCGACGCCACGACGAGGCACTACCCTTTGTGACTACCCGGCGACTGTCCGCCTATCAGCGGTGCCCCCACCCACGCGCGCCGGGCGGCTCGCGGGTGCGCCGGGCGGGCGTGCCGTGTCGGCCCCGCCAGGACCCGCCAGGAGAGAAGACCCCCATGACGGACCGCCCCTTCGCCGACGCCGGCGACCCGGCCGTCGGACCCGAGCCGGGCTACTACCCCGACCCCTCCATCCCCGGCTTCGTCCGGTACTGGGGCGGCTCGGCCTGGGTGCCGGGCACCAGCCGGCTCGCACCCGCCGAGGGCGAGGTGATGGAGCCGCCCCGGTTCGCGTCCCGGCGGCCCGCCGCCGGCGCGGCCGGGACGGCGCGGGTGGTGCCGCCACCGGTGCTGCCGGAGCCGGCCGTTCCGGAGGCGGCGGCCCCGGAGCCGTCCTGGGGCGGGGCCGCGCACGGTGGGGGCCGGGGCGGGGACACCGGGCCGGTGTACCTCGACCAGACCACGGGCGGGGCGAAGTTCGTCCTCGGGTCGCGGGCGGCGGAGGTGATCGGCGGGCCGGTGTTCCGGACGGTCGGGGAGCCGGGGGCGTCCGAGAGCCCTGAGGTGTCTGGACTGGAGATGGCAGCGGTCGAGGTGCCGGTCTTCGACGAAGTGGTCCTCGACGAAGCGGTCCTGGGCGAGCCGGTGGTCGAGGTTTCGGTGGTCGAGGTTTCGGTGGTCGAGGTTTCGGCGGTGGGGGGTGCGGCGGGCCAGGGTGAGGCGGAGGAGCCCGGCTGGCAGGTCGTTCCGCAGGCGCAGCGGGGGCTGATGGAGGCGGATGGCGAGCCGCACCGGGTCTCCTGGGGGGTGCTTTCGGGGGCGCCCGACGGGGAGGAGGGGCGCGTGAGGGAGGTCCGCGCTTCGGTTGCTGTTCCGGTCCGGGCTTCGGCCGGCATGCCGGCCGCCGCTTCGGTCGGGGTGGAAGTGGCCGCCGTCTCCGGAGCACCCGCGACCGTCCCGGCGGCGGTGGCCGTGCGGGAGGCGCCGTCGCCAGTTGCGTCGCCCGTCGCGGTGTCCGTTCCGGCGGCTGTGCGCGGGGCCGGGCGTGCCGTCGAGCCCGCGTCCGAGCCCGCCGTGCCGGCCCCGGCCGCGCCGGTCGCCGCCGGAGCGGTTCCGGCCCGAGCCCAGGGCCGGCCCGCCACGCCCGCCGCGTCGCTGCCGGTCGCGCGCCCGGCCCGGGAGGCCGTCGCGCGGCGCCGACCCGCCCCGACGACGCCTGCCCCCACCGTGCCCGCCTCCGCGACGCCCGCCGGACTCGGACGTCGGCTGGCCGCGCGCGCCGTGGACACCGTCGTACTCCTCGTGGTCGCCGTCGCCGCCGGAATCCCGCTCGGCCGCTCGGCGTCCGAGCACCTCCAGCAGAAGCTCGACCAGGCCCGGATGGCCAGTTCCCTCACCCGGCGCCAGGTCCAGGTCTGGCTGGTGGACGACGTGGTGCTGGGCAAGGTCGCGGTCCTGCTCGGAATCCTGCTCTTCGTCAGCCTGCTCTACGAGGTGCTGCCGACCGCCCGCACCGGCCAGACCTTCGGCAAGCGACTGGCCCGGATCCGGGTGGCGGACGCCGCCGCCCCCGGCGCCCGGACCAGGCTGAGCCTCGGCCGCTCGCTGCTCCGATGGGCCGTCAGGCAGCTCGGCCTGCTGCTGCTCCTCGGCCTGGTCTGGCCCGTGTTCGACCGCCCGGCCCGGCGTGGCTGGCAGGACCGGGCCGCCCGCACCCGGGTGGTCCGCGTCTGAGGCCTCCCGGCGTGGCGGCCGGCTCCGGGCGCGGAGGCGCCATCTGACGCGGAGGCACCATCCGGCCCTGGCGGCAAAACGGACAGAATGTCCCAAACCGCGAGAATGTGTGATGTTCTACTCGACGGATGAGCACTCACGACCCCTCAGGCTCCCAGCCGGAGGGGGGCGGCCAGCCCTCCTTCGACAAGCAGTCCCCGCAGCCGGGCGGCGGCACGCCGGAAGACCGGCCGTCGGACCCGAACCCGTCGCCCGCCCCGCCGCCCACCGGCGGCCCGTCCGACGGCACCCCCAGTATCCCGCCCGAAGGCCCCGGCGCGTACGGCGGCACCTACGGCGGCCCGACCGGCGGCCAGAGCCCGCCCGGCGAGAATCCCTACGGCCAGAACCCCTACGACCAGCCCCCGCCCGGCTACGGCCCCACCGGCTACGGAACCCCCGGCGCCGGGCCCGTTCCCGGCATGCCGCCGATCGGCAGCTGGCCCAGGCGCATCCTCGCCCGCCTGATCGACTACCTCCTCGTCCAGGCCGTCGCCGTGATCCTGGTGGCCCCCTTCGCCGACTTCAACAACCGCTCCGGCGAGGTCGGCGCATTCTGGCTCGGCTGCGGCATCTACCTCCTCTACGAAGGCCTGATGCTCGGCCGGGACGGCCAGACCCTCGGCAAGAAGGCGATGCACGTCCGTGTCGCCATGCTGATCGACGGCAACAAGCCCACCCAGAGCGCCGCCTGGACCCGAGCGGCCGTCTACATCCTCCCCGCCGTGATCTGCTGCGCCGCCTTCTGGTGGATCATCGACGGGATGTTCGGCGTCTTCGACAAGCCCTACCGGCAGTGCATCCACGACAAGGCCGCGAAGACCGTGGTGGTCACCACCGACTGACCGGCCGGGCGGGGCCGCGACGCCCGGCGGCGGACAGGACCTAGCGTTGCTAGCGCTGCCGGGCGTACTCGTGTCCGGCCGGGGCCGGGGAGGTCGTTCCCGCCCTCGCCGCCGACCGGCCGGACACGGCGAGCGACAACACCGTCACCACGGTGCCGAGCGCCAGCGCGAACCCCTCCAGCACCACGACCTCCAGGACGCCCGAGGCGTCCGAAACGGCCAGCAGTGCCACCGTGGCGGCGACGACGGTGAACGAACCGAGGCAGTACTGGGCAGCGGACGGACGAGGCATGGCGGGGGGTCCTTCGCGCGTCGGGGGGAACGAGCGGGAATCGTGCCGGTCCCAGAAGTGCTGCCCGGCAAGGGAGTTCGGTAAGTCCAGGCTAACCCGCCGGACCGGGAGCACGGGGGGCGCACAGGCTCACCCCGGGGTCGTCCGCCCCTCGGTACGGTGAACCCGACCGCGCCCGCCCCACCCACCCGGGGGAACACCCGTGCCCATCCCCGCCGACTGGCCCACCACCGAAGCCCAGGCACTCGCCGAACAGGAACGCCTGCGCCCCCTCGTCCAGACCCACGACCCCGACGACGCCTACGGTTCCGGGGGCTCCGACGGTTCCGGCTCCAGCAGCGGGGTCGGGCGGCTCATCGCCGGCGTCGACGTCGCCTACGACGACGAACACGACCTCGTCGCCGCCGCAGCCGTCCTCCTCGACCACGACACCCTCGCCGTCGTCGAACAGTCCACCGCCGTCGGCCGCATCCCCTTCCCCTACACCCCCGGACTGCTCGCCTTCCGCGAACTCCCCGCCGTCCTCGACGCCCTCGCCGCCCTCACCCACACCCCCGACACCGTCGTCTGCGACGGCTACGGCCTCGCCCACCCCCGCCGCCTCGGCCTCGCCAGCCACCTCGGCGTCCTCACCGGCCTGCGCACCCTCGGCGTCGCCAAAACCCCGTTCACCTTCCACCACCACGACCCCGACACCCCCCGCGGCTCCACCACCCCGCTCACCGACCCCGCCACCGGCGAAGAAGTCGGCCGCGCCCTCCGCACCCGGCCCGGCGTCAAACCCGTCTACGTCTCCATCGGCCACCGCATCAGCCTCGACACCGCCGTCCGCACCACCCTCCAACTCGCCCCCCACTACCGGCTCCCCGAAACCACCCGGCACGCCGACTCCCTCTGCCGCCGCGCCCTCGCCGACGCCCTCCACACGAGGACGCCTGCGAACTGACCAGGTACCAGGCGGAATTCGGGCCCCGTGTGTTAGACATGAGACACCGGGGCCCAACCCCGGCAGCGACCCACGGACGCACGGGGGAGGCGCCGAAGTGGCAACAGGAACCGGCACGACCAGAGGCGCCGGCCAGGGCTACCGCGTCGAGGTCGAACAACTCCGCGCCTTCGCCGCCCAAGTCCGGCTCCTCCTCGCCGAATTCCAGCACCACGCCGACGGCACCGGCACCCACGGGCGCAGCGGCATCGGCAGAACCGCCTTCGGCACCTTCGCCGAAGCCACCGAGATCCACAACCGCTACAACACCATGCGCGACGGCCTGCGCGACGTCCTCAACCAACTCCAACAAGCCGTCGACGAAGCCCAGAAGAACGCCGAACTCACCGCCACCACCTACGAAGAACACGACCAGCACACCGCGAAGAAACTCGAACTCGGCGACGACGGCTGGTCCGTCGCCAACCCCTCCGCCGACAGCAAGGCCGCCTACGAGCACACCGTCGCCCCACCCGCCCCCTGACCCCCGGCCACCCCCGGCCGAGCCCGAACGGAGGCGAACCCCCCATGGCCTACACCGACTTCACCACCTACAGTCACGCCCAACTCCGCACCATGGCCCAGGCCCTCAACCCCGGCGAAGTCATGGCCGCCGGCGACCCCTGGCGCCACGCCGCCGACACCCTCAAGGCCATCCGCACCACCCTCACCCGCGCCAGCACCGAAGCCGCCGTCACCTGGGAAGGCGCCACCAGCGACGCCTTCCATACCCGCATGCTCCACCTCGCCGACAGCATCAACAACGCCGCCTCCTACGCCAACGACGCGGCCAACACCCTCCACAACATGTCCGAGGCCATCGCCAAGGCCAAACGCGACATGCCCGAGGAACCCAGCACCTGGGAAAAGGTCAAGGACACCGTCGGCGACGGCGTCTCCTCCGTCTTCGGCGGCGACGACGAACACATCCCCGTCGCCGACCGCCGAAAAGCCGAAGCCGCCACCGTCATGCAAACCCTCGCCATGCACTACCGCATCGCCACCCCTACCCTGAAGCCGCCGCCGAACCTGCCGGCGCTGCAGAAGTCGGATGAGACACGCGATGTGACACCACAGGATGATCCGGCCGGGGCGGCGGTGGCGAGCGCGATGATGTCGGGAACCTCGATGGGCGTCGCGGGAACATCAGGGCGGGTGACGACCAGCCCACTACCACAGAGTCCGAAGACCTCCGGACCGGAGATGCCAGCCCGCTCCACGTCGAGGAGTGCGTCTGTTCCGACCGATTCGGGGATCAGGGGTGGCACGGCGCAGACTCCGCCGAAGCCTCTGGGCTCGGTGAACTGCGGCCTGGGCACGGGCATCGCGGGCACGCCGGCGGTCGTCCCCAACAGGACCGTGGTCACCACCGTCGCCCCGGGAACTGAGGTGTCCGGGGCTGGTGTTGTGCCGCCTGGTGGCGCTGCGGGCAGCCTCCCGGGAAGCAACGGCGGGCAGGGGATCTCCAATCCCGCAGGCCCGGCGGCGGCTGGTCTACCTGTCGGTTCCGGCATCGGCGAGGCCGGGGTCGGATTCGGCGGTCGGAGACTCCCGGACGGCGCGTATCCGATGGGCGGCCCCGGACCGGGCGGGGGCATCGGGGGCCGAGGTGGCTCTGGTGCCCGGCCGATGGGTGGGTCTGCAGGACGACCTGGTGGGATCGTCGGTGGGGCCGCAGGGCCGGTCGAGGGAATGCGCGGCAAGCAGGCGTTCACGGAAGGCGGTTCCGGCCTGGGAGCTCGGAACCGGCCCTGGGGCGAACCCGGCGCTGGCGGCCCAGGCGGCATGGCCCCTGGCCTGCCGCTCACCGGCGCGCAACGGCACAAGGAGGACCGGGAGAAGGGGCGGCGGCCCGACTACCTCGTCGAGGACGAGGAGACCTGGGCGGCGGACAAGCCGGCCAATCCGAACGTGGTGGAATGAGCCCGGTCCTGAAACGGATGGGTGATCTGATCGCGTCCCGCAGATCGGTGATCTGCGGGACGCCTCGCTGAGTGGGGTGACCAGGCTTGACGAGCCGTCGGTTGGCGCGTGGTACAGCGGCCCTTGCCGCCGGGGCATTGATCTGGAGTGTCGCGGCACCAACGGCATCGGCGGATCAGATCAGAGACGAGCAGTGGGCTCTGAAGACCTTCGAGGCCGAGACGAAAGTCTGGACTGTCAACCAGGGCGAGGGGGTGATCGTCGGTGTGGTCGACAGTGGGGTCAACCAGGACCATCAGGACCTCACCGGACAGGTGCTTGCGGGGGGTGACTTCTCCGGTACGAACACGGACGGCCGTACCGACGGCGACGGCCATGGCACCGGGATGGCGAGCCTGATCGCAGGGCACGGGCACGGTGCGCAGGCGGGGATCATGGGCTTGGCGCCGAAGGCGAAGATCCTGCCGGTGAAGGTACGGACCGACGGCGAGAATCGGGATCTCCAGCAGAACGGCCTCGCCGAGGCGATCCGCTTTGCTGTGGATCACGGTGCGAAGGTCGTCAACATGTCGGTAGGGGGGACGTCGAGGTTCGACTCCCCGGCACGTGAAGCCGTCAACTACGCGGTCTCCAAGGACGTCGTGCTGGTTGCCGCCACCGGGAACAACGGCGACAGCCTGAGCGGTGTCCAGTACCCGGCGGCCTTCCCCGGAGTGGTGGCGGTCGGCGCGGTGGACCGGCAGGGGCGACTGTGGGAGAAGTCGAGCTACGGACCGGAGACCACACTGGTCGCCCCCGGGGCGGAGATCTACCGGGCCAGTGCGAAGACCTCTGCCGGCTACGGCGTGGGCAACGGCACCTCCGATGCCACCGCCTACGTCTCCGCCACCGCCGCGTTGATCCGGGCGAAGTATCCGGAGCTTTCGGCGGGGCAGGTGATCAATCGGATGATCAGGACTGCCACGCCGCCGCGGGACGGGTCGGCGGTGCCGGGGAGCAGGTACGGCTTCGGGGTGCTGGCGCCGGCGAAGGCGTTGGAGGCTGATCCGGTGGTGGACGGCGGGTCTCGGGTGAATCCGTTGGTGGGGCGGGGGGAGTCGCAGGGGGCTGCGGGGGGTGGGGTGACGGAGGAGCCGGGTGGCGAGGCCGTGGTGCCCGCGGCGGGGGCCGGTGGGGCCGGCGGGGGCGGCTGGTTCGGGGTCGGGGTTGCGGTGGGGGTGGCGTTGTGGGGGGTGCTGGTCGGCGGGGTGGTGGCGGTCGTGGTGTGGGTGGTGCGGGTGCGGCGGCGCAGGGGTGCGGGCGGCTGAGGGCGGCGGGCGGGGTGGCAGCATTTTGGTGGCGGTTGGCGTCCTTGCCGCTGGTGGGGTGGGTGGTGGGGTGGCCATGCTGGGGCCATGAGTGCTTCTGAGCGGGGTGTGGATCCGGTGGGTGTGGTCGTTCCGGACGGCAAGGACTGGACGTGGGTGTTGGAACGCCCGTGTCCGGATTGTGGGCTGGATGTTGCGGCGGTGGTGCGGGAGGACGTCGCGGGGATGGTTCGGGCCAATGCGGAGGCCTGGGTGGCGCTGTTGGCCGGGGCCGAGGAGGGTTTGCGTCGGCGGCCGCGGCCGGGGGTGTGGTCGGGGCTGGAGTACGCGTGCCATGTCCGGGACGTGTTCCGGCTGTTCCGGGTCCGGTTGGACCTGATGTTGGCCGAGGAAGCCCCGCTGTTCCCGAACTGGGACCAGGATGAGACGGCGGTCGCCGAGCGGTACGGGGAGCAGGTGCCGGCGGTGGTGGCCGGGGAGTTGGCGGCGGCCGCGGAGGTGCTGGCGGCGGCGTTCGGGCGGGTGGCGGGCGAGCAGTGGGGGCGGACCGGGGGCCGTAGTGACGGGGCGCGGTTCACGGTGGAGTCGTTCGCCCGTTATCTGATCCACGACCCGGTGCATCACCTGTTCGACGTGACGGGCGAGCGGGTCTGAGGGGGCTCACCAGCCGGAGGCCTCCCACAGCATGGTGCGCCGGAGTCGGCCGGCGACGCTGGCGGTGTCGGTGCCGATGACGTCGGCGATCTCGGGGGCGGCGAGGCCGACGACGTAGTGCAGGATCGCCAGGTCGTCGTCGGCGGGGTGGCGGTCCGGTGCGGCGGGCACGTGCCGGGTGTGGTCGGCGACGGTGCTGCGCAGGATCTGCCAGGCGTTCGCGGTGGGGTTGGAGCTGCCCAGCAACTCGCGCCATTGGACGGCGATTTCGGCGAACGCCTGTTGGACGGCGGTGGCCGCGCTGCTGTGCTCGGTCAGCCACACCCGGGCGTAGCTGAGGTACCGGGGGCGGTGGAGTTCGCAGAAGGCGGCGAACTCCAGTGGTACGTCCTCCGGTTCACCGGGCCTCGGGGGCGGCTCGGCGGAACTCGCGTGACGGTTGGTCATCTCGACTTCTCGGAAAGGGAGATGGATAGCTGACGGTCGATCATCTGCGCTCACTCTACGATATGCCCTCGGTGCGCTGGGTTACCAATCGGATTGAATGCCCGGAACCCGCCGCCGCTCGGCCGGTTCCGGTGTCGACCGGTGGGGCGCGGTGGTGCAGCGGTGGTGGGGCGGCCGGGCGGAGGATCGGTGGGGGAGGGTGGCGCAGTGGTGCGGGGGGTGTAGTTGCGAGCGCGTCGCGGCTGGTCAGGGGGTGCAGAAGGGCCGTGGTTGCAACACGGTTGATGTGCCACCGTAGGGCTTATGGAGGCTGGCGTCCACGCCCACGGCGCGAAGCTGCGGCCGCACAACCATCCGCGCAACCACACCTTCGGTCGCGCCCGTACCGGCGTGGCGCGACGGGCCGGATGGGCACCGCCGTGCATGCCTCCGCCGGGGGCGCGCAGCCCGGGTGCGGGCGGTGGATGCGGGCGGTGGATGCGGGCGGTGGGTGCGCTGCGCGCCGAGGCGGGTGTGGCGGGGGCGTGGCGGCAGGGGTGGTGGGTGGACGGTGCGCTCGCCGTGGCGGCGGCGCACCGGGTGGCCGAGGGGGCGGAGCAGGCGTTGATCCGGGTGGTCCCGCGCCTGCTGGCCGCCACCGTGTACGTCGGCCACGCCTCGGCGGCCTGGGGGCCGAGGCGCGGGCGGGGTGGTCTGCGGTCAGGGCTGCGGTCGGGCCTCCGTCGGGGAGAGGCGGTCGTCGACGGCGCTGCTCCGTTCGACCTGGGCGGGGAAGGATTCGATGGCCCGCCGCCGGGCGAGTTGGGCCGCAGCGGCTCCGGCGGCGGCTTCCTCGCGTTCGCACCGGTGTGCGGCGCCGGTGGGGTGCCCGGCGGGGTGCCCGGTGGTGGCGGGGTGTCCGGTGGTGGCGGGGTGTCCGCCGGCGGTTCGTCGGCGGCGGCCGAGTGCGGTGCGGGCGGCGTGTTCCTCGGCCGCCTGTCTCGCGGCCAGGTAGGCCTGGACGGCGGCCATGCCGTAGACCGGTTGGATGAGCTGGTGGCCTTTGAAGAAGGGTCTGGCCGGGGCGAACCCGGCGGCGACCACGAGGTCGCGGATCTCGGCTATCTCGGCCTCGCTGCGGGCGGTGAAGCGGACCTCCCAGCCCTTCTTGTACGTATGGCCCTGTTCGCCGCTGCGGCGGGCCGGGTCCGGGCGGCGGACGTATCCGGGCAGACGGCCAAGGCGGAGCTGGGCCGCGCGGAGGCCGGCGGTCTCGTCACGTGACATGACGCAAGCCTAGGCAATTCCCGGGGCGGGTTTGACGCCTGGAGGGTCTCCCGGCGTATGCCTTTGGTCACTCTGGGTCAGGCGGCCTGGTGGGCGATCGTTTTCGATCAGATATGACAACCTGACGACCGTCAATTACTCCGATTGAGTGAGGGTATGGGGACTTTAGTGCGAGCTGATCCCGGTTTCGCGACGGTTGGGTAACAGTGCGTCAGGTGGCCGGTGGCGGGTCGGAGCGGTTGGGGATGGTGTCCGCATGAGCTACCGGATTCCCACGCCGCCGCCGTCCCTGGAGGAGCTGGCGAAGCGTCAACAGAACGTCGTCACCGCGAGCCAGTTGCGCGCCCGGGGCGTGCCGGCCCGGGTCATCACCGAGCACTGCCGTAGTGGCGGGCCCTGGCGGCGGCTGCTGCCCCGGGTGTACCTGCTGCAGTCCGACGGGCCGACCCCGGAGCAGCGGATGTGGGCCGCCCTGCTGTACGCGGCGCAGAACGGTCGCGAGGAGGGTCGTCGCGAGGGCGCGGTGATCACCGGTGCGGCCGCGCTCGCGCTGTACGGCTTCGCCGCGGTGCCCCGGCTGCCGGCGGTGATCGGGGTGGACGTCCTGGTGCCCCGCCAGCGCCGGCTGAAGGACGCCGGGGAGGTGCGGATCCTGCGTACCGAACGGGAGTTGGTGGCCCGCTCGGTGCACGGCCTGGCCTGCGCGCCGGTCGCCCGGGCGGTCGCGGACGCGCTGTGCGAGTGGACCGTGGAGGAGGGTGGCGCCCCGATGCCGGTGCGGGAGGTGCTGCGCGAGGCCGTCTCCAGGCCCGACGGCCCGTGCACCGTAAGGGAATTGGAGTCCGAGCTGACCGAGTCCGGGCTGACCGGCGAGCCCCGGGTGCGCGCCGCGCTGGACGAACTGCTCGCCGGTGAGCGGGACTTCGTCCTGGACCGGGTCGGCGAACTGGTGGACGAGTGCCTGCTGCCCGTACCGCTGGTCGGCCCCGAGCTGCGGATGCGCGGCGGCACGTACATCGCCGTCCCGGACCTCTACTGGCCGGAGCAGGGCGTTGCCGTGGAGGTGGACTCGGACCTGCGCTGCGTCAGCGAGGGCGAGGCTGCCTGGGTGCGCGGCGGCCAGCACCGGATGGAATACCTGGGGATCCGGGTGGTGTACGTCTCCGGCGCCCGGCTCGCGGCCGACCGGGACGCGGTCGGCGCCGAACTGCGCGAGGCCCATCGGGTGGGCGGTTCGGACGTGGTGGAGTTGATGGTCGGTTAGCTCCGGATCGGATCCATCCGCACCCGGAGCCGTGGCTACCCCCGAACCGGAGTCGGAGCTACCCCCGAACCACCGGGGCGCCGACCAACTCGACCCCGGCGGCCCGCAGTTCGGCGAGCGCGGCGGCGGTGGTCGCCGGCGCGACCCCGGCAGTGAGGTCGAGCAGGACGCGGGTGGTGAAGCCGGCCCGGGCGGCGTCCAGGGCGGTGGCCCGGACGCAGTGGTCGGTGGCGATGCCGACCACGTCGATCTCGTCGACCTGCCGTTCGAGCAGCCACTCCACCAGGCCGCGGTTGTTCTCGTCCAGCCCCTCGAAGCCGCTGTACGCCGCCGAGTAGGCGCCCTTGTCGAAGACCGCCTCGACCGCGCCGGAGATGACGGAGGGGGCGAAGTTGGGGTGGAAGCCCACGCCTTCGGTGCCGGCCACGCAGTGCACCGGCCAGCTGGTGACGTAGTCGGGCTCGGTGGAGAAGTGGTCGCCCGGGTCGATGTGGTGGTCGCGGGTGGCGAGGATGTGCTGGTAGCCGGGGGAGGACTCGGCGATCAGGTCGGTGATGGCGGCGGCCACCTCGGCGCCGCCGGCGACGGCCAGGCTGCCGCCCTCGCAGAAGTCGTTCTGCACGTCGACGACGATCAGTGCCCGGTGCATGGCTCGCATCCTCGGATGTGGGGGGCGGCCGTGGTGGCGCGCCGGTGGGGGGAGCCCTCGGGAGTACTCGGCCCGCGGCGGGGCTCGGGGGTTCTCGGGGAGCTCCGGGGGAACTCTACGGTTGACTCTAGGGAGTGGCGTGCGGGGGCGGAAGGCCTGGGGCGGACCCCGGGCCGGCGCCCGGCGCGGACCGCCGAACCGCCGGACCGCCGGACGGCCCCGGGCCGGCTCCCGGTCCGCGCCGGTCGGCCGGGGCGGGGTCAGAGCACGAGTTCGGTCGGCAGGACCGGGTCGCCCTTGGAGAGCTGGGTGGCCGACAGCGGCAGTGCGGCCCGGGCCCGGATGTGCCGTTCGCGCGCGGCGGTGAGCGGTTCGCGGCCGACGGCCTGGCCGGCCCGCACCAGCGGCACCTGCATCAGGTGCGGCTCCAGGTCGGCGGGGACCGCTCCGGTGCCGACCACCTCGGCCTCGGCGACGCCGTCGGCGTCGGGCCGGCGGGCGGCCCACTTGCGGCCGCCGATGCTGGTCTTGCCGCCGGCCGCGCGCTTGGCCACCGGCACCAGCGGTCCGTCCGCGCTCTCGGCGCGGGCGACCAGCTTGTAGACCATCGCGCAGGTCGGGTGGCCGCTGCCGGTGACCAGGCTGGTGCCGACGCCGTAGCCGTCCACCGGGGCGGCGGCGAGTGCGGCGATGGCGTACTCGTCGAGGTCGGAGGTGACGATGATCCGGGTCTTCGTGGCGCCGAGGTCGTCCAGCTGGCGGCGGACCCGGTGGGCCAGCAGGGTGAGGTCGCCGGAGTCGATCCGGACGGCGCCCAGTTCGGGGCCGGCCACCTCGACGGCGGTGCGGACGGCCTCGCGCAGGTCGAAGGTGTCGACCAGCAGCGTGGTGCCCTTGCCCATGGAGGCGATCTGCGCGCGGAAGGCGTCCCGCTCGCTGTCGTGGACGAGGGTGAAGGCGTGGGCGGCGGTGCCGGTGGTCGGGATGCCGTGGGTGAAGCCGGCCTCCAGGTCGGAGGTGGCGGCGAAGCCGGCCACGTACGCGGCCCGGGCGGCGGCGACGGCGGCCTGCTCGTGGGCGCGCCGGGCGCCCATCTCGATCACCGGGCGGCCGCCGGCGGAGGCGGTCATCCGGGAGGCGGCGGCCGCGATCGCGGAGTCGTGGTTGAGGATCGAGAGGATCACCGTCTCCAGGATCACGGCCTCGGCGAAGCTGCCCTCGACGGTGAGCAGCGGCGAGCCGGGGAAGTAGACCTCGCCCTCGGGGTAGCCGTGGATGTCGCCGGCGAAGCGGTAGTCGGCGAGGTAGCGCAGGGTGTCGTCGTCGACCACGCCCTGGCCGGCCAGCCAGTCGAGCTGCGGGGTGGCGAAGCGGAAGTCCTCGATGGCGTCGAGCACCCGGCCGGTGCCGGCCATGACGCCGTAGCGGCGGCCGCTGGGCAGGCGGCGGGTGAACACCTCGAACACGGAGCGGCGGTGCGCGGCCCCGCTGCGCAGGGCGGCCTGCAGCATGGTGAGCTCGTAGCGGTCGGTGAGGAGCGCGGTCGAACCGGCCGCGCGCACTGAAGTGGCGTCCATGCGGATGATGCTACTACCACTTAGCGTCAGAGTGACGATTTCTCGTGCTGCGAGCCGGGCCGGAATCGCCCGGGGGTCCCCCGGATGGCAGCATGGGGCTGAAGAGGCGTGGACGGACCGCGCAGCGAGGAGGACCCGGCGGTGAGTGTCGCGCCCGTGGAGATCGAGCGCCCGGAGGTCGAAGGACTGCCGGTGGTGGAGCCGGACACGCCCTGGGTGACCATCGTGCACAACGACCCGGTGAACCTGATGAGCTACGTCCAGTACGTCTTCCAGGCCTACTTCGGCTACCCGAAGGACAAGGCCAGGAAGCTGATGATGGAGGTGCACACCAAGGGCCGGACGGTGGTCTCCAGCGGCTCCCGCGAGGAGATGGAACGCGACGTCCAGGCGATGCACGGCTACGGCCTCTGGGCGACGCTGCAGCACGACTGACCGCAGCACGACCGACCGCAGCGCGGCGGCCGCGGCGCGAGTTGCCGCGGCCGCGGAGCCGGTACCCCACCCGAGACGACGAAGACGGGCTGACCGATAGACATGGCTGGGTTGTTCGAGAGTGCCGGCGGCGGGAGCGCGACGATCGCGCTGGACGAGCTGGAGGCCTCCATCCTGCGCTCCCTGGAGGTGGGGATCCTGCAGCTGATCGGGCCCGGCCCGGGCGGGGACGGCGGCGATCCGCTGGCCGCGCTGTTCGCCGAGGGCCCGACCGAGGCGCCGGCCAACCCGATGCTCGCCCGGCTCTTCCCGGACGCCTACGGCGACCCTGCCGGGCCGGAGGACCAGGAGAGCCGGGCCGCCTCGGGCGAGTTCCGCCGCTACACCGAGGTGGATCTGCGGACCCGCAAGCGTGAGGACGCCCTGCACGTCGTCCGGATGCTCGACCGGCTCGGCGGCGAGGGCGGGGTGGTCAAGCTGGACCCCGCGGACGGCCTGCGCTGGCTGGGCGCGCTCAACGACCTGCGGCTGACCCTGGGCGTCCAGCTGGAGGTCAGCGAGGACGACGAGGAGCTCTACGAGCTGCCGGACGAGGACGACCGCAAGCCGCTGGTGATGGCGTACGTCTGGCTGGGGGCGCTCCAGGAGACGCTCCTGGAGGCGATCGCGGACTGATCCTGCCCGCTTCCGGGCAGGCCCCGGTCGATTCGTCCAATATGTGGACGGATGGCCGGGGCATTTCTCTTTAAATCGGGCAAACCCTAGCAGGTCATGCTCAAATAACGCTCAGATGAACACCGCTATCCGAACCCTGCGTGGTACGACTTCTCCACCCCACGAGACCCACCCAGGACGGTGCACCATGGCCGAGCAGCTCTACGACGACGTGGTCGACGCGAAACCGGACGAGGAGGGCTATCACCGGGGGCTGGGAAGCCGCCAGATCCAGATGATCGCGATCGGCGGCGCCATCGGCACCGGCCTCTTCCTCGGCGCGGGAACCGCGATCTCCCGGTCCGGCCCGAGCCTGATCCTCTCCTACGCCGTCGCCGGCGTGGCGATCTTCGTGATCATGCGCGCCCTCGGCGAACTCCTCACCTACCGCCCGGTCTCCGGCAGCTTCGCCGAGTACGCACGCGAGTTCCTCGGCCCCTTCGCCGGCTACGTGACCGGCTGGACGTACTGGCTGTTCTGGGTGGTCACCGGCATGGCGGAGACCACCGCCGCCGCCGTGTACGTGAGGTTCTGGGCGCCCGACATCCCGCAGTGGGCCAGTGCGCTGACCTTCCTGGTGATCCTCTACGCGGCCAACCTGATCTCGGTGAAGCTGTTCGGCGAGATCGAGTTCTGGTTCTCGATGGTCAAGGTCACCGCCATCATCGGCATGATCCTGATCGGCATCGGGGTGCTCACCCTCGGCTTCAGCAAGGCCGGTGACACCGCGTCGATCACCCACCTGTGGCAGGACGGCGGCTTCTTCCCCAAGGGCATCGGCGCCACCGTGATGACGCTGCAGATCGTCATGTTCGCCTACCTGGGCGTCGAACTCGTCGGCGTCACCGCCGGGGAGAGCGAGAACCCCGAGAAGACCCTGCCGCGCGCCATCAACACCCTGCCCTGGCGCATCATGCTGTTCTACATCGGCGCGCTGGTGATCATCCTCTCGCTCGTGCCGTGGACCGAGTTCCAGCCCGGCGTCAGCCCGTTCGTGGCCGCCTTCGGCAAGATCGGCATCCCGGCCGCGGCCGGCATCATCAACTTCGTGGTGCTCACCGCCGCGCTCTCCTCCTGCAACTCCGGCATGTACTCCACCGGCCGCATGCTGCGCGACCTCGCCCTGCGCGGCCAGGCCCCCGGGCAGCTCACCAAGCTCAACTCCCACCGCACCCCGGCCTTCGCGATCACCCTCTCCTGCCTGCTGATGGGCGTCGGCGTGGTGCTCAACTACCTCGTCCCGGCCAAGGCGTTCGAGTACATCACCTCCGTCGCCACCGTCTGCGGCCTGTGGACCTGGGCGATGATCCTGATCTGCCAGATCCGCTACCGCAAGGCCTGGCGGGCCGGCCACCTGCCGCCGCCCACCTTCAAGGCGCCCGGCGGCGCCTGGACCAGCTGGACCGCGCTCGCCTTCCTCGCCCTGGTCGTGGTGCTGATCGCGTTCGACTCGGTCAACCGGATCTCGCTGTACGTCTTCCCGGGCTGGGCCGTCCTGCTGGTGATCGGCTACCAGGTGCTCAAGCGCCGCAACCCGAGGGCCGCCCACGGCGTCGCCCACGACCACCTGCACGTGCGCAACGGCGGCTGAACCGTCGGCGCCGGGCCGCCACGCCCAGGTGGCGGACACCCGGTGACCGCGCTCCGGACGCCCCGGCGGACACCCGCCGGGGCGTGGCTATCCTGACCGCATGCTGACCATCACCCGAGAACTCCGCGACCGGATCGTGGCCCACGCCCGCGCCGACCACCCGGACGAGGCCTGCGGCGTGGTCGCCGGACCGGCCGGCAGCGGACGGCCCGAACGGTTCATCCCGATGCTCAACGCGGCCCGCTCGCCCACCTTCTACGAGTTCGACTCGGGCGACCTGCTCAAGCTCTACCGCGAGATGGACGACCGCGACGAGGAGCCGGTGATCGTCTACCACTCGCACACCGCCACCGAGGCCTACCCCTCGCGCACCGACGTGAGCTACGCCTCCGAGCCGTTCGCCCACTACGTCCTGGTCTCCACCGCCGACGGCAACGGCGAGGACGACCCGTTCCAGTTCCGCTCGTTCCGCATCGTGGACGGCGAGATCACAGAGGAAGACGTCCAGGTCGTCGAGGCCCACCCGGCCTGACCAGCACCCACCTGGGCGCGGGGGGGGGGGGGAAGGGGGGAGGGGGGAGGGGAGGGAGAGCGGGGGGAATGGGAGGTGGGGGTGGGGGGGGGGAGGTGAAGGGTAGGGGAGGTGGACACGGGGGACCAACAGGCGGGTG
>NZ_JBHVWW010000004.1:101957-136332 GCF_042882025.1 Kitasatospora sp. NPDC058243
CCCTCCGCCTCCCCCCTGGCCCGTGTCGTCTCAGCCCGAGAAACGGGAGCATCCGGATCCCGAGACGGGCATGGAGGAGCGGGCCCGGGAATCTATACGATGAGCCCATGCGTTCCGTCGATGTGAGCAACCAGGCCCCGGGCACCCGCCTCGTGGCGCGCCTGCACGTCGACCTGTGCCGGCTCGCCAGTGCGATCTGTCCCGGCACGCCCGCGCGTTCGCGCTGAGCCGCCCCGCCCCACCCGGGCCCACCGCCTGCCGGCGACGCCGAGCCCCGGGACCACCCTCCCCGCCGCGCCCGTCGCGGCCCACCCGCCTCACGACTCGCACAGGAGCGCACCCATGGCCATCGAGGTCCGCATCCCGACCATCCTCCGCACCTACACCGACGGCGCCAAGGCCGTCGAGGGCACCGGCAGCAACCTCGGGGAACTCTTCGCCGACCTCGACGCCCGCCACCCGGGCATCGCCGCCCGCCTGGTCGAGGGCGGCGAGCTGCGCCGCTTCGTCAACGTCTACCTGAACGACGAGGACGTCCGCTTCCTGGAGGGCATCTCCACCGCCCTCGCCGACGGCGACAGCGTCACCATCCTGCCCGCCGTGGCCGGCGGAGCCCGCTGACCTCCCGCCCTCCCGTCCGCCCCGCGGCGGGCGGGAGGGCGCCCTTCCGCACCCTCACCGCCGTGGCCGGAGGCCTCCCTTGCGTTACGACAGCCCGCTCGAAGCCGTCGGCAACACCCCGCTGGTCCGCCTGCCGCGGCTGTCCGCGGCCGTCCCCGGCAACACCGACGGACAGGTGACGCTCTGGGCCAAGCTGGAGGACCGCAACCCCACCGGCTCGATCAAGGACCGCCCGGCGCTGCACATGATCGAGCGCGCCGAGGCCGACGGCCGGCTCACCCCCGGCTGCACCATCCTGGAACCCACCAGCGGCAACACCGGCATCTCGCTCGCCATGGCCGCCAAGCTCAAGGGCTACCGGATGGTCTGCGTGATGCCCGAGAACACCAGCGAGGAACGGCGCGAACTGCTCCGCATGTGGGGCGCCGAGATCATCCCCTCGCCGGCCGCCGGCGGCTCCAACACCGCCGTCCGGATCGCCAAGGAGATCGCCGCCGAGCACCCGGACTGGGTCATGCTCTACCAGTACGGCAACCCCGACAACGCGGGCGCCCACTACGCCACCACCGGCCCCGAGATCCTCGCCGACCTGCCGACCGTCACCCACTTCGTGGCCGGCCTCGGCACCACCGGCACCCTGATGGGCGTCGGCCGCTACCTGCGCGAGAAGGTCCCCGGCGTGCGGATCGTCGCCGCCGAACCCCGCTACGACGACCTCGTGTACGGGCTGCGCAACCTCGACGAGGGCTTCGTCCCCGAGCTGTACGACGCCGCGGTGCTCACCACCCGCTTCTCGGTCGGCTCCGCGGACGCCGTCCGCCGCACCCGCGAACTCCTCCAGCAGGAGGGCATCTTCGCGGGCGTCTCGACCGGCGCGATCCTGCACGCCGCGCTCGGCGTCGGCCGCAAGGCCGCGGCGGCCGGGGAGCGCGCCGACATCGTGTTCGTGGTCGCCGACGGCGGCTGGAAGTACCTGTCCACCGGCATCTACACCGCGGAGACCACCGAGGCGGCCGTCGAGGCGCTGCAGGGGCAGCTCTGGGCCTGAGAAAAGCCCTAGCGGTGCTGGAGGGCCGGCTTCAGACCTGAGACCCTAGCCGCGTTGCAGGGCCTGCTGCGCGCGGGACCAGACCTGCCGGTCCACCGTGCCGGCCCGGCGGCGGAAGGCCGACAGCGGCACCTCGCGCAGCTCGTCGGTCTCCAGCCAGCTGGTGCGGCCCTGCCGGTCGCCCACCGAGGCGGGCGGCAGCGGCAGCACGCCCGGGCGTTCGGTGTGGTGCTTGCTGGTGATCTTCGCGACGGTGGCGGTGCGGCCGTGCACCCGCAGCACCAGGCACGGGCGGTCCTTCGACCCCGGCCAGTCCTCGAACGGGACCTCCGCCCACCAGATCTCCTGCGGCTGCGGCCCCGGGCGGCCCTTGGCCGCCGGGCGCGGGCGCGGAGCCGTCGGCCCGGCCGGTCGCGGCGCCGGGCGGGTGCGCCGGACCAGCGCCCGCACGACGGCGGCCAGCAGCGCGACGCCCGCCACCGCCAGGACCACCCAGACCCCGGTCGAACTGTTCATGGCGCGAACCGTACCGGGCCCATGGCGGCCCCCACCACCGTGAGTGCCGGGACGGCCGGGCATTTGTCCGCAGCGTGCTCCCGGTTCGTCACGGAATGACCACGGTGCCCGTTCTGTGGTGAAGAGTCGCCAACGCCCGGACAGGCTGCCTCACGTACGCCCGCCCCGCCCCTCCGGAGGTGCCTCGTGGGGAGAAGCTCCGAGCTGTGGTCCTACGCCGAGATCGCCCGCCACATTAACGTGCAGGCCGAGACCGTCCGCAACTACCGGCGGCACGGTCTGCTGCCCGCCCCGGACGTCCTCGACGGCAGCGGCCACCCCCGCTGGTACCCCGACACGATCAAGGCCTGGGCCCGCAACCGCCCCCGCCACCGCTGACCCGACGGCACCCGAACGGACGGCACCGCCCCCGCCCCGGCGTTCTGGTGATTCCAGCCACAGCCCGGCACGGGGACGGGGGCAAAGTGCCGCTCCGCCCTTACTCTCGACACGCGAAGCAGTGCTACCGGCCGGTTTCACCGGCCCGGCCTGCCGTTTTCCAGCAGCAGCCAGGACGTGTCGGGGCGGAGGGGCTCGGATGAAACTGACCGTGGTGGGGTGCTCGGGGAGCTTCCCGTCCGCCGAATCGCCCTGCTCCAGTTACCTCGTCGAGGCCGACGGCTACCGCGTCGTGCTCGACCTCGGCAACGGCGCCCTCGGCGCCCTGCAGAAGTACGTGGACATCTACGAGGTCGACGCCGTCCTGCTCAGCCACCTGCACGCCGACCACTGCGTCGACCTGTGCGCCTACTGGGTCGCCCGCAACTACCGCGCCGAGGGCTGCCCCGACCCGATGCCCGTCTACGGCCCGGCCGGCACCGCCGAACGGCTCGCCCGCGCCTACGACATGCCGGAGAACCCGGGGATGAAGGAGGTCTTCGACTTCCACACCCTCACCCCCGGGGCCTTCGACCTCGGCCCGTTCCGGATCGAGGTGGCCCAGGTCAACCACCCCGTCGACGCCTTCGCCTTCCGCCTCGAACACGACGGCCGCGCGCTCGTCTACTCCGGCGACACCGGCGAGAGCGCCGAACTCGTCGAACTCGCCCGCGACGCCGACCTCTTCCTCTGCGAGGCCGCCTACATCGACGGCCGGGACACCTACCAGGCCGTCCACCTCAACGGCCGGGAAGCCGGCGAGCACGCCGCCGCCGCCCACGTCCGCCGGCTCGTCCTGACCCACATCCCCCCGTGGACCGACGCCGAGCACAACCGCCGCGACGCCGCTGCCGCGTACCCGGGCCCCGTCGAGGTCGCC
Source organism: Kitasatospora sp. NPDC058243 (assembly GCF_042882025.1). NCBI lineage: Bacteria > Bacillati > Actinomycetota > Actinomycetes > Kitasatosporales > Streptomycetaceae > Kitasatospora > Kitasatospora sp. NPDC058243. The sequence continues at coordinate 105,440 of NZ_JBHVWW010000004.1, forward strand.
CGGGCCGGCGCGGTGTACCGGATCTGAGCGGGCGCTGACCGGCCCGGTCGTTTCAGCGCCGGTCGTTTCAGCGTCGGCCGTCTCAGCGCCGGCCGGGGAGCGGCAGGCCGAGGTGGTCGCGCAGGGTCGTGCCGCTGTAGTCGGTGCGGAACACCCCGCGTTCCTGGAGCAGCGGCACCACGCGGTCGACGAACGCGTCCAGGCCGCCCGGGGTCAGGTGGGGGACGAGGATGAAGCCGTCGGCCGCGTCGTTCTGCACGAAGAAGTCGATCCGCTCGGCGACCGTCGCGGGGGAGCCGATGAAGGACTGCCGGCCGGTCACCTCGATCACCAGCTCGCGGCTGGTGAGCTTCTTCTCGGCGGCCAGCGCCCGCCAGCGGGCGGCGACGGCCAGTGGGTCGCCGATCCGGACCCGGCCCTGGGCCAGGGCGCTGTCCGGGTCGGGGTCGACGGCGGGCAGCGGACCGTCCGGGTCGTGGTCGGACAGGTCGATGCCCCAGACCTGTTCCAGGAAGGCGATCGTGGTCTGCGGCCCGACCTGGGACCGGCGGACCTCGGCGGCGAGTTCGGCGGCCTCGGCGTCGGTGTCGCCGAGGGCGAAGGTGACGCCGGGCATGATCTTCAGCTCGTCCGGCTTGCGGCCGTACGCGGCGAGCCGGCGCTTGACGTCCGCGTGGAAGGCCTGGCCGTCGGCGAGGGTGGAGTGCCGGCTGAAGACGATGTCGGCGGTTGCGGCGGCGAACTCCCGGCCCTCGTCGGAGTCCCCGGCCTGGATGACCACCGGGTGGCCCTGCGGCGGGCGGGGCAGCGAGAGCCGCCCCTCGACCTCGAACTGCGGGCCGCGGTGCCGGACGGTCTCCGCTCCGCCGTCCCAGAAATCCCGGGCGAGCTGCACGAATTCGGTGGCCCGGGTGTAGCGGTCGGCGCGGTCGAGGTAGCCGCCGCGGCGGAAGTTCTCCCCGGTGAAGGCGTCCGAGGAGGTGACCACGTTCCAGGCGGCGCGCCCGCCGGAGAGGTGGTCCAACGAGGCGAAGCGGCGGGCCAGTTCGTACGGTTCGTTGAAGGTGGCGTTGACGGTGCCGGCCAGCCCGAGGCGGGTGGTGACGGCGGCCAGCGCGTTCAGCACGGTGATCGACTCGGGGCGGCCGACCACGTCCAGGTCGTGGATGCGGCCCTTGTTCTCGCGCAGCCGCAGGCCCTCGGCGAGGAAGAAGAAGTCGAACTTCCCGCGCTCGGCGGTCTCGGCGAGGTGGCGGAAGGAGTCGAACTCGATGTGGCTGCCGGAGTCCGGGTCGCTCCACACCGTGGTGTTGTTGACGCCGGGGAAGTGCGCGGCGAGGTGGATCTGCTTGAGCGGGCGGTCCGTCATCGGGTCACCTCGGCGAGAGCGGCAGCGGACGGGATGGTGGACGGGGTGTTGGTGGCGGCGGCGGTGGCGTAGCGGCTGGCCGGGCGGGCCAGGCCGAGGTGGTCGCGCAGGGTGCGGCCGGCCGCGTACCCGGCGCGGAACAGCCCCTGGGCGCGCAGCACCGGGACGACCCGTTCGGCGAGGGCGGCCAGGTCCCGTTCGGGCTCGGCGGGGACGAGGTGGAAGCCGTCGACGCCGGTGCCGATCGCGGCGAGATCGGCGAGCAGGCGGTCGGCCGCGGCGTCGTCGGGCAGGGCGGCGTCGGTCCGGGCGAGGATGCGCAGGTGCTCGCCGGCGCGCAGCCGCAGTTCGGTGGCGGCGGCCAGCCGGGCGGCGTGGCCGGGGGCGTCCAGCAGCACGACGTCGGCGTACCGGATCGCCGTCGCGACCCGGGCGCGCCCGCCGGGGGAGGCGTACGGGGCGAGGTCGACGGCGGCCACCGGGACGGCGACGACCGGGCGGCCCTGCGGTGGGCGCGGGGTGATCGACGGTCCGCGGACGGAGAAGTGCGGACCCTCGAAGTCGACGTAGTGCAGCTTGTCGCGGTCGACGAACCGCCCGGTGGCGGTGTCGCGGATCTCCGCGTCGTCCTCCCAGCTGTCCCAGAGCCGGGCGGCGACCTCGACGGCGTCGGCGGCCTCGGCCCAGAGCGCGTCCGCGGGGGCGGTCGGGCGGCGGCCGAAGGCCCTGGCCTCGGCCTCGGTGGCGGAGACGCCGACCAGCCAGCCGGCCCGGCCCCGGCTCACCCAGTCCAGGGTGTTGACCGAGATCGAGGTGTGGAACGGCTCGGTGTGGGTGGTGGTGACGGTGGGCACCAGTCCGACCCGCTCGGTCAACGGCGCGATCCGGGCGAGGGTGGCGAGGGCGTCGGGGCGGCTCGGCTCGGGGGTGAAGGAGTCGTCGAGGGTGACGAAGTCGAGGGTGGCCCGCTCGGCGAGGCGGGCGAGGGCGGCGTAGTGCCCGGCGTCGACGTGGCCGGGGCTGTCCAGGGCGGCGGAGAGGTGCAGTTGGCGGGGCATGCTGAGGCCTGACTTTCCTCGTGCGGACGCGTGCGGGCGACGCCGGCGAACCCGCACAGGGTGTGTGCGGGTGCGTACGGCCGCGCGCGGGTGCGCGGTGACGGCCCGGAGGCGGGCGGGGCCCGTTCGGGCGGGAGGGGAGGAACGGCGCCGGGCGGGAGGTCAGCCGGGCGGCGGGGGGAACGGTCGGCTCAGCCGCGACACGCCGCGGACCACACGCGACCGAAGTCGATGTGGCTGCGGGTCACCAGCGGGCAGGACGCGTTCACGGCTTCAGTTGACCAGTGCCTCCGCCGGTTCGTCAACCGCCGTTCCCGCCGACCCGGGGCGGGACGCACGACGGCCCCGCCGGGATGCACGACGACCCCGCCCCGCCGCTGGGGGAGCAGCGGCGGGGCGGGGTCGTGGAGTGCGGACGGACGGGGCCTCAGGCCTTGGTCACGTCCTCGATCTCGTCCTCGTCCTCGCGACCGGGGGTCTTGAGGTTGAACTTGGTGATCGCGAAGCGGAAGAGGAGGTAGTACAGCGCGGCGAAGACCAGGCCGATCGGGATGATCATCCAGGGCTTGGTGGCCAGGTTCCAGTTGAGCAGGTAGTCGATCAGGCCGGCCGAGAAGCCGAAGCCGTCGTGCACCCCGAGGCCCCAGGTGACGGCCATCGAGAGGCCGGTGAGCAGGGCGTGGATCAGGTACAGCACCGGCGCGATGAACATGAACGAGAACTCGATCGGCTCGGTGACACCGGTCACGAAGCTGGTCAGCGCGACGGAGATCATCATGCCGGTGACGGCCTTGCGGCGGTCGGGGCGGGCGGTGTGGGCGATCGCCAGCGCGGCGGCCGGGAGGCCGAACATCATGATCGGGAAGAAGCCGGACATGAACTGACCGGCGGTCGGGTCACCGTGGAAGAAGCGCGGGATGTCGCCGGTCCAGGTGTGGCCGGAGGCGTCGGTGAAGCTGCCGACCTGCTGCTGGAAGAAGGTGTTGAGGAACTGGTGCATGCCGACCGGGATCAGACCGCGGTTGGCGACACCGTAGATGCCCGCACCGCCGGCGCCGAGGCCGGTCAGCCAGTCGCTGGCGTGGGTCAGGCCGGTGCCGATCGGGCCCCAGGCCAGACCCATGAGGACGCCGAGCAGGGTGCCGACGAACGCCATGATGATCGGCACGAGGCGGCGGCCGTTGAAGAAGCCGAGCCAGTCGATGAGCTGCTTGCGGTGGTACTTCTGCCAGATCACGGCGCTGAGCAGGCCGACCACGATGCCGCCGAAGACCCCGGGGTTCTGGGGCTTTCCTTCCGGCAGCGCCGCGGTGATGGTCCCGTCCACCGGGAAGACGGTCAGCACGTTGTGGAAGACCAGGTAGCCGACCAGGGCGGCCAGCGCGGTCGAGCCGTCGGCCTTCTTGGCGAAGCCGATGGCGACACCGACGCAGAACAGCAGCGCCAGGTTCTTGAAGACCGCGTCACCGGCGGTGGCGAAGACCTCGGCGACCTTCCCCCAGCCGAGCCCGTCCTTGCCGAAGACATCGGGCTGGCCCAGCCGGACCAGGATGCCCGCGGCCGGGAGGACGGCGACCGGCAGCTGGAGGCTGCGGCCGATCTTCTGCAGGCCCTGGAGCAGGTTCTGGCCGAATTTCTTGGCGGGGCTTGGCGTGGCCGGAGCCGAGGCGGGCGTCGGTGCCTGCGCTGACTGACTCATTGGGGTGGGTTCCTAACGGCATGGCGGTCGGGGGAGGGGCACAGGGGGCCGAACCGCGAACTGGTCTACACCACGTGTGGTGTAGACCAGTTTTGTAGCACGGGTGGAGAAGGGGGGGAACCCCGGAAAGCGCCCCTGCCGGGAAGCGCTATGAAATCGAAACCTAGTTGCGGAACGACGATCATGATTACCCGCCGTGATTGGGATTTTGGCTATTTGCGCAACAAAAAGGCCCGGCCCCGCCCGGCGGCCCCGTCGAGGCCTCGTCAGGGGTCCGTCGCGGGCCCGGCGGTGCGCGAACGGGGGCCGGGTCGGCGGGGTTCACGGGCGGACGCGGCGAGGCCCGGGCGGAGGCGGCCCCCGGAGCCCGGGTGCCCGCCCGCCGGGGTCCGGGCCGGGCGCGGCGGGCGGCGGGGAAGGGGCCCGCCGGGGTGTCGGACATCACGAACGACCGTCGGCCGGGAGGAGTCCGGGCCCCACCCCGTCCGGCTTCGGCCAATCCGCGGCTTTCCGACCCCCCGCGGCGCATGGTCGGGGCCGGCGCGGAAACGGCGGCGGCCGATTGCCGGCCACCGCCCGCGCCGGGCGGCGGCGGCCTTTCCCCACCCCCGGCGAGCCCCCGTCCGGCGGCCCGGCGGCCGGGCGGTGCGGGCCGCCCCGGCCCCGCCTGACACGGCCGACGGCCCGCCGGGGAATCCCCGGGGCGCATATCGGAATTGTTTTACCGCCCGGGCATTTGGTCCTTTCCGGAAATGCCGAAGGCCTTCGGGCCGTCGGGTCCGGAGGCCATTGCGGGTGCTGCCCGGTGACGCTCGGTTTCAGAGCTTGGTGACGTCCTCGACCTCGCTCTCGTCCTCCCGCCCGGGTGTTTTCAGATTGAATTTGACGATGATGAACCGGAAGAGCGCGTAGTACACGGCGGCGAAGCAGAGCCCGATCGGGATGATCAGCCACGGCTTGGTGGCCAGCCCCCAGTTGATGACGTAGTCGATCAGGCCGGCCGAGAAGCTGAAGCCGTCGTGCACCCCGAGCCCCCAGGTGACGGCCATCGAGGCGCCGGTCAGCAGCGCGTGCACGCCGTACAGGGCCGGGGCGACGTAGGCGAAGGAGTACTCGAGCGGTTCGGTGACGCCCGTCACGAAGGAGGTCAGGCCGACCGAGAGCATCAGGCCGTAGATCTCCTTGCGGCGGTGCGGTTTTGCCGAGTGCGCGATCGCCAGTGCGGCGGCGGGCAGCGCGAACATCATGATCGGGAAGAATCCGGACTGGAACTGGCCGGCCGTCGGGTCGCCCGCCAGGAAGCGCGGGATGTCGCCGTGCGCGATGGTGCCGTCCGGCTTGATGAACTCGCCGAACTGGAACCAGACGAATGTGTTCAGCAACTGGTGCATGCCGATCAGCAGCAGCGCGCGGTTGAACAGGCCGAAGATGCCGGCGCCGCCCGCGCCCAGGTCGGCCAGGGTCTGGCTGAAGTCGTTGAGCCCGCGGCCGATCGGCGGCCAGACCCAGAGCGCCACGCAGGCGGTGGCCAGGCCCACCACCGCGGTGATCATCGGCACCAGGCGGCGGCCGTTGAAGAAGCCCAGCCAGTCGACCAGCCTGGTGCGGTGGAAGCGGACCCAGAGCCAGGCGGACATCAGGCCGATCAGGATGCCGCCCAGGACGCCCGGGTTCTGGTACGTCGCGGCCGCCGCCTTGGCCGAGCTGTAGTCCACGCACTGGCCGGTCCAGGAGTCGGTGACCAGGACCGTCCCGCTCTTGCAGCTCTCCGGGAACGCGTGCAGGACCTTGTAGTAGACGAGGAAGCCCACCACGGCGGCCAGCGCGGTGGAACCGTCCGCCTTCTTCGCCATGCCGATCGCCACCCCGACGCAGAACAGCATCGGCAGGCCGAACGAGGAGTCCAGCAGGGCGCCGCCGGCCGCGGCGAAGACCTTGGCGACGTCGGTCCAGCCGAGGCCGTCCTGGCCGAAGACGTCGGGCTGGCCGAGCCGGTTGAGGATGCCGGCCGCGGGGAGCACCGCCACCGGGAGCTGCAGGGAGCGGCCCATCTTCTGGAGGCCGCCGTAGAAGGTGTGCCACCACACGCGCTGCGGGGCCGTGGCGCCTGCCGAACTCATCCTTCGCCCTCCGGGAGCAGTTGCCGGCCGGTGGCCCCCGGCGGGACCCCCGGGCGGGGATCCGGAACACCCGGGGTCCTTTCTGCGTTCATCGGAGTACACATATATTGGTGTAGACCACTTTGGGACGCAGGCCGCACGCCGGGCGCGAGCCCGCTGCTCGTCATCCTCTGGTGGCGGCCGGGACCGTGCGCGCCGGAATGGGCCAAAAGTGGACTAACGTGGCAGATCGGACCGGAGCAGGTGATGCTGGTCGCGCTGCCCGGCGGCGCGACCGCGGCTGAACCCGCGTCAGCACCGGTACCGACCACGCCGGCCACCGGTCGGCGGACACCCCAGCACAGCGCAGGACGGCACCCGGCAGAGCGGCCGGCGGGCCGAGACAGAGGGAGAAATCAGATGGCCAGCAAGGCTGAGAAGATCGTCGCCGGTCTGGGCGGCATCGACAACATCGAAGAGGTCGAGGGCTGCATCACCCGCCTTCGCACCGAGGTCAAGGACGCCTCCCTGGTCAACGAGGCCGCCCTCAAGGCCGCCGGCGCCCACGGCGTCGTCAAGATGGGCACCGCCATCCAGGTCGTCATCGGCACCGACGCCGACCCGATCGCCGCTGACATCGAGGACATGATGTGAGCTGAGCCACCGGGCTCACCCCACCCCCGGCCCGCCGCCCCACCCGGGAACGGCGGGCCGAGGCGCACCCGGAACACCCGCTCCGAGCGACTACGCTCAGTGCCTATGTCACGCATCGACGGCCGCACCCCCGACCAGCTCCGCCCCATCACCATCGAACGGGGCTGGAGCAAGCACGCCGAAGGATCCGTCCTCATCTCCTACGGCGACACCAAGGTGCTGTGCACCGCCAGCGTCACCGAGGGCGTCCCCCGCTGGCGCAAGGGCAGCGGCGAAGGCTGGGTCACCGCCGAGTACTCCATGCTCCCGCGCGCCACCAACACCCGCGGCGACCGCGAGGCCATCAAGGGCCGCATCGGCGGCCGCACCCACGAGATCAGCCGGCTCATCGGCCGCTCGCTGCGCGCCGTCGTCGACCACCGCGCCCTCGCCGAGAACACCATCGTCCTCGACTGCGACGTCCTCCAGGCCGACGGCGGCACCCGCACCGCCGCCATCACCGGCGCCTACGTCGCCCTCGCCGACGCCGTCGCCTGGGCCCGCGACCGCAAGCTCCTGCGCGCCAAGGGCCAGCCCATCACCGGCGGCGTCAGCGCCGTCAGCGTCGGCATCATCGACGGCGTCCCGATGCTCGACCTCCAGTACGAGGAGGACGTCCGCGCCGAGACCGACATGAACATCGTCTGCACCGCCGACGGTCGCTTCGTCGAGGTCCAGGGCACCGCCGAGGGCGCCCCCTTCGACCGCGCCCTGCTCGACCGCCTGCTCGACCTCGGCACCCTGGGCTGCGCCGAGCTCGACGAGATCCAGCGCAAGGCCCTGGAGGCCTGAACCGGTTCGGCCCACGGCGCCGTGGACCCGGATGTACCCGCCGCCGTACGGGCCGCTGTACACGCCGGGCCCGAAGCCCGTACGGTTCCCGCAGCACCCCTGCTGCGGGAACCGCGCACCCCCCGGCGCGCGTCCCGTCCCACGGAACCCGCGCGCCCCACAGGAGGACCGGATGCCGTCCAGCATCGCCCGCCCCGCCGCCCTCGCCGTGGCCGGCCTGATCGCCATCCTCCCGCTCAGCATGGTCAGTTGCTCCGCAGCCCAGAAGGCGATCGACTGCGGCAACACGGCGGTCAGGATCACCGGCGACCTCGCCGACGTCACCAGCGCCTACGGCAACGCGAGCAACGACTCGGCGGCCGCCGCGAAGGCGCTGGAGAAGCTCAGGACCGACCTCAACCAGGTCGGCAGGAACTCCAAGAACACCGACGTCGCCAAGGCCGTCGCCGACCTGCAGAAGCAGGCCGACAAGGTCCAGCAGGCCGTCGACAAGAAGGAGGTCCCCGACCTCAAGCCGCTCGGCGACGCGGCCGGCAACCTCACCTCGGTCTGCACCGGCTGACGCCGGAACGGCTGCCGATAGGGTGGGCGATATGTCCACCCGATTGATCCTCGCCACCCGTAACCAGCACAAGGTCGCCGAACTCCGCGCCATCCTCGGCGAGGCCGGCCTGGACGTCGAGCTCGTCGGCGCCGACGCCTACCCCGAGATCCCGGACGTCCCGGAGACCGGCGTCACCTTCGCCGAGAACGCGCTCCTCAAGGCACACGCCCTCGCCCGCGCCACCGGCCTGCCCGCCGTCGCCGACGACTCCGGCCTCTGCGTGGACGTCCTGAACGGCGCCCCCGGCATCTTCTCCGCCCGCTGGGCCGGCAAGCACGGCGACGACCGCGCCAACCTCGACCTGCTGCTCGCCCAGCTCTCCGACATCTCCGACCCGCACCGCGGCGCCCACTTCTTCTGCGCCGCCGCCCTCGCCCTCCCCGACGGCACCGAGCGCGTCGTCGAGGGCCGCCTCCTCGGCACCCTGCGCACCGCCCCCTCCGGCGACGGCGGCTTCGGCTACGACCCGATCCTCCAGCCCCTCGGCGAGACCCGCACCTGCGCCGAACTCACCCCCGCCGAGAAGAACGCCATCAGCCACCGCGGCCAGGCCTTCCGCGGCCTCGCCCCGGTCGTCAAGGACCTCCTGGGCTGAGAAAATCGAAGGGCCCGACCGGAATCATTCCGGTCGGGCCCTTCGATTTGAAGGTTATCCTGGTGCGGCCGAAGGGATTCGAACCCTCAAGCCCTCACGGGCCAACGGACCTAAACCGTCTGCGTCGCCTCTGCGCCACGGCCGCCTGTCCTGCTGACCATCATGTTACTGGGCCCGCGAATTGGTCGACACCTTCCTTCGGCCAAGCCGCTAGGCAGCGTGCTTCCTCGACTTCCGTTTGCAGTAGGTCGGAGTGATGGCGTGGCAGTTCGGGCAGAGCAGCCGCAGGTTGTCCGGCCGGTTGTCCGACCAGTCCCCATTGATGTGGTCCACCTCCAGCGTCATCGGGTGCCCGCGCCACTCGGGGCCGGTGCTGCAGCCCTCGCACTCTTGCGGCCTGCCGAGTTCGTTCAGCGCGCTACGGATTCGCGAGCCGGGGAGCCGTTTGGCCCCCCAGGGGCGCTGAGCGAGGAGTTGTTCGGCGGGGATTCTGGTGGGGGCATGCTTGCCGCGGCCGTGGGCCTGCCCGGTGAAGTGTGAGGTGTCGATGCCGAGTGCCTTGATGCGGCGCCCGATGTGGGCCTGGGTGCCACCGGCCTGACGCTGGTCGAGGTAGCGCACGACTCCGGCCACGCTGTGCGAGGCCACGACGGCCTCCTGGAGGAGTTCCCGGGTGTAGACGGTTCCGGGCGACGGGAAGTGGGACGTGTCGATGCCGTACGCCTTGGCCTTCCGCCGCAGGTAGGAGCGGTTGTACTGGTTGGGTTCGCGGTCGAGTGCGATCAGCATCTCGTCGAGCGTGGTTGCGGCAGCAGCGACCTCGGCCAGCACCTCCTTCGAGTACTGGCGCTGCCTGTAGGCGCGGCATCCCTCCTGGGCGAAGTGCGAGGTGTCGATGCCGTAGTGCCGGAGTCGTCGGCTCAGGTAGCTGTGCGTGCCGCCCGCCATCGGCACGCCGAGCTTTCGCATCATGTCGTTGACGTTGCTGGACTCGGCCGCGAGCGACGCGAGCAGTTCGCGGGTGTACTTGACCGGCATGGTTGTTCCCCTTCGGGCAGTGGTTCGCCCGTCCCCCGGTGTGCGAACGATCGTTGGGGGATTTGGTTACGGGTGACGGGGTTTCGGCCAGGGGGTGACTTGTTGTCGTCGGTGGGGTGACCGGCGGGGTTGGGGGTTTGATTACCAATTGGTACAGACCTATTGACCTATGTGGTTCAGACCACATAGCTTCGGCGCCAATTGCAATCCCCCACGTGCGTGCTCCCCCACAGGCACGCGCCGACACTCTCTCCCGGAGGACCGAGTGTTGATCCGAAACACGGCGGAGCGGCGTCCCACCGCCGCACTCCGCCGCAAGAGCCCGGCTGCCCGGGCGGGCGCGGTCACGCTGGCGGCGGCCGGTCTGGCCGGTCTGCTGCTGTCGACGCTGGGCGCGGTGCCCTCGCAGGCGTCCGCGACCGTCGACAACGGGGCCTGTCGCCCCGACGGCCTGTACCAGACGCCCGGCGTGGACGTCCCGTACTGCTCGGTCTACGACACCGGCGGCCGCGAGAAGATGGGCGCGGACCACCAGCGCCGCATCATCGGCTACTTCACCGGCTGGCGCACCGGCAAGAACGGCGACCAGCCCTACCTGGTGAACGACATCCCCTGGGACAAGGTCACCCACCTCAACTACGCGTTCGGCCACGTCGGCGGTGACAACAAGCTCTCCGTCGGCACCGACGGCCCGACCAACGAGGCCACCGGGATCTCCTTCCCGGGCGTGCCCGGCGCCGAGTTGGACCCGACGCTGCCCTACAAGGGCCACTTCAATCTGCTGACGAAGTTCAAGAAGCAGTACCCGAACGTCAAGACCCTGATCTCGGTGGGCGGTTGGACCGAGACCGGCGGCTACTTCGGGGACGACGGCAAGCGCGTCAACTCCGGCGGCTTCTACTCGATGACCGTCAACCCGGACGGCAGCGTCAACCAGGCCGGCATCGACACCTTCGCCGCCTCGTCCGTCGACTTCATCCGCAAGTACGGTTTCAACGGCGTCGACGTCGACTACGAGTACCCGACCTCGATGAAGGACGCCGGCAACCCGCTGGACTGGCAGCTCGCCAACTCCAAGCGCGGCTCGCTGGCGAAGGGCTACGCGGCGCTGATGAAGACGCTGCGCGAGAACCTGGACCGGGCCGGCGCCGCCGACGGCAGGCACTACCTGCTGTCGGTCGCGGCCCCGTCGTCCGGCTACCTGCTGCGCGGCATGGAGACCTTCCAGGTGGCGCAGTACCTGGACTACGTCAACATCATGTCGTACGACCTGCACGGCGCCTGGAACAAGTACGTCGGCCCGAACGCCTCGCTGTTCGACGACGGCAAGGACGGCGAGCTGGCTGCGGCCAACGTGTACGGCACCGGCCAGTACGGCGGCATCGGCTATCTGAACGCCGACTGGTCGTACCACTACTTCCGCGGTGCGATGCCGGGCGGCCGGATCAACGTCGGCCTGCCGTACTACACCCGGGGCTTCAAGAACGTCACGGGCGGCACCAACGGCCTGTGGGGCACCGCGGCGGCGACCACCTGCCCGGTCGGCTCCGGCCTGACCTCCTGCGGTGACGGCGCGGTCGGCATCGACAACATCTGGAACGACAAGGACGACGCGGGCAAGGAGTCCCCGGCCGGGTCGAACCCGATGTGGCACGCGAAGAACCTGGAGAAGGGCATCCTGCCCGACTACCTGGCCAAGTACGGCGTGAAGGACACCGCGCTGCAGGGCACCTACGCCCGCAACTACAGCAGCAGCCTGGTGGCGCCGTGGCTGTGGAACGACGCCAAGAAGGTGTTCCTCTCCACCGAGGACGAGCAGTCGGTGGGTGCCAAGGCGGACTACATCGTCAACCAGGGCGCCGGCGGCGCGATGATCTGGGAGCTCGCGGGCGACTACAAGTGGGACGCGGGCGCCAACGGCGGCAAGGGCGAGTACGTGCCGGGTTCGACGCTGACCTCGCTGATGTACGACAAGTTCAAGGCGGCCACGCCGTACGGCGCGACCCGTTCGACGGTCCCGCTGCCGCAGCAGACCCTGCCGATCGACGTGTCGTTCACCAACTTCGCGCTGGGTGACTCGAACTACCCGATCAACCCGAAGATCCACATCGTCAACAACTCGACGACGACCCTGCCGGGCGGCACCGAGTTCCAGTTCGACTACAGCAACTCGGCTCCGGGCAACGCCAAGGACCAGTCCGGCTTCGGCCTCCAGGTCATCCGGCAGGACAACCCCGGTCCGGGCAACGTGGGCGGCCTGAAGGGCACCTACAACCGGGTGTCGGTCAAGCTGCCGGGCTGGCAGTCGCTGGCGCCGGGCGCCTCGGTGGACCTGGACTTCGTCTACTACCTGCCGGTCTCGACCCCGTCGAACTGGACGGTCAACGTGAACGGCACGCTGTACGGGCTCAAGGGCGACCTGACCCGGGGCACGGTGGACGGTGGCACGCCTACCCCGACCCCGACGCCTACCCCGACGCCTACCGCGACCGCTACTGCTTCGCCGACGGCGACCGCCTCCCCGACGGCGACCGCCTCCCCGACGGCGACGGCCTCGCCGACCGCGACGGCCACCGCGACCGCCACTCCGACGACGGGGGCCTGCACGGCCGCCCCGAGCTGGGACGCGGGCACCACCTACGCGGCCACCACCAAGGTGTCGTGGAAGGGCCACTACTACCAGAACAAGTGGTGGACCAAGGGCGACGACCCAGCGGCCAGCGGCTCGTGGGGCGTCTGGAGCGACCTCGGGGCCTGCTGACGGCGCCCTGAGGTGAGAGACGGCGGTGGCGGTGCACCCGGTCGGGGGGTGTGCCGCCACCGCTTCGTTCAGCGAGGTGCCAGACGAGCGGGGCGCCGGGCGCCGGGGCGTCAGGCCGTCGAGCGTCAGGCGGTCTCGACCTTGAGGTCGCGCAGCAGCTTGGCGACGTGCCCGGTGGCCTTCACGTTGTACAGCGCGCGCTCGACCTTGCCCTGCTCGTCCACGATCACGGTGGAGCGGATCACGCCGACGTAGGTGCGGCCGTAGTTCTGCTTCTCGCCGTAGGCGCCGTAGGCCTCCAGCACCTGGTGGTCCGGGTCGGACACCAGGGTGACCTTGAGGTTCTCGGCCTCGCGGAACTTGCCGAGCTTCTCCGGCTTGTCCGGGGAGACGCCGATGACGTCGTAGCCGGCGCCGGCGAGGACCTCCAGGTTGTCGGTGAAGTCGCAGGCCTGCTTGGTGCAGCCGGGGGTGAGCGCGGCCGGGTAGAAGTAGACGATGACCTTGCGGCCCAGGTGGTCGGCGAGGGACACCTGGTTGCCGTCGGCGTCGGACAGGCTGAAGGCGGGCGCGGTGTCGCCGGGCTGGAGACGCTCACTCACGGGTAAATCTCCTGTTGCTGGGGCGGGCGGTCATAGCACGGCAAACTTACCTCCGATGGTGGGTGGGGTCGCGCGGCCCTGCTCGGCAACTGACAGACTGGGTCAGTCGCACAGGACAACATCAGCAAGTGAATGGGGTGGCCCGAGTGGGCGAGGCGAGCACGAAGGACAAGTCGGCGCGGACGACCGCCCAGATCGAGGCGGACATCTCCCGGACCCGCACCCAGCTGGCGGCCACCCTGGACGAGCTGGCCGTGCGCGTCCACCCGAGCACGATCAGCGCCCAGGTGAAGGCGAAGGCCGTGGCCGCCGTCGAGGAGAAGGCCGGCCGGGCGTACGTGGCCGCCAACGGCGTGGTGGAGAAGGTGCGGGCGCAGTTCGTGGACGAGAAGGGGCAGCCGCGCACGGAGCGGATCGTCCCGGCCGCGCTGGTCGGCGTGGGCGTGCTGCTGCTGGTGGCTTCCGCCCGGAAGCGCCGCAAGGGCTGAACGGGCGCGGGGTGAGGGCCGGGCGCGGGAGGCGTCCGGCCTTCGGTGTGCCCAGGCCGGAAGGTGTGCCCTGACCTGGGGGTGTGCCCGGCCCCGTGGGTGCCGCGGCTTCCCGCATGCCGGGCCAGCGTCACGCCGCGCGCCCGGGGGCGGTACCTTCGGGATCGTGAGTACGAACGACGAACCGACCCCGCAGGCCTCCTCCGCCGCGCCCGAGTACGAGGCGGCGCGGCACGACCGGCTGGGCGAGAAGCTGCCGATCCGGATGCTGCACGACCGCGTGCTGGTGCGGATCGAGGGCAGTGAGGGTGAGCGCCGCTCGACCGGCGGCATCCTGATCCCCGCGACCGCGGAGCTGTCCAAGCGCTGCACCTGGGCGGAGGCCGTCGCGGTGGGCCAGAGCGTCCGCTCGGTGGAGCCGGGTGACCGCGTCCTGTACGACCCGGAGGACAAGCTGGAGGTCGAGGTCCGCGGCGCCACCTACGTGCTGCTGCGCGAGCGTGACCTGCACGCGGTGGCGGCGACCCGCTTCGGCGACACGGAGGGCTCGACCGGGCTCTACCTCTGAACCTCTGAGCACGGGCGTGGCGTGAGCCGGTCGGGGCGGTGCCCCGGCCGGCTCCTTGCGTCCGGGCCTGCCGGTGGCGGGCGTTAGGCCGGGGCCTGTCGGTGGTGGGCGCTAGGGTCCCGGCATGACGAGGCGTGTGCCGGTGATCGGCGAGGGTGAGCGGCGGGCCCGGGTGGGGCGGCGGCAGTTGCTGGCGCCGTCGGTGCGGGTGGCGCGGGTGGAGCAGGTGGCGGACGCGCTGGTGGGGCTGCACGCGTCGGACCCGGCGACGGTGTACCTGTCGGCGTGCGCGCGGCTGGTGGAGCCGTCGGCGGCGGAGGTGGACCGGGCGCTGTACGAGGACGTCACGCTGGTGAAGCTGCTGTCGATGCGGCGGACGCTGTTCGCGGTGACGGAGGGCTTCGCGCCGCACGTGAGTTCGTCGACGGCGCGGGCGATCGCGGCGAGGGAGCGGGCGACGCTGCTCAAGCACCTGCGGGACCACGCGGACGGCTGGGACGAGGCGCGGCTGGCCGGGGCGGAGCGCGCGGTGCTGGCCGCCGTGGCCCGGCGCGGCGAGGCGACGACCAAGGAACTCGGGGACGACGTACCGGAGTTGCGCGAGACGATGCTGATGTCGGCGGGCAAGCCGTACGAGAGCCGGCAGAGCGTGGGCAGTCGGCTGCTGCGGGTGCTGGCCGCGGACGGGCACGTGCGGCGGGGTCGTCCGCGCGGGTCGTGGTTGAGCAACGTCTATCCGTGGGCGCCGGTGCCGCAGTGGCCGGAGGCGCCGGTGCGGGAGGCGAAGGCGGAGGTGGTGCGGCGCTGGCTGGCCGGGTACGGCCCGGCGACCGTCGAGGACGTGAAGTGGTGGACGGGCTGGACGCTGGGGGACACCCGCCGGGCGCTGGCGGACGTGGGCGCCGAGGACGTGGAGCTGGCGGGCGGGGCGGCGGCGCTGGTGCTGCCGGGGGACGCCGGGCCGGTGGCGGAGCCGGAGCCGTGGGCGGCGCTGCTGCCGGCGCTGGATCCGACGGTGATGGGCTGGCGGGGGCGGGACTGGTACCTGCGGCCGGAGGACGTGCCGGCGCTGTTCGACCGGGCGGGCAACGCCGGGCCGACGGTGTGGTGGTGCGGCCGGGTGGTGGGCGGCTGGGCGCAGCGGCCGGACGGCGAGGTGGTGTGGCGGTTGTTCGGTGATGTGGGGGCGGAGGCCGGGGCGGCGATCGCGGCGGAGGCGGCGCGTCTGGCGGGCTGGCTGGGGGAGGTGCGGGTGACGCCGCGGTTCCGGTCGCCGTTGGAGCGGGAGTTGGCGGCGGGGTAGGTCACCGGCCGGCGGGGCGGTTCACCGCTCGGCGGGCGGTTCACCGGCCGATGGCGTGGTTCAGCGGCGGGTGAAGCGGCTCACTGGGCCGGCGGGGTGGCGCGCTGGGCCGGTGGTGTCGCGCTCGTCGCCGGGTTGGTGGCGGCGCCGGTGGTGCTGGGTGGCGTGGTCGGGTGGGTGGGCCGGGTCTGGGTGGGTCGGGGGGTGGGGCTGGACTGCTCCTGGGTGGTGGTGGGCTGGGGTGGTGCCTGCGGGCTGGGCTGTTCCTGGGTGGTGGTGGGCTGCGGGGCGGGCGCGCTGGGGGCGTGGGTGGGGGTGTCGGGCACGGGGGTGCTGCTGGGGGGTTCCTCGCTGCTGCCGCCGCCGGTGGTGGGGGTGGTGGCGGTGGGGCTGGGGGTGGTGGTGGCGCTGCTGCTGGGGCTGAAGTCGGGGGCGGGGGTGTCGCGGCCGGTCTGGAGGTCGAACTGCTGGGTGGTGGTGCCGTCGAGGGCGGCGCTCATGTAGGCGGTCCAGATCCGGGTGGGGAAGGTGCCGCCGTTGATCCGGGCGAGTCCGGCGGTGCCGGCCAGTGGTTCCTTGGCGTGGGTCTTCGGGTTCTCGCGGAACAGGCCGACGGTGGTGGCGAGTTCGGGGGTGTAGCCGGCGAACCAGGCGGAGAGGTTGGAGTCGGTGGTGCCGGTCTTGCCGGCGGCGGGGCGGCCGAGGTCGAGGGCGGCGGCGCCGGTGCCGCGGGGGCCGATGACGTCGCGCAGGACGTCGGTGACGGTGTCGGCGTAGGGCCGGTCGATGGCGTCGACGGGGGTGTGGTCGGGCATCTTGGGGGCGTCGACGGCGCCGCCGGTGTGGACGCGTGCGAGTTTGAGGACGGACCAGGGGGCGTTCGCCTGGCCGTGGTTGGCGAGGGTGGCGTAGGCGCCGGCCAGGTCGAGGGCGCTGGGGGTGGCGGTGCCGAGGGTCATCGAGGTGTTGGCCGGGTCCATGCCGCGGACGCTGTCGGGGATGCCGAGTTTGACGGCGGTGTCGCGGACGCGGGCGAGGCCGGCGTCGACGCCCTCCTGCGCGTACACGGAGTTGACGGACTTCACCATGGCGTAGCGCAGGGTGATGTTGCCGTAGTCGACGTCGTCCTCGTTGGGCGGCGCGTAGGGGGTGGGGCCGCCGGTGACGGGGCGTTCGCTGGTGCCGTCGTAGCGGGTGTCGGGGGTGATCGGTCGGCCGTCGAGGGTGTGCTGGGCGATGAGGCCGGCGGCGAGGTCGACGGGTTTGAAGGTGGAGCCGATCTGGTTGTCCTGGCGCAGGGCGTCGTTGTAGGGCTGTTTGGCGTAGTCGGGGCCGCCGTAGACGGCGACGACGCGGCCGGTGGCGGCTTCGACGGAGGCGCCGGCGACCCGGACGTCGGTGTCGGTGGCGGGGCGGCGCTGGGGGTCGAGTTCGTCGGTGAGTTCGTCCTGGACGGCCTTGTGGAAGGCGTCCTGCTTGGGCTTGTCGAAGGTGGTGGTGATGCGCCAGCCGCCGGCCTTGAGGGTGGCGGTGTCGATGATGCCGGCGGAGACGAGGTAGTCGTCGGCGACGCCGACGAGGTAGCCGGCCTGGCCGGAGAGGCCGGTGGCGGGCTGGGGGTCGATCGGTTCGGGGAAGGTGGTGGCGGTGCGTTCGGCGTCGGTGAGGAAGCCGAGTTGGACCATGCCGTCGAGGGTGTAGTGCCAGCGGGCGATGGCCTTCTCGCGGTTGGCGGGGGTGGCGGTCTTGACGTCGTAGCTGCTGGGGGCCTGGAGGAGGGAGGCGAGGTAGGCGCCCTGGGCGGGGGTGAGGGCGGAGACGTCGACGCCGTAGTAGGCGTGGGCGGCGCTCTGGATGCCGTAGGCGCCGCGGCCGAAGTAGCTGCTGTTGAGGTAGCCGGCGAGGATCTCGGGCTTGTCGCGTTGCTGGTCGACCTTGAGGGCGATGAAGAGTTCGCGGCCCTTGCGTTCGATGGTCTTGTCCTGCGTCAGGTAGTAGTTCTTGACGTACTGCTGGGTGATGGTGGAGCCGCCTTGGGTGCCCTTGCCGGTGAGGGTGTTCCAGCCGGCCCGGAGCATGCCTTTGAGGTCGATGCCGCGGTTGCGGTAGAAGGTGCGGTCCTCGGCGGAGACGACGGCGTGCTGGGTTTGCGGGGGGATCTGGTCGATGGTGACGTCGGTGCGGTTGACGGCGCCGGTGCGGGCGATCTCGGTGGTGTCGTCGGCGTAGAGGTAGATGTTGTTCTGGGCGACGGCGTGGGCGTTGGGGTCGGGCACCGGGACGATGACGTAGAGCACGGCGAAGGCGCCGGCGGTGAGCAGGAGCGCGGCGGTGAGGGCGCCGAGCGTGATGCGCCAGGTGGGCAGGAGCCGGCGCCAGCGGGGGAGGGCTCGGCGGGCCGCGCGGCGGGCGGCTCGTTTGGCCTGGCGTCGGGTGCTCAAGGTCATGCCGCGATTATGTGCTATTTGATGGCCGATCAGGGGGTGGTCGGGGGGTTGGCGTGCTCGGGGAAACCGGGTGCGGCGGCTGGTCCTCGGCGCTACGGTGAAAGGTGCAAACCAGGTAGCGCCTCGCATGGCGCACCCGCACAGCGCACCCAGTTCCGTCAGCTCCGCGCGTTCGGCCCGGTACCCCCGGGTTCGGCCGGTCGGAGCCGCTGGGGTGTGCGCGGACGTCGGCGGGCATCCGTCTGCCCGTATTTGTCGACAAGGAGACAATGTGCTGAATCTCGCACCCGCGGAGACGCGGACCGCACGCCCTCCTGATCCCACCGGACCCCTGCCCGTCCTCGGGCTCTACGCGGCCGTCGCCCGCGGCGCCTTCCGCCGCTACTCCACCTACCGGGCCGCCACCCTGGCCGGGACCTTCACCAACACCGTCTTCGGCATCATCCTGGCCTCCTCCTTCCTCGCCCTCTGGCAGGCCCGCCCCGGCCTCGGCGGCTACGACCAGAGCCAGGCCGTCACCTACATCTGGGTCAGCCAGGCCCTGCTGGTCACCGTCGCGGTGTGGGGCGGCGGCTTCCAGGACGACCTCCAGGACCGCTTCCGCAGCGGGGACATCGCCGTCGACCTCTACCGCCCGGTCGACTTCCAGGGCTGGTGGCTGGCCACCGACCTCGGCCGGGCCGCCTTCCAACTGCTGGTCCGCGGCACCGTGCCGCTGCTCGTCGGCGCCCTGGTGTTCCGCACCCGGATGCCCGAGCAGCCGCTGACCTGGGCGGTCTTCCTGCTCTCGGTGCTGCTCGCGCTGGTGGTCAGCTTCGGGCTGCGCTTCCTGGCCTCGATCACCGGCTTCTGGCTGCACGACTCGGACGGGGTGCGCTCGGTGATGCTGGTGGTCTCGATGTTCTTCTCCGGGATGCTGCTGCCGATCGTGCTCTTCCCCGGCCTGCTCGGCGACCTCGCCGCGGTGCTGCCCTGGGCGGCGCTGGTGAAGGTGCCGACCGACGTCTTCCTGGAGCGCTCGACCGGCGCCGGCCTGCTCGGCGCGCTCGGCTTCCAGCTCGCCTGGGCCGTCGCCCTGCTCGCCGCGGGCCGGGGCGCCCAGTGGCTGGCGACCCGCAAGGTGGTGGTGCAGGGTGGCTGAGCCGATCGTGCCCCGCACCGCGTGGGCGGTCCGCTCCTGGTGGCTGTGCGCCCGGATGTGGATGCGCTCGATGATGGCCTACCGGGCCTCCTTCGCCCTGAACCTGGTGGCCAGCCTGGCCACGCACTCGCTGGACTTCGTCGTCCTGGTGCTGATGTTCCGGCACACCGACCAGCTGGGCGGCTGGCGCCTGCCGGAGATCGCCTTCCTCTACGGCACCGCGACCTTCGCCCTCGGCGTGGCCAACCTGCTGGTCGGCTCGGTCGAGGGCCTCGGCGTGCGGATCGTCAACGGATCGCTGGACACCATGCTGATCCGGCCGGCGCCCGCGCTCGCCCAACTGTGCGCCGAACGCTTCTCGCTGCGCCGGCTCGGCCGCCCGATCCAGGCACTGGCCGTGCTCGCCTGGTCACTGGCCGCCCTGGACGTCCACTGGACCTGGGACCGTGTGCTGCTGGTGCCCGCCCTGCTGGTCTGCGGCAGCGTCATCTTCGGCGCGATCTACGTCGGCGGCGCGACCGTGCAGTTCTGGTGGGGCGAGTCCAAGGAGATCCAGAACTCCTTCACCTACGGCGGCGCGACCCTGCTGCACTACCCGCCGACCATCTTCGCCAAGGAACTGGTGGCCGGCGTGGTCTTCGGCGTCCCGCTGGCCTTCGTCAACTGGCTGCCCGCCCTGCACGTCCTCGGCCGGCCCGACCCGCTCGGCCTGCCCACCGCCTTCCAGTACGCCTCCCCGCTCGCCGCCGCGCTCTGCGTCGCCGCCGCCGGGCTCGCCTGGCGGGCCGGACTGCGCGCCTACCGCGGCACCGGCAGCTGAACCTACCGGGGCACCGGTAGCTGAACCCCCCTCCTACGCAAGGAACCCCCATGGCACTGATCGAACTCGAGGACGTCCGCCGCACCTTCACCGTGCGGGCCCGCACCGGCCGCTTCAGCCGGGTCAAGCGCGAGGTGCGCGCGGTGGACGGGCTGAGCTTCACCGTCGAGGCCGGCGAGTGCGTCGGCTACATCGGCCCCAACGGCGCCGGCAAGTCGACCACCATCAAGATGCTCACCGGCATCCTCGTGCCCAGCGGCGGGCGGCTGCGCGTCGCCGGAGTGGACCCGGCCCGCGAACGCGTCGCGCTGGCCCGCCGGATCGGCGTCGTCTTCGGCCAGCGCACCACGCTCTGGTGGGACCTCCCGCTGTGCGACTCCTTCGAACTCGCCCGCCGGATCTACCGCATCCCCGACCGCCGATATCGCGAGAACCTCGCCCGCTGCGTCGAACTGCTCGACCTGGAAGGGCTGCTGGACACCCCCGTCCGCCAGCTCTCGCTCGGCCAGCGGATGCGCGGCGACCTCGCGGCGGCGCTGCTGCACGACCCGCAGGTGCTCTACCTGGACGAGCCGACCATCGGCCTGGACGTGGTCAGCAAGGGGGAGGTGCGCGAGTTCCTGCGCGAGGTGAACCGGGACCGGGGCACCACCGTGCTGCTCACCACGCACGACCTGACCGACATCGAGCAGCTCTGCGGCCGGGTGATGGTGATCGACCACGGCCGGGTCGTCTACGACGGCGGGCTGGACGGCCTGCACGCCACCGGGCGCAGCGAGCGCACCCTGGTGGTCGACCTGGCCGAGGCCCGGCCCGCGATCGAGGTGGCCGGCGCCCGGGTGGTGAAGGTCGAGGGGCCCCGGCAGTGGCTGGCCTTCCCGGCGCAGCAGAGCGCCGCGCCGATCGTGGCGGCGGTGGCCGCGCGCTATCCGCTGGTGGACCTGTCGGTGCGCGAGCCGGCGATCGAGGACGTGATCGCGCGGATGTACACGGAGGTGGCGATCGGCTGACCCTCCCGAACGCTGAACGTGTGTTCGGGCGCTGTCACCCGTCCGGGGAGGGCACGTGACTCCCCGGCGGGCAGCCGAGTTGACGTTGCATCGCTCGGCGAACAGCACACCGGAGGGCAGCGCTTCTCGATGACCGGACCCGATGTGACCGTGGTGGTCGCGGTCTACAACACCATGCCCTACCTCACCGCCTGCCTGGACTCGCTGGTCGGGCAGACCCTGGCGCCCGGGCGGCTGGAGGTGGTGGTCGTCGACGACGGCTCCACGGACGGCGGCGAGGCCGTCCTGGACGACTACGCCGCCCGCCACCCCGGGCTGTTCCGGGTGGTGCACCAGCCCAACTCGGGCGGCCCGGCGGCCCCCACCAACCGGGGCCTGGCGCTGGCCCGAGGCCGCTACGTGCTGTTCCTCGGCGCGGACGACTGGCTCGGCGCCGAGGCGCTGGAGCGGCTGGTCACGGCGGCCGACGCCTGGGGTTCGGACGTGCTGGTGCCCAAGCAGGTCGGGGTGAACGGGCGGCTGGTGCCGCAGGGGATCTTCCACGCCAACGCCGAGTCCGTCGGCTTCACCGACTCGGCGCTGGCCTGGGCGCTGTCCGACACCAAGCTGTTCCGGATGGACCTCGTCCGGCGCCACGGGCTGCGCCGCGACGAGGAGTTGAAGGTCTTCTCGGACCAGCCGTTCACTCTGGAGGCCTGCCTGCGGGCCGGCCGGGTGTCCGTCCTCGCCGACTACGACTGCTACTTCCTGGTGCTGCGTGAGGACTTGGGCAACGTCACCCAGCGGGCCGGGGTGCTGGACCGGTTGCGCGGGATCGCGGCATTGCAGCAGGTCGCCGCCGATCTGGCCGAGCCCGGCGGGGAGTTGGACGCGATCCGGGCCCGCAGTTTCGCCTGGGACGTGCCGCGGCTGCTCCAGGACGACTTCCTGTTGCTCGACGACGCCGTGCAGGAGCAGGTCTGCGCCGAGGTCGGCCGGCTGATCGAGCGCTTCGACGCCCGAGCGGTCTACCCGCGGCTGCCCGTCGCCGAGCGGCTGCGGCTCGAACTCGCCGCCGCCGTCCGGCCGGAGGCGCTGCGGGACCTGATCCGGTACGAGGCCGCGCACGGCGACCCGCCGGTGGTCGTCGACGGGCGGCGGCACTACGCGGGCTACCCGGCGTTCCGGGACGCCCGGCTGGGCCTGCCGGACGAGTTGTTCCTGCTGGGCGAGGAGCCGGTGCGGCTGCCGGTGGAGGTCCCGCCGCTCAACCTGGCCCAGCAGGTGTGGCGCGGCGCCGTGCCGGCCCAGCTGCGGCGCGGGCTGCGGCGCTACCCGGTGTGGCGCCGGCTCGCCAACACGGTGAACGGGGGCCGGGGGTGAGCGGGGCCCCGGAGGCCGGGGCCGCCGGAGGCCGGGCGCCCCGGAGGAGAGGGGACGCGGGGATGAACGGGACGCGAGGATGAACGGGGTGCGGGGATGAGCCGGGCGATGGACGTCTGCGTGGTCGGGCTGGGCAAGCTGGGCCTGCCGCTGGCCGTGCAGTTCGCGCTGAAGGGGCACCGGGTGACGGGGGCGGACATCGCCCCCGGGGTCGTCCACAGCGTCAACCAGGGCGTGCCGCCGTTCCCCCGGGAGGCGGGTTTGGACGAGGCGCTGAAGCGGGTGGTCGCCGAGGGGCGGCTGCGGGCCACCACCGACACCACGGCCGCCGTCGCCGCCGCCGAGGCCGTGGTGCTGGTCGTCCCGCTGGTCACCGCCGCCGACGGCACCCCGGACTTCGGCCTGCTCGACGCGGCCACCGACGCCGTCGCCGCCGGGCTGCGCCGGGGCACCCTGGTCAGCTACGAGACCACCCTGCCGGTCGGCGTCACCCGGGGCCGCTGGGCGCCCCGGCTGGCGGCCGGCTCCGGGCTGGCCGCCGGGGCGGACTTCGCGCTGGTGTTCAGCCCGGAGCGGGTCCGCACCGGGCGGGTCTTCGCCGACCTGCGGCGCTACCCCAAGCTGGTCGGCGGCGTGGACGCCGCCTCGACCCGGCGCGGCGCCGAGTTCTACCGGGCCGCGCTGGACTTCGACCCGCGCCCCGACCTGCCCCGGCCCAACGGCGTCTGGGAGCTGGCCTCGGTGGAGGCGGCGGAGTTCGCCAAGCTCGCCGAGACCACCTACCGGGACGTCAACATCGCGCTCGCCAACCAGTTCGCCCGGTACGCCGACCGGGTCGGGGTGGACTTCGCGGAGATCGCCGACGCGTGCAACTCGCAGCCGTACAGCCACCTGCACCGGCCCGGCATCGCGGTCGGCGGGCACTGCATCCCGGTGTACCCGCGGCTGTACCTGTGGAACGACCCGGGTGCGACGGTCGTGCGGGCCGCCCGGGAGGCCAACCTGGAGATGCCCGGGTACGCGGTCGGGTTGCTGGACGGCGCGCTGGCGGGCGGGATCGCCGGGCAGGGCGTGCTGGTGCTCGGGGCGGCGTACCGGGGCGGGGTCAAGGAGACGGCGTACTCCGGGGTGTTCCCGCTGGTCGAGGCGGTGCGGGCGGCGGGGGCGCGGCCGTACGTCAGCGATCCGCTGTACGGGGGCGGGGAACTGGCGGCGCTCGGGCTGCCCCCGTACGAGGGGGAGCCGGTGGTGGCGGCGGTGCTCCAGGCGGACCACCCGGAGTACCGGGGGCTGGCACCGGAGGACCTGCCGGGGGTGCGGGTGCTGCTGGACGGGCGGCGGTGCACGGATCCGGCGGTGTGGGCGGTCGAGGGGGTGCGGCGGATCGTGCTGGGCGGGGCCTGATCGTGCTGGGCCTGATCGTGCTGGGCGGGGCCTGAGGGGGCTGCGGTTCAGGGCCCGAGGACGCGTGGTGCGGGGCGTGCGGGGCGTGCGGCTCGCCGCGTCGGCGGGCACGGCGTACCGCACGCGGCGTGAGTGGGCGGGCACAGGGCGTGCGCCTGGCTGTGCGCGAGGCGTGCCCGGGCGCGCAACCAGGCGCGTGATCGCGGGGCGCGCTCTCACCCGCGCCGGGCAGCGGGCAGACTGGCGGGGTGAGTGACGAAGCCTTCAGCGGTACGGGCCCCGGGGTCCGGTTCACCGCCGCCGACGAGCAGAAGAGACATGGCGTCCGCCGGATGAAGACCATCGCGACCGGCCTGCTGGCCTTCGCGAGCCTGGTCTTCGCCCTCGCCACCTGGGCCAAGGCGGCCGGCGCCGGCTCCTGGGCCGGGTACGTGGCGGCGGCCGCCGAGGCGGGCATGGTCGGCGCGCTGGCCGACTGGTTCGCCGTGACGGCGCTGTTCCGCCGCCCGTTGGGCCTGCCGATCCCGCACACCGCGATCATCCCGACCAAGAAGGACGCCTTCGGGCGCTCGCTCGGCGACTTCGTCGGCGACAACTTCCTCTCCGGTCACGTGGTGCGCGGCCGCCTCGCGTCGCTGGGCATCGCCCGGCGGCTGGGGGAGTGGCTGGCCGCGCCGGGCAGCGCCGAGCGGGTCACCAAGGAGGCCTCGGCGGCGCTGCGCGGGGTGCTCGCGGTGCTCCGGGACGACGACGTGCAGGCGGTCGTCGCCGAGGCGGTGACCAGGCGGGCGGCGGCCACCTCGGTGGCCGAGCCGATGGGCCGGATGCTGGGCAAGGTGGTCGCGGACGGCGGGCACCACGGCGTGGTCGACCTGGTGGCCGTCCGGGCGCACGGCTGGCTGACGGCCAACCACGAGGAGGTGGTCCAGCGGGTCACCCAGAAGACCCCGGGCTGGACGCCCAAGTTCCTCGACAACCAGGTCGGCGAGCGGGTCTACAAGGAGCTGATGCGGTTCGTCACCGACATCCGGGACGACCCGGACCACCCGGCCCGCGGCGCCATCGACAACTTCCTCGCCGACTTCGCGACCGAACTGCAGACCGACCCGGAGACCATCGCCCGGGTGGAGCGGGCCAAGGTGGAACTGCTGGCCCGGCCCGAGGTGCAGGACCTGATCGCCTCCACCTGGGCGGCCGTCCGCACCCTGGTGGTGAACGCGGCCGAGGACGAGGACAGCGAACTGCGCCGGCGCATCCGCGAGGGCGTGAGCAGTTTCGGCGCGCGCCTGGCCACCGACGCCAAGCTCCAGGCCAAGGTGGACGGCTGGCTGCAGGACGCCGCCCAGTACCTGGTCGACACCTACCGCGCCGAGATCACCTCGCTGATCTCCGAGACGGTGGCGGGCTGGGACGCCGACGACGCCTCCCGCAAGATCGAGGCCAACGTGGGCCGCGACCTGCAGTTCATCCGGATCAACGGCACCGTGGTCGGCGCCATGGCCGGGCTGCTCATCCACACCGTCGCGACCGCCCTCGGAGGCTGACCCCGGGGCGGCCTATCCTTGCCAGCACCTGTCGGTACGCGCGTAGAGGAAGTAGGGAACCACCGTGGTCCAGCCGGACGGAAGTCGGATCGGAAACCCCAGTGGCCAGGGGGGCATCGAGGCGTTCATCGCCGGGATGCCCAAGGCGGAGCTGCACGTCCACCACGTGGGCTCGGCCTCGCCGCGCGTCGTCGCCGAGCTGGCGGCCCGCCACCGCGGCCGCTCGAAGGTGCCGGTCGACCCGGCGGCGCTCGCCGAGTACTTCACCTTCACCGACTTCGCGCACTTCATCGACGTCTACCTGAGCGTCGTGGACCTGATCCGCGACGCCGAGGACGTCCGCGCGCTCACCTACGGCGTGGCCGAGGACATGGCGCGCCAGAACATCCGGTACGCCGAACTGACCATCACCCCGTACTCCTCGGTCAAGCGGGGCATCCCGGACGTCGCCTTCATGGAGGCGATCGAGGACGCCCGGCTGCGCGCCGAGAAGGAGCTCGGGGTCGTACTGCGCTGGTGCTTCGACATCCCCGGCGAGGCCGGCCTGGAGGCCGCCGAGGAGACCGCCCGGCTCGCCGTCGACCTGGCCCCCGAGGGCCTGGTCAGCTTCGGCCTCGGCGGCCCGGAGATCGGCGTGCCGCGCCCGCAGTTCAAGCCCTACTTCGACCGGGCGCGGGCGGCCGGCCTGCGCAGCGTCCCGCACGCGGGCGAGACCACCGGGCCGGAGACGGTCTGGGACGCGATCCGGGTGCTCGGCGCCGAGCGCATCGGGCACGGCACGCAGTCGGTGAAGGACCCGGCGCTGCTGGACCACCTGGGCGAGCACCGGATCCCGCTGGAGGTCTGCCCGACCTCCAACATCGCCACCCGGGCGGTGGAGCGGATCGAGGAGCACCCGATCAAGCGGATGGTGGACGCCGGGCTGCTGGTCACCATCAACAGCGACGACCCGCCGATGTTCGGCACCGACCTCAACGCCGAGTACGCCGTCGCGGCGCGGCTGCTGGGCCTGGACGAGTCCGGGGTGGCGGCGCTGGCGCGCAACGCGGTCGAGGCGTCCTTCCTGGACGTGGCGGGCAAGGCGCGGCTGGCGGGCGAGATCGACGCGTACCTGGCGGGCTGGAAGGCCTGATTCCCGGCGTCCGCCCTGGTGGACGCCCTGTGAAGTGCCCCGTGAACCGCCCCGCCGGCAGCTGCCGGCGGGGCGGTTTTCTGTCCCCATTCGGACATGGTGCCAAAGTGGCGCCATTAATGGCTCGACATGGCACCACTGCTGTGCCATGCTGAAGCCATGGACCTCACGCCGTACGTCGAAAACCTTCGGAACGAGCTCGCGGTGGCCGCGGGCACGGGCGGGGACGAAGCCCGCGCGCTGGCCGAGCGGCTGACGCTGCCGCTGGATTCGGCCGTGCGGCTCACCCTGCTCAACGCGCTCTCGGCCGCGATGGGCGAAGTGACCCGCGAGCTCGCCCCCGGCTCGGTGGACGTGCGGCTGCGCGGGCTCGATCCCGAGTTCGTGGTCACCGTACCGCCCGGCACCGACGCCTTCCACGGTGATGTGCCGCCCGTGGTGCCACCGATGGCGCCGATGGTGGCATCGGTGGTGCCAGTGGCGCCGCCAGTGGTGCCGGAGTCGGACGAGACGGGCACCGCCCGGATCAACCTGCGCCTGCCCGCCCACCTCAAGGCCCGGGCGGAGGAGGCCGCCGGGCAGGAGGGCCTCTCCCTCAACGCCTGGCTGGTCCGGGCCGTCGCCGGCGCGCTGGAGGCCGGCGAGCCGGCCGCCCGCCCGGCCGCCGCACCGGCCCCCCAGCCGACGGTCCGCCCGCGCCGCGGCGGCCAGGGCTTCACCGGCTGGGTCCACTGACGCTTCCGCCCGCTCCATCCGCTCCGCCTGCCAGACCCGCTCCATCCGCTCCATCCGCGCTCCATCCGCAACGACGTCACCCCCGCTCCGACCAGCGGGAACACCCATCAGAGTCAAGAGGACGGGACAGCCATGCCTACGTACGAGACCGACGGACCGATCTCCGCCACCCTCGAATTCGAGATCGGCTCGGTGCGGATCAGCGCGAGCAAGCGCACCGACACCGTGGTCGAGGTCAAGCCCGCCAACCCCGCCGAGGAGGCGGACGTCAAGGCCGCCCAGCAGACCCAGGTCGACTACGCCGGCGGCCGGTTCACCCTCAAGGGCCCGAAGAAGCGCTCGCCGTTCGGCCGGATCGGCTCGATCGACATCCTGATCGAGCTGCCGGCGGGCTCCGAGGTCAACGCCGACGCCCCGATGGCCACCTTCGTCGCCGAGGGCCCGCTCGGCGACTGCCGGCTGAAGACCTCGCTCGGCCGGATCCAGGTCGAGCAGGCTGCGAGCGCGCGGCTCAAGACCGACCACGGGGAGGTCCGGGTGGACTCGGTCGCCGGGGACGCGGAGGTCTCCGGGCTCGGCCGGGTCGCGGTCGGCACGGTCGGGGGCACGCTGACGGTCAAGAACAGCAACGGCGACACGGAGGTCCGCGAGGTCCACGGGGCGCTCAAGGCCAGCTCCTCCTTCGGCCGGATCGAGGTCGGCACCGCCCACGCCGGGGTGGACGCCAAGACGGCGCACGGCCCGATCCGGATCGGCCGGGTGGAGCGCGGCCAGGTCACCATGCAGACCTCCCTGGGGGACTTGGAGGTCGGCATCGCGGAGGGCACGGCGGCCTGGCTCGACGTGCACAGCAAGGTCGGCACCGTGCGCAACGCCCTCGGTGCGACGCAGGGCCCGGGCGACGCCCGGGAGACCGTCGAGGTCCGCGGCCGCACCCAGCTCGGCGACGTCGTGATCCGGAGGGCGTGATGGCGGCGATCTCGGCAGTCGGACTGACCAAGTCCTACGGCGACAAGGCCGTGCTGAACGGCATCGACCTGGAGATTCCGGCGGGCAGCGTGTTCGCCCTGCTCGGGCCGAACGGCGCCGGCAAGACCACCACCGTGCAGATCCTCTCCACCCTGATCCCGGCCGACGGCGGGGTGGCCCGGGTGGCCGGGCACGACGTGGTCGAGCAGGCCTCCGGGGTGCGGGCGGCGATCGGTGTCACCGGCCAGTTCTCGGCGGTGGACAACCTGCTCACCGCCGAGGAGAACCTGCTGCTGATGGCGGACCTCAACCACCTCCCCCGTCGGGAGGGGCGGAGGCGGGCCGAGGAACTGCTGCGGCGGTTCGACCTCACGGAGGCGGCGCGCAAGCCGGTCGTCACCTTCTCCGGCGGCATGCGGCGCAAGCTCGACCTGGCGATGACGCTGGTCGGCGATCCGCGGGTGATCTTCCTCGACGAGCCGACCACCGGGCTGGACCCGCGCAGTCGGCGGACGATGTGGGAGATCATCCGGGGACTGGTCGCCGACCACGGGGTGACGATCTTCCTCACCACCCAGTACCTGGACGAGGCCGACGAACTCGCCGACCGGATCGCCGTCCTGGACGGCGGGCGGATCGTCGCCGAGGGCACGGCGGACGAGCTGAAGCGGATCGTCCCCGGCGGGCGGATCCGGCTCCAGTTCGCGGACGCGGCCCAACTGGGGGCTGCCGCCGGGCTGTTCGACTACGCGGCGGTCGACACCGAGGCGCTGCGGCTGGACATCCCGGGGGACAACTCCGTGGTCACCGTGAAGGCGGTGCTGGACGCGCTCGACAACGCCTCGGTCCGGGCCGAGTCGCTGGTCGTGGAGACGGCCGATCTGGACGACGTGTTCCTCACCCTGACCGGGGAGAGCGTCCGATGAGCGCTTCGGTGAGCTACGCGGTCAGTGACTCGCTGACCATGCTGCGACGCAACCTCAAGCACGCGCTGCGGTACCCGTCCCTGACCTTCGCGGTCGTGATCATGCCGGTCATGATGCTGCTGCTGTTCAACTACGCCTACGGCGGCGCGCTCGGCGCGGGCATCGGCGGCGGCAGCTACATCGACTACGTGACGCCCGGCATCCTGCTGATGGCGGCCGCCTCGGGGTCGCTGGTCACGGCGATCGGGGTCTGCGTCGACATGACGGAAGGCATCGTCAACCGCTTCCGCACGATGGCGATATCGCGCTCGGCCTTCCTGGCCGGGCACGTGGTCGGCAGCGTGATACAGACCATGCTCGGCCTGGTCCTGGTGGTCGGCGCGGCCCTCGCGATGGGCTTCCGGCCCAACGCCGGGCTGGTGGAATGGCTGGCGGCCGTCGGACTGCTGCTGTTCGTCACCATCGCGCTGACCTGGATATCGGCGGGCATCGGGCTGGTCGCCAAGACGGTGGAGAGCGCCAGCAACCTGCCGATGCCGATTCAGTTCCTGCCCTTCATCGGCAGCGCCATCGTCCCGCCCGACTCGATGCCGACCGCCCTGCGGTGGTTCGCCGAGTACCAGCCGTTCACGCCGATCATCGAGACCCTGCGGGGGCTGCTGATGGGCACCCCGATCGGCAACAGCGCCTGGAGCGCGCTGGCGTGGTGCACCGGGCTGACGCTGATCGGCTACTTCTGGTCGAGGAGCGTCTTCTACCGGCGGTGACGGGGGTACGGCCGGTAGCGGGAGGCCCGGGTGGACAGCGATGTCCGCCCGGGCCTCCCGGCGTCGTGGCCGGTCCTGAGTCGTGGCCGGTACCGGTGGACGCCCCAGGCCTGGGCCGGAGCCGACCGGAGCCCCAACCGCCGGACATCCGGTAGTAAAGTCCGGGCAAAGGCTCACCCTGGGGAGGGGCGCATGACGGCGGCACGTCGCAAGCGGATCGTGTGGTGGCTCAGAGGTGTGGCGCTGGCGGCGCTCCTCGTCTATCTGCCGGGCTATCAGGCCTCGTTCTCAGGTGGGCTGGTGGAGGTCGAGCGCTGGCTCAACCACCCGCTGCCGCTGCTCGGCGCCACCGTCGCGCTGGCCGTGGTCTCGCTGGTGATCCAGTTCGAGTTCCGCACCTGGTGGTCGCAGGTCGGCTGCGCGGCCGCCCTGGTGTCGCTCGTCTTCCTCGGGGGGTTGGCCGTGCTCCTGTCGCTGCTGCTCGACCGCGACGGGCAGCCCGTCAGCCGGAAGAGCCACCCGGAGCGCCCGGACCGCGTGCTGACCGTGACCGACGTCGCCTTCTCGATCGACCCGATCTACCGGGTCGAGCTGTTGACCGGCAGCGGCTGGTCCGCCCGCCACTGGGAACTGGGCGAATGGGACATCCGTGGCGGCGAGTTCGGCAGGGTCGACTGGTCCGGGCCGGACCGGATCGCTGTGACCGGGGTGAAGGGGACCGAGACCGTGGTGTTCACCCTCGACCCGGACGGCCGGCCGAGCCGGCAGGGCCCGGCGCCCCGGTAGGCCGGGAGGCCGGTAGAGCTGAGGGGAGCGGTGGGGGGAGGGGGAAGGGGGGGGGGGTCGGGTGGTGAAAAAAAAGGTTTTTCGACGGGCCATGGCTCAACGCCGCAACGAAACGGCGGCGGGGCGGGGCGGGGTGACCCCGGAACCCTCCCCGGGCCCGGCTGGAGGCGCTGGGCTACGC
>NZ_JBHVWW010000004.1:136342-195103 GCF_042882025.1 Kitasatospora sp. NPDC058243
GTCTCCTGGTACTCGCGCACGGCCTCGGCGTCGCGCCCGTGGGCCTGCGGGGGGGGGGGGGGGCCCCGGGGGGGGGGGGAAGCCCCCGAGGGGCCCCGGGCGGGGTTACCAGGTGTCGATGCCCATCTTCTTGGCCGCGTCGTGGACGGCCTTGTAGTGGGCGTGGGACATGCCGGACTGCTTGTCCTTTTCGGGCAGGTTCTTGTCCGTCGCGCGGAACTCGTCGCGGGCCTCGGCGAGCAGGCTCGTGCCGTAGGAGACGGGGACGTCCTTGACGCCGTGGGACGGGTGGGTCTTCTCGGCGGTCTTGCTGCCCGCCTTGATCAGGATGTCGCGGGCCTTGTTGAAGTCGTCGGCCTTGACCGTCTTCGGGTTGCTGAGCTGCGCCTGCACCCGGGCCGTCGGCTGGGCCGGCGTGGTGTCTGCGGCCATGGCGGGAGCGGCAGCGGCGACGCCGAGGGCGCCGACGGCGGCGACTGCCACGAGGGCGTTCCGGAGGGTCCTGTTCATGGATATCGATCCCTTCGCAATGTCTAAACATCAGTGCCCGCACCGGACTTGAGGTCCGTGGGAGTGCGAACTCCTCGGCACTACCCCGGCCCTCCTCGGCGGCAAACCGATGGTCGTACGGGGGTGGTTGGGGAGCGGTGGGATCAGGCCGTCTTGTGAATATGGGGTTATCGGACTGCTGGGTTAGTAGGGGCGGAGGGGGCTCAAGGGGACGGCCAGGGCGGGCCGTTCGACGAACGGCCCGCCCTGTGCGGTGGATCAGACGTCGAACTCGCCGGCGCGGATGGCGGAGACGAGGTCGCGCCATTCGGCGGGGGTGAGTTGGGCGATGGCGTCGGGGAGCAGGCTGCTGCGGATGTAGATGGCTTCGGAGGTGACGGCTACCTCCGGGCAGCTCGCACCGTCGCCGCAAGACTCAGGACGCTGCCAGATCAGATCCTTCATTGTGCTGGCCTTCCTAGGTTCGGGCCTGCCGGTCGAAATTGCCGGCACGGATGGCGGAGAGGAGGTTGTGCCATTCGTCGGTGGTGAGTTGGGCGATGGCGTCGGGCCGGAGGTTGCTGCGGACATAGACGGCATCGGAGGTGACGGCCACCTCGGGACAGTTGTTGCCGTCTCCACAAGCCGTGGGGCGTTTCCAGATCAGGTCTTTCATCGTGCGGATTGCCTCTGTTCGGCGCGCTACAGGTCAAACTCTCCGGCGCGGATGGCGGAGGCGAGGTCGCGCCATTCGGTGGGGGTGAGTTGGGCGATGGCGTCGGGCAGAAGAGTGCTGCGGATGTGTACGACATCGGGACCTATGGCCACCTCAGGGCAGGAGTTGCCGTCTGCGCAGGCCTTGGGGCGCTTCCAGTGGAGGGTCTTCATGGCTTAGATCTCTTTCTTGATAAGCCTGATGGCATCACGAGACTGGCTCTCGGTGAGAGACCGCTCGGCCATCGTGTCAATGATGTGGCGGTAGTTCTCCAAGTGCTTCTGCTCATGTAGGAACGCCGGGCCGCCAACTGCGTCGAGCTGGACGGTGTCCAGGCGGGGAACTGGCCCCTTCGCGTAGAAGATGCCTTGGCCAGCACCAATGAACCCATTGGTGCTGAAGGTGATCACGCGAAGCGCCACGTGGGGAAGTTCTGAGTACTCAAGCAGCTTGTCCAGCTGGTTCTTTGCGGCATCGCGGCCACCGAACAGCATGCGCAGGGCGGCTTCGTGAACCAGCGCAGAGTACGGTTGAGCACCTTCGCTCATCAGTAGTGCCGAGCGCTGAAGTCGGTGCTCGACACGTGCTTCGAGGAGCCGAGGCGGAAGCGTCGGGTAGACGTCCTTGAAGATCGCTCTCCCGTACTCCTCTGTCTGCATAGCGCCAGGAATGTGCGAGATCTGATAGGTGAGCATTCCCCTGGCGAAGTACTCCATCTCGGCGATGTTGAGGAAGCCAGGCGGCACGGCCCCTCGGTAGTCCTCCCACCAACCCTTGTGGCGTTCCTCGGCCATGGCCGCGAGCGCTTCCACGAAGGCGTGATCGCCCTCCTCGTAGTCGCAGGCGAGCATGCGTACCCGCTCGGCGCTGATCGGGTACTGCCCCTTCTCGATCTGCGTGATCTTCGGTCGGGCGAATCCGAACAGCGCGGCGGCTTCGGCAGTTGTGCGGCCCGCGCAGTCGCGCATCTTCCGCAGCTCGGTGCCTACTCGTTCCTGCCTGGCTGACGGGGTGGTTCGTGGTGGCATGCCCCCAAGCATCCATCGCGATCCCGCGAAGGGTCCAGCAATCCATCGATCGAGTGAAGAACGGGGTAGAAGTACCGATACATGTACCACCAGCTCTACAGTCGGTGACGCACCGATCACCGAGCCGGGCGTCAGTGGCCCGCTCGGCATTTCCCCTTCACCTCTCCGGGAGATCCCTGTGCGTAACCTCAACTCCCCCTCCCTCACCCTCGCTCGCGACACCCTCCGCGACGGCATGACCCGCGTCGGCTGGTCGTCCTCCTCCATCGCGGACGCCGAGCTCGCCCTCGTCGAACTGATCGTCAACGCCTGGCGTCACGGCGAGACGACCTCCCCCGTCGTCCTCATCCACTTCCTCTCCAACCCCCTCTCCAACACCCTCCGCGTCACCGTCGCGGACCGCTCCTCCGCCCTCCCCGAGCAGCGAACGCCGTGCCCGCTCGCCGAGTCCGGCCGGGGCCTCCAGCTGGTCGCCGGCCTCACCCACCGCTGGGGCGTCGACCCCCTGAAGCTGGGCAAAATCGTTTGGTTCGAGTTGGACGGTGTCGCGTGATCGCCCACCACCCCATCCACCCGGCCGATCCGGCGCTGCGCCACCTCACGGCCCGCCAGATCACCGGACTCATCGTCGAACTCCGGACCGAGGGTCGCGAGTTCGGGCTCCTCTGGCCCTCCGCCCAGGCCGGCGAGACCAACCTCGACGGCCGCGCCCTCGTCTCCCTCGGCAACATCCCGGCGAGCACCCTCATCAACCTCCTCGCCCTCCTCCGCGAGTACAAGCGTGAGCGGGACCGCCGCCGATGCTAGGCCTCCTGACCTTCAACCTCCTGGCCTCCCTCCTCGGCGCCCTCTGCGAAACCCGCGCCCGTCACCTCCACGCCCGCACGGTCACCCCCGCAGTGCTTGCCGAGTGCCAAGCCTGCGATGCCGCACGGCACTTCGCGGTTCCGACGGGGGCAAGCTGCACGATGCTGCGGTGTACGGCCCCGCGGCACACCGGCTGATCGCCCGTGCGCGCTCGGCGCTGGCACTGGCAGCCACCTGAGAAACCTGCGGAAGCCTCGCCGCGCACAGGAGAAATGCGGAGAAATGCGGCGCACACCGGCAGGGTCGGGCCTCTACCGTGCCGGACAGGACCTTGCCGGCACCCTAGTGACCGGCACCGATCGAGAGGAGCCGGAATGGGCGAGCACGGAGACGGCAAGGGTGGCGAGGACGGGGACAAGAAGCAGTCCCCGAAGGAGTCCGACGGCCAGTGGACCAAGCCCGTGAAGCCGCCGAAGAAGTGAGCGCCAACTGATGGACGACTACGCACAGTTACTGACCCGGATGGAATCGGCGGGGGCGCTGGGCGAGGGGTGGCGGGGCGCGTTCGAGCGCGCCCCGCGCTCTTCCTTCGTCCCGGACGCCGTCTGGGCCCCGGACGGCGACAGCCCGACCGGCTACGGCCGGATCAACCGGGCCGACCACCCGGACACCTGGTGGGCGCTGGTGAACGCCGACGAGGTGGTGGTCACCCAGATCGATGGCGGCCTGGATACCGGGCCGGGCATCGCCACCTCCTCGGCCTCCATGCCGTCCCTCGTCGCGAGAATGCTCCGGCACCTGGACGTGGTCGACGGGAACACCGTGCTCGACATCGGCACCGGCACCGGATGGACGAGCGCGCTCCTCTCCGCCAGGCTCGGCGACGCCCACGTGACCACCGTCGAGGTCGATCGAGCGGTCGCTGCCGCAGCGGCCCGACGACTCACCGCAGCAGGCCTCCAGCCCAGTTGCTCGACTGGCGACGGCCTCGAAGGCCAGCCCCTCCGGGCGCCTTACGATCGCGTCCATTCCACGGCGGCGGTCCGCCGACTGCCGCGTGCCTGGCTCGAACAGACCCGCCCCGGCGGGGTGATCGTCACCCCCTGGGGCACGCCCTACGCCAACGCCGGACTCCTGCGCCTGGTGGTCGGCGGTCCGGGGGAGCCCTCCCACGGCAGGTTCGTGGACAACGTCAGCTTCATGTGGGTCCGCAGCCAGCGTCCCCACCCGGTGACCGAACCGACCGACCGGCCGATCCACCGGGGCTCGTCGCCGATCGACCCGGAGCTGGCGTTGGAGAACGTGGACGTGGCGTTCGCCATCGGCCTCCGGGTGCCTGGCGTTCGGTATCACCACACCTGGGACGACACAGACCCTGGCGGCACCTATCGCATGCGGCTCTCCGACGGCGCCGGCTCCTGGGCGTCCGTCCGCCACCACGACTGGGGCGCCGCCGACGCAGTCCAGCAGGCCGGGCCCCGCCGCCTGTGGGACGAGATCGTCCGCGCCCGCCGAGCATGGCTCGCCGACGGCGAACCGGACCTCACCCGCTTCGGCGTGACGATGACGCCGACCGGCGAACAGCACGTGTGGCTCGACGAGCCCGGCAACCTGATCGTCTGACCCGGCCGCGAACCCCCAGGCGCCTGACCTGAGCCCCCGCGCAAGAAGTCGGCCGGTCCGACTTCCTGCGCGCGACCTTCAGAATCCCGGCCGCGTCCTGGCCACCCGTTTCGGCGCCTTCTGTGAAGCTCGCCCGCGCGGTGGAACCGGCGGCGGGCGCAGACGGTCACCTTCGGTGTGACCTCGAACGAATCGCAGACCGATCCCGTCCGCCCCCACGTCAGCCGCAGGCGCATGCTGCTGGGCGTCGCCGGCGTGGCGGCGGCCGCCGTCACCGTCGGGGGCATCGGCTGGTGGGCGCGGCGGGACGCCGACACCGGCCACCGCGTCTGGAGCCGGACCGGTACCGGCAGCCGGGTCGCCCTGTCGGCCACCCCGCAGCCCGACCTCTACGTCGCGGACTTCGACGGCACGGTCAGCGCCCTCGACCTGCGGACCGGCACCCCGCGCTGGAGCGCCAAGGTCACCTCGCACAATCCCGCCGACAGCAACTTCGGCTGGCCGATCGCCGCAGGCGACGGACTGGTCTGCGTGACCACCGACTCCCACGTCCACGCCCTGGACGCCGCGTCCGGAGCCGTCCGATGGGCCGTGCCCGCGCCGGGGGGCTACCTGTCCGGATGGACGGACGGCCCCACCGTCAGCGGGGACGTGTTCGTGACCTGCGACGGCCGCGTCCACTCCTACGACGCGGCGACCGGCGAGGCCCGGTGGGCCGGCCCGCTGGAGGCCGCCTGCGGGCCGGCGGTCGCGGGCGGCACCGTGTACCTCGCCGCCCCCGCAGGCGGGATCTCCGCCCTCGACGCGAAGACCTGTGAGCGGCGCTGGGAGCAGCCCGCCGTCGGCAAGCTCGTCGACCGGCCCGTGGTCCACGAGGGCGTCCTCTACCTGTCCACTTCCGCTGCCCCCGCCCCGACCGGCGCCACTTCGACCGCCTATGCCTCGACCGGTGCCGCCTCGACCGTCTCCGCCCTGGACGCGGCGACCGGCCGGGTGCTCTGGCAGCGTGACGATCTCGGCCACCCCGGTGTCCGGCCCGCCCCGGTCGCCGACGGGACGCTCTGCCTCCTCGACAACGACCGGGTCGTCGCCGTGGAGGCGAGTACGGGCCGCAGCCGGTGGACCTCCTCGGTGCCGGACGGCCTGGGCCGGGGCATGAGCACCATGGCCGTCGCCGACGGCCGGGTCTACGTGGCGCTGAACGACGGTCGGCTGCACACCCTCGACCTCGCCACCGGCCGGCTTCAATGGCAGGACGATCCGGCCAAGTTCGGCACCGAGTACACCGGGCTCTCGCTGACGGCCTTCGGCGGCGTCGCCTACCGCGGCAGCCGGGCAGGCCTCTACGCGGCGGGCATACCCGCGGCCTGACCACCGCGCGAGGTCTCGGCGCGGCAGGGCACCGCGCGGTGCGCCTTCAGGCAGCGGGCACTGCCCGTACGGACCTGGCGCCCAGGCCGACGCCACCGATATCCAGGAGAGTGAGCTTTCGAGTCGAGAGGGGGACGATGCACGCCCACGACAGGACCAAGGGTGTCGCCGCTGGCAAGGCCTGCACGCCGGCCCGCACTTCGGAGCCGGCGACCAGGAACCCGAACCGGGCGCAGGCCGCCGCCCAGTCGCTGCTCGGCCTCCAGAGCAGCCACGGCAACGCGGCCGTCGTGCAGATGCTCCGCGCGACCGGGATCCAGCGCGCGGCCGACCAGAACCGGCCCATGATCAATCACCAGAACCCGGACGACGACTGGGAGGCCGACAACACCGCGCCCGCGCGTACGGACGGTCTCGTGCTCAGCGGTCACGGCGCCTGGGAGGCCGCGAACGGCACCTTCCGGGTGCCCGCGGGGACGAGGGTGCACTTCTACACGCAGCACGGGATGGTCCTCCCCGACGACCTGGGCGGGCAGGTGGAGAACGGCGCCAACCGGGGCGGCAGCGTGGAACAGGGGCAGGACCGTGGCGCCACGCGCACCGTGGTGGGCGGGCGGAGCCTGCAGAACTACACCATCTCCTACCCCAGCGGCCTCACCATCCGGGGGAACCCGGCGATCGCCACCCCGGTGGGCGGCGGGTACGACGTCGAACTCGACCCGGGGACGCCGGCCGCCGCCGTCATCAACGTCGCCACGCTGACCGACCCCCAACTCGCGGGCCGCTCGATCGTCTTCGACGGCGACGTGCTGCTGAGCGACATCCTGCGGCCCGGCATGGGGGACGTGCACTTCGCGGCCTGCCGCTTCGTCGAGACCAACAGGCCCGGGACGCGCAACCAGGGCCGTCCTCAGGGCTACAACGGCCCCGGCGACCCCGGCGAGGCCGGCGGCCTCTACAACCCCTGACCCGCCCGGCCTCCAACGCTCCGGGCTCCGGGCTCCGGGCTCCGGGCTCCGCGCTCCGCGCTCCGCGCAGGAAGTCGGCCCACCCGACTTCCTGCGCAAGGGACGCCGCCCCGAGCAGGGCTCAACCGGCCACGCGCACCACGTACTTGCCGGTGGCCCGACCCTCCGCCATGGCATCGTGCGCGGCGGGGACGGCGGCCAGGCCGGGGACTTCGGTGACCGGCAGTGTGAGGTCACCGCCGGCGAGCAGGTCGAGGACCGTGCGGATGGCGCGGGCCAGCCGCTCGGGGGCGGTTGCGGCCAGGGCGCGGTGGCTGAAGCCGGTGACGGTGAGGTTCCCGGCCATCAGACGGCCGAGCGGCGGCAGGTCGGCGACGGCGCCGCCGCCCGCGTTGCCGAAGAGGACGATCCGGCCGCCGGGTGCGGTGAGTTCGAGGTCGAGCTCCAGGGCCTCGGTGCCCAGCGGGTCCAGCACGAGGTCGACGCCCCGGCCCCCGGTCGCGGCCCGGACGGCCTCGGGCAGCGCCTCGTCGCGGGCGAAGGCGTGGTGGTAGCCGGAGGCGACGGCGGCCGCCGCCTTCTCCGGTCGGCCCACCGTGCCGATCAGCCGGCCGCCGCCCCCGATCAGCGGGACCAGTTGGGCGACGGCGTGGCCGATCCCGCCGCCGGCCGAGTGCACCAGGACGGTGTCCCCGGCGGCGAGCCGGCCGGCGTCGGTGAGCAGCAGCACGGCGGTGGCCAGGCCCAGCGGGGCGGCGGCGGCCTCGCGCAGCGCCAGCCCGTCCGGGACGGGCACGGTGAGCGCGGCCTCGGCGAGCACCACCTCGGCCAGGCCGCCGCCGACGGGCGCGGCCGCCACCCGGTCGCCCACCGCCAGTCCGGTGACGCCCTCGCCGACCGCCCGGACGGTGCCGGCCACCTCCTTGCCCGGCCGGTAGGGCCAGGCGGTGACGTAGCCGGCGTCGCCCCGGCGGCCCATCACGTCGACGAAGTTCAGCCCGGCGTAGGCGACGTCGACCGCCACCTGGCCGGGGCCGGGGCTCGGGGCCTCGACCTCCCGGATCTCCGTGTGCTCGGCCCCACCGGGTGCGGTCATCACCAGTGCGCGCATGTCGGTCCCCCTCGGCTACGATGTTCGACGAACGACGAAATTGACGCGAGGTAGTGGTACCACGCAGTTTCGACGATTGTCGAACATCGCAGATCAAGCGCGGATCGGACGCAGGTCAAACGCAGATCAGAGAGGTCGGATCATGCCCCGAAGCGCCCGGCGCCGACCGGCGCTCGCCCACCCCGCGACCGGGGAGATCGACCTGCTCGACGTCCTGCACGCGCTCTCCGACCCCACCCGGATGACCATCGTGCGCATCCTGCGCGCCGAACCCGAGCGGGCCTGCGGCACCTTCCCGGTGGACGTCGCCCCCTCCACCCTCAGCCACCACTTCAAGGTGCTGCGCGAGTCCGGCCTGATCCACCAGCGCGAGGAGGCCAACCGCAAGTTCTCCGCCCTGCGCGCCGTCGACCTGGAGCAGCGCTTCCCGGGCCTCCTCGACACCATCCTTGCCGCCCACGCTCAGACCGACGGTGGGTCGGAGTCGCAACTCTGAGGTGTGCCTTGGTGCGGACGGCGCGGGCGGCGTGAGCGTGGGGGCCGCCTCGGCGGGCCCCACGTCGCCCGTCAGCGCAGGCGCGAGGAGGACAGGATCGACGCCAGGTGCGCCACCACCATGCCCCAGGTGATCACCGCGATCCCCGCGACCGCCGCCCGCGTCGCGTCCAGGTTGCCGAGCGCCGCGTCCACCGCGGCCGCCGCGAGCAGCACCAGGGAGGCCTCGATGCCGTTCGTCACCCGGTGGATCTTGAACACCGAGGCGAGCCGGCGCGCGGTCGCGATGCCCTGCGAGCGCGGCTGGGTGGACTCCTCGTCCGCCGGGGCCTGCCCGCTGCGGGCCCGGGCCACGTCCACCAGGTCCGTCGAGGCCTTGAGCAGCACCACGCCCAGCGCGGCCGCCAGGCCCACCGACACCCACAGCTCCGACCCGCCCCGGGCCGCCCGCACGCCCGCGCCGATCATCAGCGCTGCGTCCGCCAGATAGGCGCCGAGCCGGTCCACGTAGACCCCGGCCATGCTGAACTGGCGCTTCCAGCGCGCCACTTCGCCGTCGACGCAGTCGAAGAGCAGGAACAGCTGGAACAGCACCGCCGCCAGCACGGCGCCGGTCAGACCGGGTATCAGCAGGGCCGCCCCGCCGCCGACCCCGCAGACCACCATCACCCAGGTGAGGGTGTTCGGCGACACCGAGGTGCGCACCAACTGCCGGGTCGTGCGCAGCGAGATGCGGCGCATGTACAGCCGTCCCGCCCAGTGCTCACCGTTGCGGCTCTGCAGCTTGGCCTGCGGCTGGCACACCTCGCGCAAGTCCGCGAGCGCCGGAGCAGCCACCATGACGACATCCCTCCACCTGTCCCGAAACGATCACCACAGGCTACGGCCTCCCGGGCGCTGCCCCGACCGGCCCTTCGTGGCCGTCCGGAGAGGGGGGAGCCGGCTGCCGGGCGGCCTCGGGAGGAAAACCGGTGGGCCGCCGGAGTGCCCCGGGGCTAGGCTGCGCGGGTTCGCCGGAACCGGAAGCCCCGGCCCCGATCACCCGCCCCCGCAAGCCGGTTGACGTTGACGTGGTCCGGAGCGCAACGAGGAGTGCTGATCATGGTGACCACAGGCGGCGCGGCGCACAGCCCGGGCCTGACCGAACTGCTGGCCGGCCACCGGCCGCAGGGCCCGACGGAGACCGCCGACCACGAGCGCGTCCGCCACCTCACCGGGGCCGCCGACGCCTGGGACCGCGGGACGCCGCTGCACTTCACCGCCTCCGCGCTGATCGTCCACCCGCCGACCCGGCGCGTCCTCCTGCGCTGGCACGTCCGCCAGCAGGCCTGGCTCCAGGTCGGCGGCCACGGCGACCCGGGGGAGACCCGGCCGCTGGACATCGCGCTGCGCGAAGGCCTGGAGGAGACCGGGCTCACCGACCTCACCCCGTGGCCCGACGCCGCCCTCGTCCACCTCGCCCTCGTCCACCTCGCCGTCGTGCCCGTCCCGGCCTCGCCCGCCGAACCGGCCCACGAACACGCCGACCTGCGCTTCCTGCTGGCCACCGGCACCCCGGAGCGGGCGCGGCCGGAGAACCCCGCCGCCCCGCTGGAGTGGCTCACCATCGCCGAGGCCCGGCAGCGGACCACCGAGGAGAACCTCCGCGAGACGCTCGACCGGGCCGGCCGCCTGCTCGACGCCCCCGCCTGACCTTCCGAACCCCGCTGGAGCACACCCGGATGCACACCGACCAGACCCTCATCTTCGACGCCGACGACACGCTCTGGGAGAACAACGTCCTCTTCGAGCGCGTCATCGACGGCTTCCTGGACTGGGTCGCCACCCCGGCCGACCGCGACCGCGCCAGGGCCGTCCTCGACGAGATCGAAGCCGCCAACTCCGCCGCCCTCGGCTACGGCGCCGCCGTGTTCCGGCAGAGCCTCGCCGACTGCCTGCGGCGGCTGAACGGCGACCGCACCCCCACCCCGGCCGAAGAAGCCCGGATCGACGGCCTCCTCGCTCCGCTCAGCAGCCGCGAGATCGAGCTGATCCCCGGCGTCGCCGACACCCTCGCCGACCTCGCCGGACGCCACCACCTGCTGCTGCTCACCAAGGGCGACCTCGACGAGCAGCGGCGCAAGGTGACGGCCTCCACGATCGACCACCACTTCCGCGGCGTCCACATCGTGGCCGAGAAGTCGGCGGACACCTACCGGCGGCTCGGCGCCGAGCTCGGCCTCGACCCCGACCGGACCTGGATGATCGGCAACTCGCCCAAGTCCGACATCGCCCCGGCCCGCCGGGCCGGCCTGCGCACGGTCTTCATCCCGCACGAGCACACCTGGGTCCTGGAACACCAGGACCTCGGCCCCGACGAGGCGACCCTGCAACTGGCGGCCTTCCCCGAACTGCTGCGGCACTTCTGACGCAGGCCGGCGGGGTCGGCGGCCTCGGCGAGATCGGCGGGTTCGGCGGCGGTGTTCACAGCGCGAGGCTCACAGCGCGAGCGCCGCCGCCGTCGGCGCCGGTGCGCCACCCCGATGCAGCCAGGCCCGCTCCGCGGCCGTCCACGTGCTCGTCGTCACCAGGTGGAGCGCCGCGGCCACCGGCACCAGCATCGCGAACAGCACCGACCCGAAGGACAGGTAAGGCAGCAGCCCCGCCCCCGGCTGGGGGGTCGGCTGCGCGGCCGCCGCCCGCCTGGCCCGGCGGAAGTTGACGTACCCGACCGCCGCCAGCCCGGCGTACAGCAGGCCGAACACCGCCAACTGCCCGGCGCCGTGCGCACTCCCGACGTGCAGGCCGAGCGGCACGCCGAACAGGGTGTGGTCCAGCAGGCCGTTCGGGGTGGTGAACAGGCGGTACATCACCGAGAAGAACGGGATCTGCACCAGCATCGGCAGGCACCCCGCGAACGGCGAGGCCCGTTCCTCCCGGTACAGCTCGGCGAGCGCCTCCCGCAGCTTCTCCGGGCGGTCCTTGAACCTCCGGTTCACCTCGGCGACCTTCGGCGCCAGCCGCGCCCGCGACTTCTCCCCCCGCGCCGCCGCGCGCGCGAAGGGATGCAACGCCAGCCGGACGGCGACGGTGAACAGGACGATCGCCAGCGCGGTCGGCAGTACCTGGGCCAGCGCGGCGACGCCGGCATGGGCGACGGCGACGGCCGGGTCGAGAACAGCGAGAACGGACATGGTGGAGCGAGCCCTCCGGGGGTCTCGGAAAACGAGTGGTCGACGGAGGACGGCCGCGTGGAACGGCGGAAGACGACGAAGCTACGCGGCCGCCGGGGCCGCACCCGGCGCCCTCGGGCGTCGCCTGCCCCGGGCATCGGGATCGCGCTGCGGGAGGAAGGCCGTACGGAACGCGCGCCGCCGCAGCACCCCGCTGCGCACCGCCGTGGGCGCCCGCGCGCCCAGCAGCCGCGCCCCCGCCAGCGTGCCCGCGACCGCACCGGCCAGCAGCGCCACGGCGGCGACCGCCGCCACCGACGCGACCGTCCCGCCCTCGGTCACCAGCTCCCCGGTCAGCACCCGGAGCAGCCCGAGGAGCATCGCGACGACGGTCATGCGCTGCTCCTCCTTCGACGTGACGGGCTTGGGGCCCCACGGACTCGGGGGACTTCAGACGTTCAGGACGATCGCCGAGCCCGCCGAGTTCCCGCCCGGCGCGGAATTCCCGTGGCGCACCCGCCGCGCCGGGGTGCTTCGCGAAGCGGTGCAGGGGCGTAGCCGCAGGTGCTACACGGGGCTACCGTGGAGGGATGAAGACGATTACCCAGCGGGAGTTCCGGAACAACTCCGCCGCGGTGATGGATGCGGTGGAGGCCGGGGAGACCTTCCACATCACCAGGAACGGGGTCGAGGTCGCGGAGCTGCGACCGGTGTCCGGACGGCGGCGGCTCACGGCGGAGGAGCTGGTGGCGCGGCACGTGAAGCTGCCGCGGGTGGACTACCAGCAGATGCGCAAGGAGGCCGAGGAGTACCTCGGGCCGGAGGAGCTGGTGGGCGACGAGGGCGACGACCCGTTCGAGCGGCGGCGTGGCTGAGCGCAGACGGGCAGTCCGGCGGCGGCCGGCCGGGGTGCTCGACACCTGTGTCTACATCGATCTGGCCCTGCTCTCCCCGGCGAGCCTGCCGGCCGTGCCGGAGCTGACCGCGATCACCTTCGCGGAGCTGCAACAGGGTGTGTCGATGGCCCGCGACGCGGTCAGCCGGGCCGCCCGGCTGGAGGTGCTGGGCGCGGCGATGGCCGACTTCGACCCGCTGCCCTTCGACGCGGCGGCGGCCTCCCGCTACGGCACGCTGGTCACCCTCACCATCGCGGCCGGGCGGCAGCCGCGCCCGCGCCGGATCGACCTGATGATCGCGGCCGTGGCCTCGGCCCACGGCCTGCCGCTGTACACGCGCAACGTCGCGGACTTCCGGGGCCTGGGCTCGGCGGTGGAGGTCATCGGGGTGTGACGGCCGCCGCTCTTCGCGCTGGTGGCCTGCCGCCCCTTCGGTCGATCATCTAAGCAGCTTAGAAGTGAAATTGAGGGGGCGGCAGGCCCGGCAGCCGCTCAGCCCAGGCGGACCGTGGTGCCCGTGGCGGCGGAGGCCCGGGCGGCCTCCAGGACGGCCAGGGTGGCCACCGCGTCGCGCGGGTCGACCGGGGGCGGGGTGCCCGGGGAGGCCAGGGCGGCGGCGATGCCCGCGTAGAAGGCGGGGTAGTCGCCCGGTTCGGTGGGCAGTGCGATCGAGGACTCGTCGGTGCCGAGGGTGCCGTACTGCGAGGGCTGGTCGGCACCCCACGGGCGGGCGCCGTCCGGTCGGTGCCCGGCCCGCAGCTGCGCCTCCTGCGGGTCCATGCCGGGCTTGACGTACCCGGCGGCGTCGCCGAGCACCCGCAGCCGGGGGCCGATCAGCGGGGTGATGGCGCTGGTCCACAGGTGCGAGCGGGTGCCGGAGGCGTGCGTGAGGGCGAGGAAGGCGTCGTCGTCGACGACCGCGCCGTCCCGGCGCACGTCGACCTCCGCGTACACCG
Source organism: Kitasatospora sp. NPDC058243 (assembly GCF_042882025.1). NCBI lineage: Bacteria > Bacillati > Actinomycetota > Actinomycetes > Kitasatosporales > Streptomycetaceae > Kitasatospora > Kitasatospora sp. NPDC058243. The sequence continues at coordinate 149,954 of NZ_JBHVWW010000004.1, forward strand.
TCTCCACCGGGCCGAACAGCGTCAGTGCCTGGTCCACCAGGTGGCTGCCCAGGTCGTACAGCGTGCCGCCGACCTCCGCCGGGTCGGCGAGCTCGCGCCAGCCGGGCTTGGGCTTCGGGCGGAACCGCTCGAAGCGGGACTCGAAGCGGTGCACCCGGCCGAGCGCGCCGCCCCGGACCAGCCGGGCGGCGGTCAGGAAGTCGCCGTCCCAGCGCCGGTTCTGGAACACGGAGAGCAGGGTGCCCCGGGCCTCGGCGAGCTGGCACAGCTCCAGCGCCTCGGCGGCGGTGCCGGCCAGCGGCTTGTCGACGACGGTGGCCAGCCCGGCGCGCAGGGCGGCGCGGGCGAGCGGGGCGTGGGTGCGGTTGGGCGAGGCGACGACGACGAGGTCGAGCGCGTCCGGGTCGGCGAGCAGCTGCTCGGGGGTGTCGACGGCGCGGGCGCCGGGGTGCTCGCGGCGCAGTTGCTCGCGGCGCTCGGGGCTGGCGGTGACCACGGCGTCCAACCGCAGCCCCGGCGTGGTGGCGATGAGCGGGGCGTGGAAGGCGGAGCCGGCCAGGCCGTAGCCGATCAGGCCGACGCGGAACGGGCGGTCCGGGGAGGACGAGGGGGTCGAGGCGCTCATGCGACCACTCAATCACGAGGCGCCCGCTTGCTCCCGGTTTCGCAGTGGCGGAGCCGGGAGGCGGGGCGGACGTCGGTTCGCGTCCTCGCTCGTCGGACGGCATGGGGGCAAGGCGCCTCAGGGCAGTTGACGGATCAGCCGACGCAGCCGGGTACCGAGGGGGAGCTGCCGACGCAGTTGTCGGGGGTGTTTCCACTGACCGGTGTCGTGGTGAGTGTCATGGTGCCGTTCTGCCGGTAGATGCCGCCGGCCGTCATGACGGCCTGGTTGGCGCTGATCTGGGTGCTGGTCAGCGTGGTGGAGGTGGAGTCGATGGCGGCGATGCCGCCGCCCTGGGATCCGGAGCTGTTGCCCGCGTCGATGAAACTGCTGGTGGTGGTGAGCGACCCGCGCAGGCCGTTGTAGATCCCGCCGCCCTGGCCGGTGGCGCTGTTCCTGGCCACAGTGCTGTTCGTGAAGGTCGCCACCGCCCCCTTCTGGGGGGCGCCGACGTCCTCGTTGGCCAGGCCGCCGCCCCTGCCCTGGGCGGTGTTGCCGGTCAGTGCGCTGGCCGTGAGGGTCACCGCGCCGTAGTTGAGGATGCCGCCGCCGTCGGTGACGGCGGAGCCGTTGCTGAGGGTGACGTTGCCCTTGAGGGTGAGGCTGGCGCCCGCGGCCACCTTGACGATGCGGAAGCCGGCCGTACCGGCCGTCGTCGAGCGCGTGATGGTGTCGTTGTCACCGGTCAGGGTGATGGCGGTGGTGATGATCGGCAGCGCGTTCGCGCCGTCGGTGTCACTGCTGTGCGACGAGGTGATGGTGTAGACGCAGCCGGTCGCGAGGACGACGTTGCCCCCGCCGGCGCTGTTGGCGGCGTTGATCGCCGCGACCAGCGCCGTCTCGTTGCAGGCCACGGCCGCCTGTGCGGAGGTGGGGGCCAGTGCGGCCAGCACGGCGGTCAGGACGACGGAACTGGCGAGGACCGGGATGGTGCGGATGCGTCGCATGATGTTCCCTTCGGGTTGATGGAGACCCCCGTGTTCGTGGTGCCGTGCCCGCTGCGGCAGCGGCTGCGGCTGCGGCGGCGGCTGCTGCGGGCACGGGTACGGGCGCGGCTCGCGAGAGCAAGCCGGGCCAAGCCGGGTCAGGCCGTAGAGGCTTCGCGCCACGGCCTGACCCGGCGGCCGAGCGATGCCGCGCGTCCGTCTCAGGCGGTGGGGGTCACCGCAACGGCGCAGGCCTTCACGGCGGCGGCGCTGGCGGTGGCAGCGGTGGCGGCCGCGGTGGCGGCAGCGGCGGAGGAGGTGACCGCGGCGGCCTCGGCGGCGCTGGCGCTGGTGGCGGCTGCGGCCTCGGCGGCGGCGTTGGGTGGCACGGCTTGGGTCGCCGCGATGAAGGTCTTGAGGGCGGCGGCGGCCGACGCGGCGTCGGCCTGCGCCGCGGCTGCCGCGGTGGAGGCGTTGGAGGCGGCGACCGACGAGGAGACGGTGGCGACCGCGCAGGCCACGGCGTCCCTGCGGGTCTGACTGGTCGATGCTGAACTCGGTGTGTTCGTCGAGGTGTTGGCCACGGCCGCAGCCGTGCCTCCGGCCAGCAAGGTGCCGACGGCAAGAGCTGCGACGGCTATGCGATGGATCTTCATGGGGCCCTGTTCTGGGAAGGATGGGCTCACGCGTCCGGCAGCACAGCCGAACACGGATGCCACGGTGACGAGAGCCGAACCGGCTCTCACCAGAACAAGAACACCGAGCGGCCCGCCTGTCCCTTCGATCATCGCGCCGACGTGCCGAAAGCCGGACCGGAACTGTCCGACTTCCTGTGCGACTTCGCTGGTCAGGAGCGCACGGGAAGATCCGGTACGAACCGCCCGGTGGTCCCCTCATCGGCGTAGCGCGTTTGCGCGGACGAACCCGCCCACCGGCCGACTGCCTCCATTCGCACCGCGGCCGTGCCCGGGCGGAAGTGGTGCACGCGGATGCGTTGCCGCAGGCGTGCCGTGGCCGTTCCCGTCCGGGGCCGCCCCGGTCGGCCCGAGGAGGCAGGCTCTAGGCTGGTCCGTGTTGGGGCAGCCAGTGGCGCCCGGCCGGCCGAGGGTGTCCGGTCCGGAGCGATGTGCGAAATCGTTCAGAACCGTTGCAAGACCAAGGAGACACCTACGTGGCAGACCGCAAGCCCATCGAGTCCTGGCTGACCGACATGGACGGCGTCCTCATCCACGAGGGCACGCCCATTCCCGGCGCGAAGGAGTTCCTGCGCAGGCTGCGGGAGTCCGGCAAGCCGTTCCTGGTCCTCACCAACAACTCCATCTACACCCCGCGCGACCTCAGCGCCCGCCTGGCCGGGATGGGCCTGGAGGTGCCGGAGGAGTGCATCTGGACCTCCGCCCTGGCCACCGCCAAGTTCCTCAAGGGCCAGCGCCCGGGCGGCACCGCCTACGTGATCGGCGAGGCGGGGCTCACCACCGCGCTGTACCAGGCCGGTTACGTGCTGACCGACAACAACCCGGACTACGTCGTCCTCGGCGAGACCCGCACCTACAGCTTCGAGGCGCTCACCAAGGCGATCCGCCTGATCAACCAGGGCGCCCGGTTCATCTGCACCAACCCCGACGAGACCGGCCCGTCCCCCGAGGGCGTGCTGCCGGCCACCGGCTCGGTCGCGGCCCTGATCACCAAGGCGACCGGCGTCGAGCCGTACTTCGTCGGCAAGCCCAACCCGCTGATGATGCGCGAGGCGCTGAACACCGCCGGGGCCCACTCCGAGACCGCCGTGATGATCGGCGACCGGATGGACACCGACATCGTCGCGGGCATGGAGGCCGGCATGGAGACCATCCTGGTGCTCACCGGCCTGACCGCCGCCGCCGACGTCGAGCGCTTCCCGTACCGGCCGACCCGGGTGGTCAAGTCGATCGCGGACCTGGTCGAGCTGGTCTAGCCTCTGCGGTGCTGTCGTGGGCCCCGTTCCGGTCGGTCGCCGGGGCGGGGCCCGTTTCGTACCTGTGGGGAGGCAACGGCGCAATGAGTGCGACGGGGGATGCGGGGCTGCCGGAGGCACGGCGGGGTGCCGGGGGCGTCGGCGGGGAGGCCGACGAGAAGCGGGTCACCTGGGCCGAGCTCTACTTCGACCTGGTCTTCGTCTTCGCGATCACCCAGGTCTCCGGGCTGCTGCACCACCACCACGACGCCACCGGGCTGGTCCGGGCGCTGGTGGTGTTCGTGCCGGTGTACTGGTGCTGGGTGGGCACCACCGTGCAGGCCAACATCAGGGACGTGGACAACCTGCGGGACCGCCTCGGCATCCTGGCGGTCGGGCTGGCCGGCCTGTTCATGGCGCTCGCCGTCCCGGGCGCGTACGGCGGGCGGGGCGTGCTGCTCGGCGCCGCGTACTGGCTGGCCCGGCTGGTGCTGCTGCTCCTGCTGATCCGCCTGCCGGGCGTCTGGCGCGGCCCGTACGGCGCCGGCGTGCTGGTCAGCGGGCCGCTGCTGGTCGTGGGCGGGCTGTTGCCGGACGGGCCGCGGCTGGCCCTGTGGGCGGCGGCAGCGCTCTGCGACCTGGCCGCGCCGCTGGTGTTCCGGCGGCGGCTGGCGGCGGTGGCGTACCACCCCTCGCACATGCCGGAGCGGTTCGCGCTGTTCCTGCTGGTGGCGCTCGGCGAGTCGATCGTCGGCATCGGCGGGACGGCGGCCGGCGCCCGGCTGGACGTGGCCGAACTCGCCGCCGTGGCCGCCGCGTTCACCATCTCGGCGGGGCTGTGGTGGCAGTACTTCGTGTACGCGGCGGACGCCATGCGGTACGCCGTCGAGGTCGCCGACTCCCGGCGGGACGTCGTCCGGCGGATCTTCCAGTACGGGCACCTGGCGCTGGCCGCCGGGGTGATCGGGGTGGCGGTCGGCTTCGGGGAGACCGTCGCGGACCCGTGGCAGGCGCTCGGCCCGGGGTCGGTGGCGCTGCTGTACGGCGGGTGCGGGCTGTACCTGCTGACCTTCGGGTACACCCGCTGGATGATGTTCCGCAAGGTGGCGACGACCCGGCTCGGTGCGGCGGCGGTGGTGCTGGGGCTGGCGCCGGCGGTGGTGCGGCTGCCGGCGCTGGCGGTGCTGGTGGCACTGGCGGTGCTGCTGGTGGCGCTCAACGTGGTGGAGCACGTCCGGGTGGTGCGGGCGGCCGGTTCGGACCCCGCGCCGGTGGCTCCCTCGGGGTCGGCGCTGCCTGTAGTTCCCGCTGGGGCCCCGCTGCCTGGTGGGTCCGCGCTGCCTTCTGCGCCTTCTGCGGCTTCGGCGGAGTGAGTTGTCGGTGGGGCTGTGTAGCGTTCGGGGTGAAAGAGGGCGTGCGGCACAACAGCCGCGGTGTGGGAGGTAGATGTCGTGACGGACACGGTCGAGGCGGGCGTGGTGGAGGCCGGCGAGGGCGGCGGGCTGGAGCTGCCCGAGTCCTGGCGCCCGGTGCTGGGCGCCGAGACGGAGAAGCCGTACTTCGCCGAGCTGGCGGCCTTCGTGGCGGCCGAGCGCGCGCAGCACCAGGTGTTCCCGCCGAGCGGCCAGGAGTTCGCCGCGCTGGAGGCCACGCCGTACGAGAAGGTCCGGGTGCTGGTCCTCGGGCAGGACCCGTACCACGACGACGGCCAGGCCCACGGCATGAGCTTCTCGGTGCTGCCCGGCACCAGGACGCCGCCCTCGCTGCGCAACATCTTCAAGGAGCTGGACGCCGACCTCGGCATCCCCGCCCCGGACAACGGCTACCTGATGCACTGGGCCGAGCAGGGCGTCCTGCTGCTCAACGCGGTGCTCACGGTGCGCGCGCACGAGGCCAACTCGCACAAGGCGAAGGGCTGGGAGAAGTTCACCGACGCCGTGATCAAGGCGGTGAGCGAGCGCGAGGAGCCGGTGGTCTTCGTGCTGTGGGGCAACTACGCGAAGAAGAAGCTGCCGCTGATCGACACGTCCAAGCACGTGGTCGTGCAGGGGGCTCACCCGTCGCCGCTGTCGGCCAAGCTGTTCTTCGGCAGCCGCCCGTTCTCGCAGATCGACACGGCGCTGGACGGCTTCGGCGGCGAGCCGATCGACTGGCAGGTGCCCAACCTGAAGCAGGGCTGAGCACCTGGGGCTGAGCGCCCGGGAGTTGGGTGAGGGGTGGTCCGGGCGGGCGGGGTCGCCCGTCCGCCCGCTCATGGCCACCCGGCGTTCACCGCCCGTCGCGGGCGGGCGGTGGCCGGTGTGCTTAGCTGGTGCCGACCGGTCGCCGGACCGGCTCTGGGGGGAGGGGCGGTACGTGCGCCGGGTGGGACGGGTAGTGGCAATCCGACGGGCCGTGGGGGCGGCCCTGGTCGTGCTGTTGGCGGGGGCCGCGGGCTGTAGCGGTTCGACCGCCGGATCGGCCAAGGGATCACCCGGCGGCCCGGGCGGCGGCGCATCGGCCGGTGCCGCGGCCGGCGGGACCGCCGCCGTACCCACAGCCGCGCCCACCGCCTCCGCCGCGAACCCGGGCACCGGCCCCGCGAGCCTCGCCCAGCTCCCCGGCCAGGCCTTCTACGTCTCCGGCCAGACCAACGCCGCCCGGCAGGTGACCGCCCTGCGCGGCCAGGGCCGGCCGACGGAGGCCGACACGCTGCTGCGGATCGCCACTCAGCCCTCCTCGCAGTGGCTCGGCGAGCAGGGCGCCAAGGAGATCGCCGAACAGGTCAGCCGCCGGGCCGCCGAGGCGGACCGGACGGCGGTCTTCGTCGCCTACAACATCCCGCACCGCGACTGCGGCCTGTACTCGGCCGGCGGCGCCGCCGACGCCGCCTCCTACCGGGCCTGGATCAGCGGTGTCGCGGAGGCCCTCGGCGACCGCAAGGCCTGGGTGGTGCTGGAGCCGGACGCCGTCGCGCACACCCTGGACAGCTGCGGGATCAAGGGCGACCTGGCCGCCGAGCGGTACGGCCTGCTGGCCTTCGCCGTGCAGGAGCTGAAGAAGCGTCCGCAGGTGCGGGTCTACCTGGACGCGGGCAACCCCGGCTGGTCGCAGGACCCGGCCGAACTGTCCACCGCGCTGCGCAAGTCGGGGATCGCGGCGGCGGACGGCTTCGCGGTGAACGTCGCCAACTTCTACGACACCGGCCGCAACACGGCCTACGGCGGCCAGCTCTCCGCCGCCCTGGGCGGGAAGCACTTCGTCATCGACACCAGCCGCAACGGCAACGGCCCGCTCGGCGGCGACGCCTGGTGCAACCCGCCCGGCCGCGCGCTCGGTGAGCGGCCGACCGCCGACACCGGCCGGGCCGGGGTCGACGCCTACCTGTGGATCAAGAACCCGGGGGAGTCGGACGGCGAGTGCGGGCGCGGCGAGCCCCGGGCGGGCGAGTTCTGGCTGCCGTACGCGCTCGGCCTGGCGCAGGCCGCCCGCTGAGGGGGGCTGGTCCGCGCCAGTGCCGTGACGCACCAGTGCGGGTCCGCACCGGCGCGGGTCCGTACCAGGCCGTGACGCACCCGGTGTCGTTCAGCCGGTCACCTGGATCCAGCGCGCGACCGACGGGGTGCCGGCGGCGTCGGTCAGGAACAGCATGTACCAGCCGGGAGGCAGCAGGTTGGGGTTGGCGGGGAGCGTGAGCGAGACCCCGTCGGCCGTGCGACCGCTGATGTCCAGGGCCACCGACCGCTGTTCGACGTCGGTCACGTGGGTGACCGAACTCGGCCGGATCAGCTTGGCGGTGGCGACCGCGTCCGGCCGGGCGGTGCCGATCCGCACGGTGGTGCCGAGCTTCGCGGCCTCCGGCGCGGCGGCCACCTGTGGGCGGTCGCCGTGGAACAGGTACGGCGGGGTGTAGATCTCGATGCGCTGCTCGAAGCCGCCCGGCGTGGTCTCGGCCTTGTCCGCGAACAGCGGGTTGGAACCGAGCACGGCCACCCGGCCGTCCGGCAGCAGCAGTGCCTCGGAGTGGTAGTTGCGGCCGACGGCGGGCTCGGCGGCGGTGCTGAAGCTGTTGGTGTCCGGGTGGTACACCTGCGCCTTGAGCAGGTCGCTGGCGCCCCGGCCCCGGTAGCCGCTGGAGCCGCCGGTGGTGAACACGGTGTCGTCCGGGAGGATCACGCTGTTCAGGTAGCGGGTGCCGCCGGCCGGCAGGTCCGGGCCCGGGGTGAAGGCGGGCTTGGCGGCGGAGAGGTCGACGATGTCGGTGCGGGCGGTGGACAGCGGTGATTCACCGACGCCCCCGCCGCCGAGCACCATCACCTTCTGGGCCTGCGCGGGCGGCAGCAGCACCGAGGACGAGGTCTCGGTGAGGGCGGGGTCGCGCAGGCCGGGGACGGGCTGGAAGCCGTTGTTCGACAGGTCCCACACCCCGGGGTCGCGGCCCTTGTCGGCCGGGCCGTAGCCGCCGTTGGAGCCCGAGTAGAAGAGCTTGCCGGAGGCGGTCAGGAAGATCGACGGGTAGGTCGGGAAGTAGCGGTCCGGGCCCTTGGACCAGGTCTTGTTCTTCGGGTCGTAGATCTCGTTGTCGTTGCCGTTGAGGATCTCCCCGGTGTCGTCCAGGCCCGAGACGGTGACCACCCGTCCGTCCCCCAGCCCGGTGAGCGTCGGGTACCAGCGGGCGTACGCCATGTCGGTGACCTGCTCGTACAGCTCGGTGTCCGGGTTGAACTCGAACGCGGAGCGGATGCCCTGGTACTCCTGCTTGTCCAGGGTCAGCTTCGTGCTCTGCCCGTACAGGTTGTGGGCGTCGACCCCGGCCAGGCCCTTGATCCGGTACTGGGCGGGGGAGTCGGTGACGTAGTCGGCGCCCTCGCCGACCGCCTCGACGAACACGTGCTGCTCGCCGGCGGTGACGACGGCCTGCTTGCCGGCGCCCGTCTTCACCGCGGCCGGGACGGTCACCGGCACGGTGGAGGCGTACTCGCGTCCGTTCGGGCCGACGAAGACGGTGCCCTTGGGGAACGTCCTGGCGCGCTCGGGGCTCTCGTTGCGCACCCGCATGACGCCGGCCGCCCTCTTCACCACGCCCGCCAGCTTCTCGTACCGCTGGGTGCCGCCGGCCACCAGGACGCGGCCGTCCGGCAGCGAGGCGTGGCCGCCGCAGAACATGTCGGCCGGGGTGGGTATCAGCTTGTAGGTGTTCGCGGCCGGGTCCCAGAGCAGGCTGCGGAAGCTGCCCGCGTCGAAGCGCTTCTCGTCGTTGCCGGAGCCGGCCACGATGAGGACCTTGCCGGTGCGCAGCAGCGTGGCGTGGACGGCGTTGACCCGGAACTCGGCGGGGAGCGTGAGAGTCTGCCAGTGGCCGTACTCCGCCTTGTAGTCGGGGCGGTTGATCACGTACTGGTGGTACTGCTGGCCGGCGAAGCCGAGGACGGCGGGCGCGTTCATCCCGGCGACGGTCAGCGCGACGGTGCTGCCGAGGGCGAAGCGCTTGGTCCGGCCGGTCTTGTGGATCTTCACGGTGGTTGGTCCCCTCGTGAGGTTCGGGAGCTCGTGAGGTTCGGGGTGGCTGGCGGTTCGGGTGTGCTGGCGGGTCGGGCGGCTTCAGCGGGTGGTGGTGGTGTGCTCCGCCCGGTCGGGTGCCGCGGGGACGCCCGGCGGCGCGGCCGGCGCGGCCGGGGCGACCGGTGCGGCCCGGCCGTGCCGGGGATCGCGGGCGTGCCGGGGGCGGCGCTTCTCCAGGACGACCCTAGGGGTCGCCGCCGGACCGCCGGTGACGGTGAGCGTGGCCGTGGGCCGGGTGCGCCGGCGGCGGACGGCGTCGCCGGCCAGCACCAGGATCGGCAGCACGGTCAGGACCAGGGCGATCCAGGCCCAGGTGCGCATCGCGACGTGGTCGTAGCCGGTGAAGAAGGAGGCCGCTATCGCGCCGCCGAACACCAGCGTCCAGAACAGGTGGAAGCGGAAGGTGCTCACCCGGTCCGCGCTGGCCGAACGGCCCTTCGGCGTCACCACGAAGCGGCTGCGCCGCCGCAGCAGCGCCTGCACCAGCGAGGCCGCGTAGACCGGGCCGCAGAGCGCGGACATCAGCATGCCCGCGACCCCGGAGGAGCCGGCCGGCTCGTGCGGGCTCACGTTGTGCTTGCGGTTCCAGGTGTAGAGCAGCAGTTGGAGCGCGGCGGCGTCGCTGTACAGCATCATCCAGATCTCGGAGGACACGTGGACCCCCGAGGCGCCGAACACCAGGTAGAGCACGCTGGACAGACCGCCGAGCAGCCAGGTGAGCGCCGCCATCGGGTAGAAGCCCACCATCAGCGAGTAGTTGAGCAGCCGCCCGGGCGACAGCCGCCAGAGCACCCGCCAGTACTGGGTGAGCAGGGTCTCGTAGGTGCCGCGGCTCCAGCGCAGCTGCTGGGAGAAGAAGTCGGTCCAGGAGGACGGGCCCTCGCCGACCGCGAGCACGTCCGGGGTGTACACGGATTTCCAGCGTTCACCGGTCTCGGCGTTCCGGCTCCGGTGGAACTCCAGGCCGGTCGCCATATCCTCCGTGATGGAGTCGTACAACCCGCCGATCGACTGGAGTGCACGGATTCTGACGGCGTTGTTGGTGCCGACGAACATGGGCGCGCCGTAACGGTTTCCGGCGCGCTGGATGAGTGCGTGGAAGAGGTACTGCTGGCTCTCGGAGAATTTGGTGACGGCCGATCCCGAGCTGCGGTAGTTCCCGTACACCTGGGGTCCGACCACGAATGCCACGTCGGGGTCGCGGAAGTAGCCGAGCATCCGCTCGCAGAAGTCCGGCAGCGGGACGTGGTCGGTGTCCACCGAGACCCAGAAGTCGTAGTCGTCGCCGTGCGCCTGCAACCAGGCGTTGTAGTTGCCGTGCTTGGTGCCGGTGCGGAACCGGCCCTTGGGCTGGTTCCAGTACGGGCGGCCGAAGCGGCTGAAGTGGCGGACGCCCAGCTCGGTGCAGAGCGCCTGCATCGCAGGATCGTTTCCCTCGTCCAACAGCCAGACGTCGTACGGGCCGTCGTGCCGGACGGCGCGGGCCGCGACCAGCGTGGTCCGCACCATCTCCGCCGGCTCCTTGCCCGGCACGCAGGCGGTGACGAACGCGACCCGGGTGCCGGACTCCGGCGTCACCGGTATCGGATCGCGGGCGACGAGCGTGGCGTGGGTGTTGGACACGACGTTGACCAGCCGGAACACCTCGACCACGGCGATGATCCCGATCATCACCTGGTCGCCCAGCAGCACCAGGGTGTGCGTCTCGCCGGGGCGCTCCGGCCAGTGCTCCGGCAGCAGCAGCCACACCAGCAGCACCACCTCCACCAGCGGGGCCGCCACCATCAGCAGGGCGGCGCGGATCCGGTGCGGCTCGCGGCGCAGCAGGCTGCGGTACTGGACGCGGTAGGGGGCGGTGGCCTCGTGCGTGGCCTGGTGCACGGTCTCTTGTACGGCCTGGTGCGCGTGCCAGGGTGACGGCGGGGCTCCGTGGTGGGCGGGCTCGGGCCGGTAGACGCCGCCACCGAGGTCGTCCTCCTCGTCCGGGTCGTGCGCCGGGCCGGCCAGCCGGCTGAAGTGACCGTAGTCGTACGGGGCTTCGGGTACGGGAACGGCGGCCAGGTCGTCGTCGAGCCGCCGCCCGGCGCCTCGCCCGCGGGCCGTCCCGGCGTCCTTCTGTCGCGCGAACGGCGTGGTCATCGTCTGCTCCCCCCGGCCGGGGCCCGGCCGTGGCGGCGGGCCCGTTGGTGCGTGTTCAGACCGGGGGTATGCGATCCGCCGTCCCGTGGCGCGCCTGGCCGGCCGCGTTCGGCGGGGCTGGTCCGCTCCCCCCGGAGCTTTGCTTCGCCTTGCCTCTTGCCTCGAAAGTCGTCCCCGTGAAACACCGCCCGGTGGACCGCCGTTGTTTCCAAGCGGTTTTCGGGCCGTCATTCGCGTCATGCTTCTGCTTGCGCCGGTGGGCGTTTGCGAGCGGAATTCATTGCGCGCCTGCGGGGACTTCGAATGCGGATCCCGGCACGCTCCCGGCTTCCCCTCCGGGCACGCGGGATCCACGGCGCCCCCAACTCTCCCGGAGGGCAACCGTGATCGCAACCGGTCTGGGAAATGATCACCGCGCAAGCATGAAGATCCTACGGTTCCCGGCCAATCCGCACCGCAGTGGTGCTAATGCAGCGAATTCGGCGGACGGGGCGACGGCAGCGGCGCCGCGGAGGCAAAGCGAACGGCCGGACCTCCCCGACGGGAGGCCCGGCCGCTGCTGCGGGGCGGGGTCGGTGTGTCCGGTCCGGTTGGTGCTGGCCGGTCCGGTCGACCCGGCCCGGTCAGAGCGGTGGAAGGAGGGCGGCGCCCGTCGCGGCCTGGACGTCCGCGAACCCCGTGCCCGGGGCCGTCTCCACCACCCGCAGCCCGTCCGGCGTCACGTCGATCACGGCCAGATCGGTCACGATCCGGTTGACAACTCCTCGGCCGGTGGCGGGAAGTGAGAGCTCCTCGACGATCTTCGGGGAGCCGTCCCGGGCGGTGTGCTCCATGACCACGATCAGTCGACGGGCCCCGTGCACGAGGTCCATCGCGCCGCCCATGCCCTTGACCATCTTGCCGGGGATCATCCAGTTGGCGAGGTCGCCGGCAGCCGAGACCTGCATGGCGCCGAGCACCGAGACGTCGATCCGGCCGGCCCGGATCATGCCGAAGGAGAAGGCGGAGTCGAAGTACGAGGCGCCGGGGGCGACCGTCACCGTTTCCTTCCCGGCGTTGATCAGATCGGCGTGCTCCGTGCCCTCGACCGGGTACGGGCCCACGCCCAGGATGCCGTTCTCCGAGTGCAGCACCACCTCGACGCCCGGCGGGAGGTGACTGGGGATCAGGGTGGGCAGGCCGATGCCCAGGTTCACGTACTGGCCGTCGCGCAGTTCGCGGGCGGCTCGGGCGGCCAGGGCGTTGCGCGGGTCGAGGCCGGGCTGCGGGTGGCGGACGGCCTGCGGCCGGTGGGCGGTCTGCGGGGTGGGCGCGGGGGACCGGGTGCTGGTCGGGGTGGACATCGGTTCAGGCCTCCTGGAGTGCGGGGCGGACGGTCCGGCGCTCGATGCGGCGGTCCGCGGGATCGGCGGCCACCACCCGGTCCACGTACACGCCGGGCAGGTGCACGGCGTCCGGGGCGAGCTCGCCCGGCTCGACGATCCGGTCCGCCTCGACCAGGGTGATCCGGCCCGCGGTCGCGCAGAGCGGGTTGAAGTTGCGGGCGGCGGCGTGGAACACGCAGTTCCCGTGCCGGTCCGCCACCTCGGCCCGGACCAGCGCGAAGTCCGCCGTGATGGCCTCCTCCAGCAGGTACCGGCGGCCGCCGAACTCCCGGACCTCCTTCGCCGGTGAGGCCAGCGCCACCGAGCCGTCCGCCGCGTAGCGCCAGGGCAGCCCGCCCTCCTCGACCTGGGTGCCGACCCCGGCCGGGGTGTAGAACGCGGGGACGCCGGCGCCTCCGGCGCGCAGCCGCTCGGCCAGCGTGCCCTGCGGGGTGAGCTCCACCTCCAACTCGCCGGACAGGTACTGCCGGGCGAACTCCTTGTTCTCGCCGACGTACGAGGACGTCATCCGGGCGATCCGGCCCGCCCGCAGCAGCAGGCCGAGCCCCCAGTCGTCCACCCCGCAGTTGTTCGAGACCACCTGGAGGCCGGTGGTGCCGGTGTCCGCCAGGGCGCCGATCAGGGTGCTCGGGATGCCGCAGAGGCCGAAGCCGCCGACGGCCAGCACCGCACCGTCGGGGATGTCCCCGACCGCGTCGGCGGGGGAGTCCAGGACCTTGTCCAAGGGATCACCTCGTGAGGAGTGGGATACGGGAGAGGGCACGCCCGGGCCGGGCCCTGCGGGAGGGCCCGGCGGGAAGACCCGGCGGGATGGCTCGGCGGCCGCCGCCGGACGGCTGCCGAGCCCCTCCACCGTCACCGGACGCGGGCCGCCGCAGCCATGGCGGCTCCCGCCATGGGCGGGTACCAGCCCGTGTCGGCCGGCCACACCCGGACGTCCGGGGAGCGGCGCCGCCCGGGTGGTATGTCGGCCAGAGCCACATCACGGTGGACCGATGCGTCGCCCGGGCACATGTCGCCAGTCCCACCGCACACCTACGGTTCCGGCATCCACCCCGCCGCACCCTCAGGAGTCGGTCATCATGCGCAGCTCGACAGCCCCCACTCGGCCCGCCTCCGGCGCCCGCCCGGGCGAGACCCTGACCGGCGGCCCGGCCCGGAAGCTCGCCGCCGTCGCGGCGTGCGTCCTGCTCGCCGCGGGCTGCGCCAAGGCCGGCACCGCCGGGACGGCCTCGGCGGACGGCGGTGGTGCGAAGAGCCCGGTCAAGGTCGGCCTGGTGTACTCCAAGACCGGACCGCTGGCCGCCTACGGCAAGCAGTACCTGGAGGGCTTCAAGGCGGGGCTGAGCTACGCGACCAAGGGCACCGGCGCGGTCGACGGGCACAAGGTCGAATTCGAGGAGCAGGACGACGCGGGCGACCCGGCCAAGGCGGTGTCCGCCGCCAAGGACCTGATCGGCAAGGGCTACAAGGTCCTGGCCGGCTCCACCGCCTCGGGCGTCGCCCTCCAGGTGGGCCCGATCGCCGCCCAGAACAAGGTGCTCTTCGTCAGCGGCCCGGCCGCCGCCGACAAGGTCACCGGTTTGAACAAGTACACCTTCCGTTCCGGCCGCCAGTCCTTCCAGGACATCCGCACCGCGGCCTCGTTCATCGGTGACGCCAAGGGCAAGAAGGTCACCGTGCTCGCTCAGGACAACGCCTTCGGACAGGCCAACGTGGCTGCCGTCAAGGCCGTGCTCGGCGCCCAGGGCGCGACGGTCGACCAGGTGCTCGCCCCGCCGAGCGCCACCGACCTCACCCCGTTCGCCACCCAGGCCAAGACCGCCAAGCCCGACCTGCTGTTCGTCGCCTGGGCCGGCGACAGCTCCTCGGCCCTGTGGACGGCGCTCAACCAGCAGGACGTGTTCGCCGACACCAAGGTCGTCACCGGCCTGGATCTGGCCGCCTCCTACCCGCTGTTCGGCCCGGCGGCCGAGAAGATCTCCTTTCTGAACCACTACTTCAGCGGCGCCGCCGGCACCCCGGTGGAGAAGGCCATGGACGAGGCCGTCACCGCCGCCGGCGGGAAGACCGACATCTTCACGCCCGACGGCTTCACCGCCGCCCAGCTGATCGTGCACGCCGTCGAGGCCAACCACGGCTCCACCGACGACACGTCGGCCCTGGTCAAGGCGCTGGAGGGCTGGAGCTTCGACGGGGTGAAGGGGCGCACCACGGTGCGCGCCGAGGACCACGCCCTCCTCCAGCCGATGTTCCAGGCCCGGCTGACCGGTACCGGGGCCGCCGCCAAGCCCTCGGTGGAGAAGACCCTGACCGCGGACGAGGTGGCGCCCCCGGTCACCCCGATGGCGGGCTGATCCCGATGCCTGCTCCCACCGCCCCCACTCCTTCCCGGGCTGGTTCCCCGGCCCCGGCCCCGGCCACGGCCTCGCCCGCCCCGGTGCTGCGGCTGGACGGACTCGGTTGGTCCGTCCGCGGGGTGCCGATCGTCGAGGACGTCTCCTTCTCGGTCGGCGAAGGCGAGTTCATCGCCTTCATCGGCCCCAACGGCGCCGGCAAGACCTCCCTCTTCAACCTGATCTCCGGCATCTATCCGGCGACCCACGGCAGCCTCCACCTCGACGGTGTGGACGTCACCGCCGAGGCCGTGCACGCCCGGGCGCGCCGCGGCCTCGGCCGCACCTTCCAGACCTCCTCCCTCTGGCCGGGGATGACCGTCGCCGACCACGTCCGACTGGCCGCCCAGGCGGCGGCCGGACCACGCGCCTCGTACCGGCTCTGGCGCCGTGCCGACCGGTACCAGGAGCAGCTGGCCGAGACCCTCCACCGCACCGAACTCACCCACCGTGCGGACACCTTGGCGGGCGCGCTCTCGCACGGCGAGAAGCGCAAACTGGAACTGGCCGTCCTCCTCGTCTCCGATCCGCGGCTGATCCTGCTGGACGAGCCGATGGCGGGGGTCAGCGCCGAGGAGGTGCCGGCCCTCACAGAGCTGATCCGGTCCGTGCACCGCGACCTGGGCCGGACCGTCCTGATGGTCGAGCACCACATGGACGTCCTGCTCGGGCTGGCCGACCGCCTCGCGGTGATGCACCACGGCACGCTGCTCGCGCTGGACACCCCCGAGGCCGTGATGGCCGACCCGACCGTGCAACAGGCCTACCTGGGCGAGGCGCTGTGACCTCCTCTCCGCTCCCCTCGCCCGGTTTTACCTCCACCGCTGCCGCCGCCTCCGCGGCCGTGCCTACGTCTCCTGCCGCCCCTCTCCTCTCCGTTCGCGATCTGCGGGTGGTCATCGGCGGGCTGCACATCCTGCACGGTGTCGACCTCGACGTGGCCCCCGTCGGGGTCACCGCGCTCCTCGGCCGCAACGGCGCCGGCAAGACCACCACCGTCAAGGCCGTGATGGGCCTGGTGCCGCGCACCGGAAGTGTCCGCTTCTCCGGTGTCGAACTCGCCTCCCTTCCGACACATCTGGTGGTCCGTCATGGCATCGGCTACGCGCCCGAGGACCGGGGGATCTTCGCCGGCCTGACGGTCGCCGAGAACCTCCGCCTCGCCGAGCGCGTCGTCCGGGGCGGGGGCGAGACGGACGAGCCGAACTATCCGCTCGTCCACGAGCTCTTCCCCGAACTCAAGCAGCGGGCCGGCCAGTTGGCCGGGACGCTCTCCGGCGGCCAGCAGCAGATGGTGGCGATAGGCCGGACGCTGCTCAACCGCAACCGGTTGATCATCGCCGACGAGCCCACCAAGGGTCTGGCGCCGAAGATCGTGGCCGAGGTGGCCGAGGTCCTGGCGCGAGCGGCCGAGGCCGTGCCCGTTCTCCTGGTCGAGCAGAACCTCGCCCTCGTTCGACGGCTGGCCGGCACCTGCGCCGTCCTGGCCGACGGCCGTACCGCCCACCGGGGCGACACCGCCGAGCTGTTGGCCGACGAGGAGGCCGCCCGCCGCCTGCTCGGCGTCGGCTCCCGTCACCCGCTCGCCGGCGGACCCCGGCCCGCCGCTTCTCCGGCCACCCCTGTCGTCACCGCGGAGGTGAAGCCCTGATGGACACCGTCGTCCTCCTCTCCTGTACCGGACTAGGTCTTGGTGCGCTGTACTTCCTGGTCGCCTCCGGTCTGTCGTTGATCTTCGGTCTGATGGACGTGCTCAACTTCGCGCACGGCGCCCTGCTCTCCATCGGCGCCTACGCCACCTGGTGGGCCGGCACCGAGGCCGGCCTCTCCTTCTGGCTCGCGGTGCCGTTCGGCACCCTGGTCGGAACGGCCGCCGCCGTCCTGCTGGAGCTCTTCCTGATCCGCCCGCTCTACAGCCGGCCGCGCGATCAGATCCTCGCCACCGTCGGGGTCGGGCTCGCCGTGCCCGCCCTCCTGATGGGGGTCTGGGGCGCGGACGCCCGCCCCTTCCCCCAGCCGGCCGTGCTCTCCGGCACCTGGCACGTGCTCGGTGCGACCGTCCCGGTCAACCGCTTCGTGCTCGTGGCCGCGGCCGCGCTGCTGCTGCTCGCTCTTCGGTTGTTCCTCGCCCGTACCCGCTACGGGCTGATCGTCCGGGCCGGCGTCGAGGACCGGGCCATGGTCACGGCGCTCGGCATCGACGTCCGGAAGGCGTTCACCCTCGTCTTCGCCATCGGCGGGGCGGCCGCCGCGCTCGGCGGTGCCCTCGGTGGCCTCTACTTCGGTTCGGTCAATCCCGGCCAGGGGACCGGCCTGCTCATCTTCGCCTTCGTCGTCGTGGTGATGGGCGGCATGGGCTCCGTCACCGGGGCCGCCGTCGCCTCCGTGGGCGTTGGTCTCGTCCAGCAGTTCGCCAACTACTACACCGGCGCCGGGCTCGGCGACCTCTCGGTCGTCGTCCTGCTCGCCGTGCTCCTTCTCGTCCGACCCCGTGGACTCACCGGGAGGCTCGCGTGAGCGCCGAAACTCCGATCACGAGCACCGGTGGCCCCGCGGCCGACCGCAGCGCCGCCACCATGGCAGGGGGGACTGACACCAGCCCTGCCATGACCGCCATGCTGGCAGAGGGGACTGACACCAGCTCCGCCGACACCGTCACTGTGGCAAGGGGGACTGACACCAGCCTTGCCGAGACCCATTGTGAACACACGACCGACCTCGGCGCCATCCCTCGAACAGGTGATTCAGTCACTAATCGCTGGACACCGATGCACAGAGCGCTACGCTGGTGGCCGATCGCCCTGCTGATCACGCTCCTTGTCGCCCCATATAGTGCGCTTCCCGTCCCGGGACTGCTCGACGGCCCGCTCGGCAGCCCCGGCAGCCTGCAACTGCTCGCCCTGTGCCTGCTCTACGGGGCCCTCGCCTCCGGCTACGACCTCCTGCTCGGCCGTACCGGACTGCTCTCCTTCGGCCACGCGCTCTACTTCGCGACCGGCCTCTACGCCACCGACCTCGGGATGCTGGAACTGAGACTGCCGTTCGCCGCCGCGGCGGTCTTCGGCGTCGCCTGCACCGTCGCGCTGGCCCTGCTGCTCGGCTCGGTCAGCCTCCGCGTCACCGGCATCGGCTTCTCCATGGTCACCCTCGCCTTCGCCCAGGCCGGCTCGATCCTCGTCCAGCGCAACCCCGGTGGCGTCACCGGCGGTGAGGAGGGCCGCTCCGCCCCGGCCGACCTGCTGCCCTCCGGCCTGCTCGGGATCGAGAACACCGCCAACCTCTACTGGATCGCCGTCGGCTACCTGGTGCTGACGGTCGCCGTGGTCCACTGGGCCGTCAACTCGCCGGCCGGCCGGGTCTGGGAGGGGATCAAGGAGAACGAGCGCCGGGTGGAGGTGCTCGGACTGCGCCCCTACGGCTACAAGTTGGTCGCCTTCGTGCTCGCCGGCGGCCTCGCCGGGCTGGGCGGGGTGGTCTACCTGCTGCTGACCGGCGGCGCCACCCCGCAGGCCGCCGGCTCGGACGCCACGCTCGCCCTGCTGGTGATGGTGGTGCTCGGCGGCTCGGGGACCCGCTGGGGTCCGCTGCTCGGCGGTGTCCTCTACACCTGGGCCAGCCACCGGCTCGGCGACCTCGCCAACTCGACGACGATCGCGGACCTGCCCGCGGTCCTGCGGGTGCCACTCTCCCAACCCCTGTTCCTGCTGGGCACCCTGTTCGTCGCGGTGGTCTACCTGCTGCCCGGCGGCCTGGCTAGACTGCCTGCCCGCATTCGCGCCGCCCGATCCGCCCGTGCGGTCCGCACTCCGGCCGCTGCCCGGACCGCCCGTCCCACCGGAGGTACCCCCGCGTGAGCCAGTCGCCCCTGAAGCCCGAGGAGTTGACCGTCGCCGTGCCCGGAGGGGAGCTGGCGGTCCTGCGCTGGCCCGCCGCCGAGCCGGGCGCCCCGACGATCGTGGCGGTGCACGGCATCACCGCCAACGGCCTCGCCTGGTACGAGGTCGCCCGTCAACTCGCCGGGCGGGTCACCCTGCTCGCGCCCGACCTGCGGGGGCGCGGCGGGAGCCGCGCGGTCGCCGGGCCGTACGGGCTGGCCCGGCACGCCGACGACGTGGCCGCACTGATCACGGCCCTCGGCACGGGCCCGACCACCGTGGTCGGCCACTCGATGGGCGCCTGGGTCACCGCTCTGGCCGCCGTCCGGCACCCGGAACTCGTCCGCCGGGTGCTGCTGGTGGACGGCGCGCTGACCTTCCCGCTGCCGGAGGGCATCCGTGAGGAGGACGCGCTGGCCGCGGTGCTCGGCCCCGCGCTGGCCCGGCTGTCGATGACCTTCCCGGACCGGGACGCCTACCGCGAGTTCTGGCAGCGGCACCCGGCCTTCGGGACGGCCTGGTCGGCGGAGATCGACGCCTACACCCAGCGCGACCTGGTCGGTGTCGAGCCCGAACTGCGCTCCTCCTGCGTGCTGGAGGCCGTACAGACCGACGGCGCCCAGGTCCTGCTGGACCGGGACGCGGCCACCGCAGTGCACCGGCTGCCCTGCCCGGCCGAACTGCTCTGGGCCGAGCGCGGCCTGCTCGACGAGCCCCAGGGCCTCTACGACCACCAGCGGATCGGGCTGGCCGGGCTGGACCAGGCCCGGGTGCCGGCCTCGCTGGTGCCGGACACCAACCACTACTCGATCCTCTGGGGAGAGCCGGGGGCCGAGCGCATCGTCCGCGGCCTGCTCGCGGACGTCACCGCCGCGGGGTAGCGGGCCCGGCCCCGACGACGGCGGCTGGCGGGGTCCGTCCACCCCGTCGGCCGCGCCTGTCCCGGTCTGCCTTGTCCCGGTCTGCCCCGTCTCAGCCCGCAGCGCCGAGGAAGGTCTCCCAGCCGCCGCTCGGCGCCTGGCCGACGTTGAGCGTGCGCAGCTTGCGCAGGGTGGACTGGTCCTGCACCTCCAGCCACTCGACCAGCTGCCGGAAGGAGACCAGTCGGACGTCCGGCTTGCCCGCGATGGTCTTGAGGGTCTCCTCGACGGCGTCCATGTAGATGCCGCCGTTCCACTGCTCGAAGTGGTTGCCGATGAAGAACGGCGCACGGTTGCTGTTGTAGGCGCGGTCGAAGCCGGCCAGGTAGGAGTCCTTGGCCTGGGTGCGCCAGTCGTTGTACTTGGACGGGTCGCCCTTGGTGCTGCCCGCGGACTGGTTGGCCAGGATGTTGTAGTCCATCGACAGCACCTGGAAGGTGTGCCCGGGGAACGGGATGGACTGCAGCGGGAAGTCCCAGACCTTGCCGTCCTGCACCTTCTGCGGCCATATCTGCAGGCCGCCGGAGGAGCTGGCGTCGTACTTCCAACCCAGCTTCGCGGCCGTCGGCAGGAGCGCCTTCTGCCCCTCCAGACAGGGGGTGCGGCCGCCGATGAGCTCCTTCTTGTAATCGAAGGGGAGCGGGTCGACGTCGGTGAAGCCGGTGTTGGTCCGCCACTGGGTCACGAAGCCGATCGCCTGGTCGATCTCGCTCTGCCAGTCCTCCGGGGTCCACATGTTGACCCCGTTCTTGTCCGGGCGGCTGGAGCAGAAGTGCCCGTTGAAGTGGGTGCCGATCTCGTGCCCGGCCAGCCATGCCTGGCTGACGAGCTTGAGCGTGCTCTTGACCGCACCGTCCGACAGGTACGGGATGTCGGAGGCGCCGACCGAGTGCTTCGGCGGGTGGTACAGGTCGGCCTTGCCCTTGGGCAGGGCGTAGATCCCGGAGAGGAAGAAGGTCATCGTGGCCTTGTACTGCTCCGCCAGCTTGAGGAAGCGGGGGAACTGGCCGTCGTCGGTGCCACCCGCGCCGTCCCAGGAGAACACCACGAACTGCGGCGGCCGCTCACCGGGCTTGAGCTTCTCGGGCTTCGGCTGGTTCGGCTGCGGGCCGGTGTCGGCGTTGGAACCGTCGCCGATCGGAGTGCCCTTGGGCACCCCCGTCTTGGTCGGGTCGGTCGTGCCCGCCGGGGTGGTGCCGGGGCTGCCGCCGGTCGTGGGGGAGGAGGAGTTCTGGCTCGAACCGGATCCGCTGCTGGAACAGGCCGCGACCGCGCCGAGGGCCGCGGTCGCAGCGGTCGCACTGAGCACCGTCCTGCGCGAGATGCTGGTCATGGTCTCCCCTGGGTGCCGATGCCGGTGGTGAGGGCGGCCCGGGGCCGCACCGGTCAAATCGGGCAATTGATGAATTTTCCGCCGTTAGCATGCCATGTGGCCGCAGCGGCCACCAAGGCCGTCGACCCTCTACGAGAGTCAACACGTCAGCAGGGCCGGGCTGGGCTGCAAGGATTCGTCGTCTGTTGCCGTCCTGTGACGCTTCGCTCCTCGCGCCGCCAGGGGAGTACGGTACCGCCGGTCCGGCGGGGCGGGTCAGAGTTCGTCAGCGCTCGGTACGGCTCGTCGCCCGTCCGGGCAGATCTCGCCCATGGCGGGGGCGCGGCGAGGGGCGACCGGGGCCAGGGGTGCAGGCCGAGGCGCAGCGGTCAGAGCGCGGCGAGCCGTCGTCGGTTGCGGCGCACTATTCGCGCGATCGCGGTGCTGACGATGGTGGCAGCGGTGCAGGACACCGCGAGGCTCAGCCAGGCGGTGTCGAACCAGTGGCTGTTCAGCCAGCCCAGCGTCACGATGTAGGCGGCCCAGACCAGCGCCGCCAGAGCCGACCAGTGCAGGAAGCGGTGCGGGTGGGCGGGGGAGTGGCCGATGGCCACGTCCAGGACGGTCCGCCCGGCCGGGACGAACCGGGCGACCACCACCATGGCCGCGGCCGCCCCGTGAGGGCGTTCGACCAGGGCCTGTTGGACCCTGGTCACGCTGGCCGCCAGTTCCGGGCGCCGGGCGAGCCGGCGCTGGAGCAGCGGGGCGCCGCGCCGGGCGAGGTGCAGGAGGAGGAGGTCGCCGAGGAAGGAGGCCACTGCCACGCCCAGGCCGAGCAGCACCGGGGCGCCGTCGATCCGCGCCGTCTTGAGCACCGCCAGGATGACCAGTGTCCCGCTGGGGATGAAGGGCAGGAGGGCGTCTCCGAGCACGGCGAAGAGCGCCAGGGCGCAGATCCACGAGGATCCGATCGCCGCCACGAAGTTCAAGGCCTGTACTCCCTCCACGCCGCCCGGGGGAGCAGGTGGCCGCTGAGGTCAACGCTAGCGCCTCGACTTTTCATGCCATGAAGCACCCCGGTATGCCGCGGGTCACAGACCCCGGCCCCGACCTGCGCAAAGGCGCGAGCCCTCCACCCGGTGACTTCCGGCGCCGGCATGAAGTCGCCAGGCGTGTCCGACCGCTGGCTCTCCGTCATCCGAATGGTCGGTCGGCGGCACCGTACCGGGCCGTGCCCGCCGGCGCCGGGCGGGATCGAAGCGGGGCCGGAACGGGGCCGGCGTACGGGCCGGAGCGGGGCCGCTGCACGGGCCGCGGCGGAGCGGGCGTGAGGTCGGCGCGGTGGTCGGCGTGCAGGCCGGAACGTGCCGGATACGGGAACAGCCAGCCCGGCGCGGTGGTTGACCCCGGTCGGCAGCAGCGACCGCCGGGCCACCCGAGACCCGCGGTCGCCCACCAGGGCCGGCTCAAGAAAGCCAGAAGGGCGGACGGCATGACCACCGAGGACCAGCAGGAGCACCCGACCGAACCGCGGACCGGCGCGGCGATCCGGGGCACCGCCCGCGGCACGGCGCCCGCCCCGCTCTCCATCCTCGACCTGGCCACCGTGGGCGTCGGCTACACGCCCGCCGAGGCCCTGGCCGCGACCACCGCGCTGGCCCGCAACGCCGAGCAGTGGGGCTACCACCGCTTCTGGGTGGCCGAGCACCACGGCATGCCGGGAGTGGCCAGCTCCACCCCGGCCGTCCTGCTCGCCCACCTCGGCGCCAACACCACGACCCTGCGGCTGGGCTCGGGCGGGGTGATGCTCCCCAACCACGCCCCGCTGGCCATCGCCGAGCAGTTCGGCCTGCTGGAGGCCCTGCACCCGGGCCGGATCGACCTGGGGCTCGGTCGCGCCCCCGGCACCGACCCGGCCACCGCCCGGGCGCTGCGCCGCGGCCGCGCCGAGGGCGCCGACGACTTCCCGCAGCAGCTCGCCGAGCTGACCCACTTCCTCGACGGCGACTTCCCCTCCGGCCACCCCTACGCCCAGCTGACCGCCGTCCCCCAGGGCGACGGGCGCCCGCCGGTCTGGCTGCTCGGGTCCTCCGGCTTCAGCGCCCAGCTGGCCGGCCGCCTCGGCCTGCCGTTCGCCTTCGCCCACCACTTCAGCAGCGTCAACACCATCCCGGCGCTCGACCTCTACCGGGAGTCCTTCCGGCCCTCCGCGGTGCTCGCCGAGCCGTACGCGCTGATCGGTGTGAGCGCGGTCGCCGCCGAGGACGAGGGTGCGGCCCGTCGCCTCGCCCGCTCCGCGGCCCTCGGCATGCTCCGGCTGCGGCGCGGCAACCCCGGCCCGATCCCCACCCCGGAGGAGGCCGAGGCCTACCCGTACAGCCCGGCCGAGGCGGAGTTCATCGACAGCTGGCTCGACAACGTGGTGCTCGGCGCCCCGGGCGAGGTCGCGGACGGGCTGGAGGCCCTGCGCAAGCGGACGGGCGTGGACGAGCTGATGGTCACTTCGCACATCCACGGCCACGAGGCCCGGCTCCGCTCCTACGGCCTGATCGCCGAGGCGTACGGCCTGACGGCGGAAGCCTGACGGTCGAGGCCTGAGTACGGAAGGCCTGAGCACGGAAGGCCTGGGCGGAGAGGCCCGGCCGCCGGGTCCGCAGCGGGGCCGGCCCCGGTTACCGGCTGGTGTCCGGGCCGGGGCGGTCCTTGCGGAGTATGGCGGCGACGAGCTCGGCCTCGCCCGGCCGGGCGAAGTACCAGCCCTGGGCGGTGTCGCAGCCGGTCAGCCGCAGCCGTTCGGCCTGCGCGGCGCTCTCGATGCCCTCGGCGGTGACGGTCAGGCCGAGGGTGTGGGCCAGCTGCACCATCGCGCCCACGATCTGCTCGTCGGCGTCGCTGCGGCGGGAGCCGAGCTCGGGGAGTTCCGAAGGGTTCGTCGCCGGGGCCGGGTCGCGGAACCCCTCGATGAAGGTGCCGTCGAGCTTCAGGACGTGCACCGGCAGTCGGGAGAGGTAGGCCAGGTTGGAGTAGCCGGTGCCGAAGTCGTCGATCGCGATCCGCACGCCCATGTCCGCGAGCGCCTGGAGCGCCTGCAACGGCCGTCCGCCGGGGCCGAGCAGGGCGCTCTCGGTGATCTCCAGCTGGAGCAGCCGGGCCGGCAACCCGGTGCGTTCGAGGGCGCGGGCGACGTCGGCGACCACGTCGGAGTCCCAGATCTGGCGCGCGGCCAGATTGACGCTCACGAAGGTCTCGGTCTCGGGGAACTCGGTGAGCCACTGCCGGGCCTGGCGGCAGGACTCCTCCAGTACCCAGGTGCCGAGGGGCACGATCGCGCCGGTCTCCTCGGCGAGCGGGATGAAGCGGTCCGGAGAGAGCGTCCCGTAGCGGGGGTGGCGCCAGCGGACGAGGGCCTCCGCGCCGTGGACGGCTCCGTCGGCCAGGCCGACCAGCGGCTGGTACTCGATGGTGAACTCGCCGCGCTCCAGGGCGGGCCGCAGTGCGGTGGCGAGGAGCTGGCGGGTCAGCTGGTGGGCGCCGCGGTCCGGGTCGTAGAGGGTCCAGCGGGCGCGGCCGTCGGCCTTGGACCAGTAGAGCGTGGCGTCGGCGTCCTTGACCAGGTCGGTCGGGGTGGTCTCGTGCACGGACCGTTCGACGACGCCGACGCTGGCCGTGATGACCAGCCGGTGTCCGGCGACGTCGAAGGGGTGTTCCAGTTCCTGGAGGATCCGGGCGGCCAGGTCGGTCAGTTGGTCGCTGCCCCGGCTGTCGGTGACCAGGACGGCGAACTCGTCGCCGCCCATCCGGGCCACCAGGTGGGCGTCGTGCCCGGAGAACCCGCCGCGCAGCCGGGCGGCGACGGCGATCAGCAACTGGTCGCCGATGTGGTGCCCGAGCGTCTCGTTGATCGCCGCGAAGCCGTCGAGGTCCAGATAGCAGACGCCGACCCGGCGCCCGTCCGCCGGCGCGAGGACGGTGTCGCTGGTGCCGGCGGTGTCGGTGGTGTCGGGAGCCTCGGCGGGCTCAGCAGTCCCGGTGGCCCCGGTGGCCGTGGCGCAGGCGGCGTCGAGCCGCTCGAAGAAGGACGTCCGGTTGGGCAGTCGGGTCAGCGGGTCGTGCAGGGCCTGGTACTCCAGACGGTCACCGAGCCGGCGCTGCTCGGTGATGTCCTCCACCAGTGCGAGGGTGTAGAGCGGCTGGCCGGCGCCGTCCCGGATCAGCGAGACGGTGACCTTGCTCCAGACGGTGCGGCCCTCGCGGTGCTTGAGCTGCTTCTCCACGCGGAACCGCTCCCGCCCGCCGTGGACGAGTTCGGGGAAGAGCCGGTGCGGCATGCCCTCCGGATCGATGATCTCGTGCAGGTGGGTGCGGACCAGTTCGCCGACGCTGCGTCCGATCAGGGCGGCGAAGGCGGGATTGACCTCGATGATCCGGTCTTCGGGGTCGATCAGGGCCATCCCGATGACCGCGTCGCAGAAGGCGGCCCGGAATCGGGATTCGCTGGCCCGCAGCGCGGCCAGCAGGCGGTCGCTCCCGCCGTTCTCCTGGCCGGGGCCGTCGACGGCGCTCCGGTGGGTGCCGTCGGTCAGCGGCGCCGAGCAGGTGGGGCAGAGCAGCATCCCGGGGTCGTCCAGCACGGTTCCCGCCGCACTCGCCGCACTCGCCGTGCCGACGGCCCGGCCGCCGGTCGCGACAGCACCGACGGCCGTGACGGAACCGACGACGCCGACCGGACCGACTGGACTGATCGAACCGACCGGACCAACCGGACTGGCCGGACCGACGGTGCTGATGTCCGGGCCCAGGAGGGGTGTTGTGAGGTGACGGTGGTGCGGTGTTTCCTCGTGCCGCACGCCCGGGTGGTGTGCGTCGGCCCCCTCGTTCTGGCCCGGCACGGCATGCTCCCGTCCGCTGCTGACGTTGGATGCTGGTCCGGCCGGCCGATCGGGACTCCGGCGGCCGGCTCCGCACTCTGTCGCGGTCCTCGGAGTCGGTCCGGTGCGGGGCGCCCGCCGTGGGGCGCTGTCGCGCGGAGACCCGCGTGAAGAACAGGGCGCTGCGGCCGATCATAGGCCGCGGCGGCAACGGGCGGTGACCGCCGCCAGGGTGATTCGCCCGCTTTGTGATCATGTGCGGCGGTACGCGCAGACGCCCCCGGTGCACATCACATGATGTGCGCCAGGGGCGCGTGCGCCGAGATCGCGCCCCCGGGCGCCGACCGCGCGCCCGGAGCGGCCGGAGCGCGCCGGGATCCGCCGGGGTCCGACGGGATCCGTCGGGGCGTCAGGCCAGCTTGGCGGTGAGGGTGATGGTGGTGCCGGTGAGCGCCTTGCTGACCGGGCAGTTGGCCTTGGCGTCCTCGGCGGCCTTGGTGAAGTCGGCCTCGTCCAGTCCGGGCACCTCGCCGGTGACGGTCAGGTGGATGCCGGTGATGCCGGTGCCGGGCTGGAAGGTGACGTCGGCCTGGGTGTCCAGCTTGACGGGCGGGGTGCCGGCGCCGGTCAGGCCGTGCGAGAGGGCCATCGAGAAGCACGCGGAGTGAGCGGCGGCGATCAGCTCCTCCGGACTGGTCTTGCCGTTGGGCTGTTCGGCCCGGGCCGGCCAGGAGACGGGATACTCGCCGATCCCGGACGAGGCGAAGGTCACCTGCCCCTTGCCGTCGAGCAGGTTGCCTTCCCAAGCGGTGCGGGCGGTGCGGGTGGTTGCCACGATCGGTACCTCCATTACTGAGGGACTGCTGAGTCGTCACTTCCGGTCATGCGCGCACCAGCCTACGGGGCGGCCCCCGTTCGGCCCGGGGCGGCGCGGGCCCGGATCGGCGCCGGGTGCCGGGCGGTGCGGGCAATGTCCGGATTGTGGACGGATCCGCCAAAAGGTGCGGCTCCACCACGGGGGCCCTGTTAGATTTGCCCGGGCCCGAGCCCGGCCGCCGTACGGCCGGGTGCCCACTTCAGACACCGGGAGCCGCCCCGATGACGGACCACCCCACGACCCCCGACGCAGGCCTGACCGACGGGGTCGACGCCGCCGTGCGGGCGGAGCTGACCAGCCTGCGCGAGAGCATCGACAACATCGATGCCGCGGTGGTCCACATGCTGGCCGAGCGCTTCAAGGCGACCCAGCGGGTCGGCCGGCTCAAGGCCGAGCACAAGCTGCCGCCGGCCGATCCGGCGCGTGAGCGCGACCAGATCAAGCGGCTGCGGGAGCTGGCCGCCGGGGCCAAGCTGGACCCGGTCTTCGCCGAGAAGTTCCTGACTTTCATCATCGCCGAGGTCATCCGGCACCACGAGGCCATCGCCCGCGCCTGAGAGCGCACCCCCGAGGGGGGCGGTGGTGAGCCGTCGAGGACGGCCCCGGCGCCGCCCGGCCCGGACATGTCGGGGGCGGCTAAACGCCGGATTTCGTGAGGCTCCGGGGTTGGCGTAGCGTGCAGGTTCCCCCAGCCGGAGAGGTGGAGCAGCGACGATGGCGGTGAACCTGCCCGAAACGCCGAGCGATGCCGGGTCCGGTCCGGCCCCCGCCGCCGGACGCGGCCCCGGTGCTTCCGAGGCCCCTGACGCACCCGGAGGCCGCGCCGAGGCCCGCCGCCGTGCGCGCGGTTCGCGTGGCCGCAAGGCCCGGCGGACCGGGCGTCGGCCCCGGCCCTGGTGGATCGAGATCCCGGCGATGGCGGCGGTGGGCCTGGTGGTCGCGCTGCTGATCAAGACCTGCCTGTTCCAGGTGTTCACCATCCCGTCCGGCTCGATGGAGAACACGCTGCGGATCGGCGACCGGGTGGGCGTGAACAAGCTGGCGCCGCTGACCGGCTGGAAGCCGGAGCCCGGGCAGCCGGTGGTGTTCAAGGATCCGGGTGGCTGGCTCCCGCCGCAGCCCGTCGACTCGAACCCGTTCACCAACGCGGCCGGCTCGGTGCTGAGCTTCGTCGGCCTGGTGCCGCCGAAGGACGACAACTACCTGGTCAAGCGGGTCATCGCGACCGGCGGCCAGACCGTGCAGTGCACGGGCACCACGCTGACCGTCGACGGGAAGAAGGTCGACGAGCCGTACCTGCACCCCGGCGACGACTCCTGCGCGGGCCTGGACTTCGGGCCGGTGACGGTGCCCTCGGGCCACGTCTGGGTCGAGGGCGACCACCGCAGCGACTCGGCGGACTCCCGCTACCACCAGCGCGGTCCGGGGGGCGGGGCAGTGCCGGTGGACAACGTGGTCGGGCCGGTGTCGGCCGTGGTGTGGCCGCTCAATCACCTCGACTGGTTCGGCTGGGTCGGCCGCTGACCTGCCGCTCGGCGGCGACCCGCTCCGAAGAGTCCGGAGCGTCCCGGGTGTCCGGAGCGTCCCGGGAGTCCCGAGCACCCTTGGCGTCCGCGGCCGCCGGCTTGCCGGTCTGCGCCGCGAAGGCGCCGGTCAGCACGAGCAGGCCGCCCGCGATCTGCGGCAGACCGAGGTGCTCGCCGAGCAGGACCCAGGCCAGCACGGTGGCGACGACCGCCTCAAGGTTGGCCACCACCCCGGCGACCGGGGGCGAGAGGTGCCCGACGGCGATCACGCCGGTCAGGTAGGCGAGCACGGTCGCGATGAGGATCATCCAGGCGGCCGGGAGCAGCGCGGGCAGGGTGTGCCCGTTCATCACCACGGACCCGCCGAGCGTGCTCCAGTCGGCCTGCCAGGGCCGGGTGAAGACGGTGAGCAGGACGGCGCCGATCAGCAGCCCGAACGCGCTGACCGCCAGCGGGTCGACCGGGCGCTCGCCCCGGCGGCCGGCGTCGGCGAGCACGAAGTAGCCGACCTGGCAGCAGGCCGCGCCGAGGGCGAAGAGCACGCCCAGCGCGTCGAAGCTCAGGCCGTTCCAGACCTCCACCACGCAGGCCAGCCCGGCGACCGCGACGCCGGCGCCGATCGCGGCGCCCCGGCTGATCGGCTTGCGCTGGACGAGCTTGACGTAGCCGATGAGCAGCGGCGGTCCGAGGTACTCGATGAGCAGGGCGACGCCGACCGGGATGCGGGAGATCGCCGCGAAGTAGCAGGCCTGGACGCCGGCCACGGCGAGCAGGCCGAACCCGATCAGCAGGCCGGGGCGGCGCAGGACGGCGCCACGGTGGCGGTAGGCGATGGGGAGCAGGGCCACGGCGGCGCCGGTGACCCGGAGCCACACCACGTGCAGCGGTGAGAGGCCGGCCTCGATCAGCGGTTTCGCGGCGGTGCCGGAGCCGCCGAAGGCGAACGCGGAGACCAGCGCGAGGCTGAGGCCGAGGGTTCTGCCCGTGGGGAGGGTGGGCGAGGCCGTTGATCTGTGCACCGACGCATTGTGACAGTCATACCGGGCGTTCAGTAAGGTGCCATTCCGTCATTTGGTCCTGCACGGAACTGTGCGCAGCGGCGCACTCACCCAGCCTGCGCACGACCCTCCCGCCGTCCGCGCCCCCTCGCCGTCCGGGCCCCCCGCCGCCCAAGCCCCCCCGCCGCCCAAGCCTCCCCCCGCCGCTACCCGGCGTTCGCCCCCGCCCCGGTGAGCGTGTCCGGCCCGCCCGTGGGCTGGGTGGTCGGCTGCGTGGTCGGCGCCGTGGTCGGGCCGGTGGAGGGTGTCGGCCGGCCGGTGGGCCGCCCGGTGGGCCGCGTCGTCGGCGGGGCGGTCGGCTGCTGGGTGGCCGGGGGCACGGTCGGCGGGCTGGTCACGCCGCCGCCGCCGGAGTTCGAGCCGCCGGCTGGCGTGGTCGGACCCGAGCCCGAGCCCGAGCCGGCCCCGGCGCCGTCGCTCGGCGGGGTGGTCGGCGCCGCGGGGGCGGTCGAGCCGCCGTTCGAGCCGGTCCCGGTCGACGGGGTGGCGCTCGGCGAGGACGGGGCCGTCGGCAGATCGGTGGCGCCGGCGGAGTCGCCGCCGTCGGCCGGGGTCTGGAAGTCGCTGACCGGCACGCCCTTGAGCGCCGCCTTCATGTAGCTGGTCCAGATCTGCGCCGGGAACTGGCCGCCCGCCGCGCCGTCGATCCCGCCGACGCCGCTCAGACTGACCTGGGCCCCGTTGCCCGGGTCCTGGCCGAACAGGGCCACCGAGGTGACCAGCTCGGGGGTGTAGCCGACGAACCAGACCGACTTCTGGTCGTCGGTGGTGCCGGTCTTGCCTGCCACCGGGCGGCCCAGCGCCTTCGCTCGCCAGCCGGTGCCGCCCGGGTCGCTCACCACGCCCTGGAGCATCGAGGTGACCTGGTTCGCGGTGTCCGTGCTGATCGCCTGGGTGGTCTTGTGCGCGGGCAGCGGGAGGGCCTCGCCCTCGCGGTCCACGGACTGCACCAGCCACGGGGTGATCTGCTTGCCGCCGTTGTCCAGCGCCGCGTACACGCCGGCCATGTCGAGCACGCTCGGGGTGGCCGCGCCGAGCGGGATGGACGGCACCGGGTCGAGGCCCGGGGTGCTGCCGGGCAGGCCCAGCGCGATGCCGGTGTCCTTGACCTTCTGGAGCCCGGTGTCCTGGGCCAGCTGGGCGAACGCCGAGTTGACCGACCAGTCGGTGGCCTGCTGGAGGGAGATCTGGCCGTAGCTCCTGTCGCCCTCGTTCGGCGGCGCGTACGGGGTGCCCTTGCCGCCGCGGACCTTGCGGCCGCTGGTGCCGTCGTAGACGGTGCGCGGGGTGACGGTCCGGCCGTCCTGGGTCTTGGCGTTGTTCTCGAACGCGGCCGCCAGGGCGATCGCCTTGAAGGTCGAGCCGGCCTGGTAGTCCCGCCGGGTCGCGTTGTCGACGTAGTGCTTGACGTAGTCGACGCCGCCGTAGAGGGCGACGACCGCGCCGGTCTTCGGGTCCACGGAGACGGCGCCGGCCTGGGCGGCCGCGTCCTTCTTCCGCTTGTCCGGGTTCAGGGTGTCGCGCAGCTGCGCCTGGACGGAGTCCTGGAGGGCCTGCTGGCGGGCCGGGTCGATGCTCAGCTTGATCGTGTAGCCGCCCTTGGCCAGCTCGGTCTCGCTGATGACCTGGTTCGAGGTGAGGTACTGGGTGGCCTCGTTCACCAGGTAGCCGGTCTGGCCGGACAGGCCCGGGTTGGGCTGCGGGTCCTTGACGTCCGGGAACGTGATGGCGGACCGCTCCTCGGCGGAGAGCCAGCCCTCCTTGACCATGCCGTCCAGCACGTAGTTCCAGCGGTTGACGGCGTTCTGCTTGCCGGCCGGGGTCGCGGTGGCCACGTCGTAGGCGCTCGGGGCGTTCAGCAGGGTGGCCAGGTAGGCGCCCTGGGCGGGGTCGAGCGCGGAGGCGTCGACGCCGAAGTACGCGTGGGCGGCGGCCTGGATGCCGTAGGCGCCGCGGCCGTAGTAGGAGGTGTTCAGGTAGCCGGAGAGGACGTCGTCCTTGCTCTCGGTGGCGTCCACCTTGATGGCTATGAAGAGTTCCTTCACCTTGCGGGTGACCGACTGCTTCTGGTTCAGGTACGTGTTCTTCACGTACTGCTGGGTGATCGTGGAGCCGCCCTGGGTGCCCGCGCCCTTGGCGGTGTTGACCGCGGCCCGGAGCAGGCCCTGCACGTTGACGGCGCCCTCGTGGTAGAAGTTGCGGTCCTCGGCGGCCAGTGCGGCGTGCTGGGCGGCGGGGGAGACCTTGTCCAGGCTGACGTTCTGCCGGTTGGTCTGGCCGGTGCGGGTGATCACGGAGCCGTCGGCGTAGAGCCAGGTGTTGCTCTGCGCGGTCGCGGCGGCGTGCGCGTCGGGGACCTTCACCAGCGTGACCCCGAGCGCGAACAGGCCGACGCCGAGCAGCAGGGCCACGGCGAGGCCGAGCAGGCTCATCCGCCAGGTGGGGATCAGCCGGCGCCAGCCGGTGCGCTTCGGACGGCGGGGCTTCCTGCCGCCGGTCGCGGGGGCGGCGCGCTGGAAGCGTTTGACCGGTCGGAGGCCTGTCGACGGCGTGCGACGGCCGCTCTGGGCGTTCTCGGACAAGGCGCGGCCTTTCCTGCGGGCGGACCGGGTCGGCCTGCACGGACGGGGACATCGGTGGTTAGGGACCTTTGTCCCGATTCCGGTTTACTGCCCTGGACGAGCCGGGCGGGCCGATTGGCTCCACCGGAACGGCAATCGAGACCGACATCACACGCAAAACGGACGTCGAAGGCCAAAAAATTGAGGAGCCCCTCGCTGCTGCGAGAGGCTCCCCAAATGTCTGTGCGCCGCCAGGGACTCGAACCCCGGACCCGCTGATTAAGAGTCAGCTGCTCTAACCAACTGAGCTAGCGGCGCCTGCTGACCTGGAAAACAATACACGGTCCCGGCGGGTGCCTCGAACCGCCCGGAACCGCCCGCATCCGCGCGGGAGCCGGCCCGCCGCCGAGCTGTCCGTTTCCGCCCGGTTGGGGTGCAGTTCGCCGCCGGTTAGGGTGGAACGGTGCCCAGCCCCAAGCCCGGACACCCGAACGCGCGGAAGGCGGTCGCCGCGCTGCTGATGCTCAGCGCCACGGCGTACACCGCGTGGGTGCTGGAGGTCGTGCTGAGCACCGGACTCGACCCGGTGCAGGCGTACATCAGCGAACTCGCGGCCGAGGACCAGCCGCTGGGCGGCCTGTTCCGGGCCACCGACCTGGCCGCCGGGCTCTGTGTGCTCGCCGCTGCCGTCACCGCCCTCGCCGGCGGGCAGGCCGGGCCGCGCGGTGCCCGGCGCGGGTGGGCGGTGGTCGGCTGGTCCGCCCTCGCCCTGTTCGGCGCGGCGACCGCCGCCGACTCCCGGCTGCCGCTCAGCTGCGCCCCCACCAGCGACGAGATGTGCGCCGCCCGCGAGACCGCCGGGCTCGTCCCCGCGACCCACACCGCGCACGCCGTCACCAGCAGCCTCGCCATGCTCGGTGCGCTCACCGGGCTGGCCGCGCTCACCGTGGCCGCCCGCCGCTACGGCTGGTGGCCGCCGGTGCGCCGGATCGGGCCCTGGCTGCTCGGCGCCGAACTGCTGGCCACCGGCTGGAGCCTGGCCGCGATCGCCGCCTTCGAGGCCGGGCGCGGCACCTGGGCGCTCGGGGCCGGCCAGCGGCTCCAGGTGCTGCTGGTGGCGCTCTGGCTGGCCGTCCTGGCAGTGAGCCTGGCCCTCCCCGCGGGGGCGCCGGGCGACGAATCCACCTGGTCCGACGCTTCTCCGCCGGCGCACCGGGGGCCCCGGTCGGCCGAACGGCCCCCGGGCCGGGAGCCGGCATGACCGCACCCGACGACCCCCGCACCCGGGCGCGCTTCCTGCGCGTCGACGGCGTCCCGCTGCACGTCCGCACCGAGGGCAGCGGCCCGGTCTGCCTGCTCACCGGGGGCCTCGGCAGCAGCTGGTTCGACTGGGACCTGGTCGTCCCCTTCCTCACGCCCTACCGCACCGTGGTCCGCTTCGACCGGCCCGGCTACGGGCTGAGCGCCCCCGAGCCCGCCACCGGGCGGCCCGCCCCGACGGCCGCCGGCGAGGCCGAGCGGATCCGCGCGGTGCTGGACGGCCTCGGGCTGCGCGGGCCCTGCACCGTCGTCGGCCACTCGCTGGCCGGCTTCCACGTCGAGGCCTTCGCCCGGCTGCATCCCGACCGGGCCGCCGGGCTGGTCCTGGTGGACAGCAGCGTCGAGCCAGCGGCCCGACCGTACCCGGCCCCCGGAGCGCGCGACCTGGCGGCCCGGGCGCTCGCGGGCGCCGCCACCGCCGTCGCCGTGCCGTACCTGCTCGGCCCGGCCGCCCGCCGGCTGACGGCCCGGCTGTCCACGGTCTGCCGCGAGGACCTCGCCCCGGCGCCGCTGGTGCGGCACTGCTACCGCACCGGCCGGGCCCTGCGCGCCCTGCTGCGGGAGAACGCGCGCTACCTCGACCTGGCCGCCGAGGTGGACGGGCTGCGGCGCACCCGGCCGCTGCCGGAGGGCCTGCCGGTCACCGTGCTCGCCGCCGACGACGGCTGCCGCAGCCGCCGTACCGAGGAGTGGCTGGCCGGCCAGCGGGAGCTCGCGGCGCTGCTCGGGGCCGACTACCGCACCACCGCCCCGGCCGGGCACCTGGTGATGTTCGACCGCCCGGACGCGGTGGCCTCCGCCGTCCTGGACACCGGCTGAGGCCGGGCACCCGCTGCGGCGCCTACTGCGGCGCCTACTGAAAGGCCCACTGAAACGCCTCAGGCCGCCCACCGAAGTGAGCGGCCTGAGACCTTGCCATGTGCGCCGCCAGGGACTCGAACCCCGGACCCGCTGATTAAGAGTCAGCTGCTCTAACCAACTGAGCTAGCGGCGCCTGCTGACTCGGAGAACTTTACACGGCGCCCGGTCGATCCGCCGAATCGCTTTCGAGTGGTCACCCGTAGTGATCACCCCCAGCGATCGCGGGCGGCCGGCTACGACTCCGGGTAGTGGCAGGCCGCCTGGTGGTCCTGCGCCGGGGTGTCGCCGAGGAGCGCCGGCCGGTCCTGCTCGCACCGCGTGCGGGCGGCCGGGTCGGCGAGGCGGGCGTACACCGGGCAGCGGGTGCGGAAGGGGCAGCCGGTGCGGCGCTCGGTGGGGGAGGGCGGGTCGCCGGCGAGCAGGATGCGGTCGCGGGCGCGCTCGGCGGCGGGGTCGGGCAGCGGGACGGCGGAGAGCAGGGCGCGGGTGTACGGGTGTCGGGGGCGGTCGAAGACGGCGGAGACCTCGCCCTGTTCGACCGTCCGCCCGAGGTACATGACGCTGACCCGGTCGGCGAGGTGCCGGATCACCGAGAGGTCGTGCGAGACGAACAGGTAGGAGAGGCCGAGTTCGGCCTTGAGCGCTTGCAGCAGGTTGAGCACCCCGGCCTGGATGGAGACGTCCAGGGCGGAGACCGGTTCGTCCAGGACCAGCAGTTTCGGCCGGACGGCCAGGGCCCGGGCGATGGAGACGCGCTGGCGCTGCCCGCCGGAGAACTGGTGCGGGTAGCGGGCGGCGTGGTCCGGGTCGAGGCCGACCTGGTGCAGCAGTTCGGGCACCCGGCGGGCGATCTCCTCGCGGGCGGCGTGCTGGGCGCGCAGCGGTTCGGCGATGATGTCGCCGATCGGCATCCGTGGGTCGAGGCTGGCCATCGGGTCCTGGAAGACGATCTGCAGTCGGGCGCGCAGCCGGTGGGCCTCGGCGCGGGAGAGCTTGGCGGTGTCGTGGCCGAGCAGTTCGATCCGGCCGGTCTCGGGGGCGGTGAGGTTCAGCAGTTCGAACAGCGTGGTGGACTTGCCGGAGCCGGACTCCCCGACCAGGCCGAGGGTTTCGCCCTCCCGGAGGTCCAGGTCGACGCCGTCCACCGCGTAGACCTCGCCGACCCGGCGCTTGAACACCGTGCCCTTGAGGAGCGGAAACGTTTTGCCAAGGCCGCTCACCGCCAGCACCGGCGCCCGCGAGCCCCGGTCCCCCCGGCCCTCCGGAGCGGCCGACGGGGCCGGAAGCGCCGGCACCGGGTAGACGTCGGCCGGCGCGGGCCGCCGCTCGGCCAGCTCCGCCGACCGGACGCACGCCGCCAGGTGCCCGTCGCCCCCGGCCAGTTCCGGCTCCGCCGCCGAGCAGCGCTCCTCCGCGAGCGGGCAGCGGGCGGCGAACGGGCAGCCCGGCGGCAGGTCGGCCATCGGGGCGGGTGCGCCGGGGATCGGGACGAGCGGGCCGCCGAGCCCGTCCAGCCGGGGCACCGCGCCGATCAGGCCGAGCGTGTACGGGTGGCGCGGGGCCGCGAACAGCTCGTCCACCCCGGCGGTCTCGACCACCCTCCCCGCGTACATCACCGCGACCCGGTCGGCCATCCCGGCGATCACCCCGAGGTCGTGGCTGACCAGGACGAGGGCCGCGCCGGTTTCCCGCTGCGCGGTGCGCAGCACGTCCAGCACCTGGGCCTGGATGGTGACGTCCAGCGCGGTGGTCGGCTCGTCGGCGAGCAGGATGTCGGGGTCGTTGGCGATCGCCATGGCGATCATCGCGCGCTGGCGCATGCCGCCGGAGAACTCGTGCGGGAAGCTGTCCAGGGCCCGTTCGGGGGCCGGGATGCCCACCAGGTCGAGGAGTTCGGCGGCCCGGCGACGGGCGGCGGCCCGGTCGACCCGCTGGTGGATGCGGACGGCCTCGGCGATCTGGTCGCCGATCCGGTAGACCGGGGTGAAGGCGGACAGCGGGTCCTGGAAGACCATGGCGATCCGGCGGCCGCGGATCGCGGCGAGCTCCTTGCCGGGCAGCCCGACCAGTTCCCGCCCGTCCAGTCGCACCGAGCCCTGGACGCCGGCCGTCTTGGGCAGCAGTCCGAGCACGGACAGCGCGGTGACGGACTTGCCGGAGCCGGACTCGCCGACGATGCCGAGGGTCTCGCCGCGCCGCAGGGTGAGGTCCACCCCGCGGACGGCGGGGACGGGGCCGTGCGGCCCGGCGAAGTCCACCCGCAGGTCGCTGACGGCGAGCAGGGGGGTGTCGACGGTGGTGGTCACGGCTTCTTCCTCCGGGCGGAGCGGCGGCGGGGCGCGCCCCCGGCGGTGGGGTCGAGGGCGTCGCGCAGCCCGTCGCCGATCAGGTTGACGGCGAGGACGAACAGCACCAGCAGGCCGGCGGCGAAGTAGAACAGCCAGGGGAACACCGGGGCTTCGCTGGTACCGGCGGCGAGCAGGGTGCCGAGCGAGACGTCCGGCGGTTTGACGCCGAAGCCGAAGTAGGAGAGCGCGGTCTCGCTCATCACGGCGCCGCCGACCGCGATGGTGGCGTCGATGATGAGGAAGGAGGCGACGTTCGGCAGGATGTGGCGGGTGATGATCCGCAGCGGCCGCACCCCCATGAACCGTGCGGCGCGGACGAATTCGCGCTCGCGCAGCGAGATGGTCATCGAGCGGACCACCCGGGCGGTGATCATCCAGTTGAACAGGGCGAGCAGCAGCACGAAGGCGATCCAGCCGGCGCTCTTCAGCCGGGGCGAGACGATGGTGATGATCAGGAAGCTGGGGAAGACCAGCAGCAGGTCCACCGCGAACATCAGCGCGCGGTCGGCCCAGCCGCCGAAGTAGCCGGCGCAGGCGCCGACCAGGGAGGCCAGCACGGTGGAGAACAGCGCCACCAGCAGGCCGATGACCAGCGACTTCTGCAGGCCGCGGACGGTCTGGGCGAAGACGTCCTGGCCGATCCCGTTGGTGCCGAACCAGTGCTCGGCGGACGGCGGTTGGTGCAGCGCGCCGAAGTCGGGGGCGGCGTAGTCCCAGGGCGTCAGGTACGGCCCGCCGAAGGCGAGCGCGAACAGCAGCAGGACGATCACGGCTCCGGCGACGGCCCCGCGGGCGGCGAGCAGCCGGGCGAGGACGAGCCGGGCCCGGCCGGTGGTGCGGGGGGCGGCGGCCGGGGCGGCCGGTTCCACGGCGACGGTGGTCACGTCAGTTCACCTCCGGTCAGGACCGCACGCGCGGGTCGAGGGCGGCGTGCAGGGTGTCGGCGAGGAAGCCGGAGGCGAGGACGACGACGGCGGTGAACAGGTTGACGGCGACGACCGAGTTGACGTCCTGTTCGTTGATCGACTGGATCAGCCACTCGCCCATGCCGTGCCAGCCGAAGATCGTCTCGGTGAAGATCGCGCCGGTGAAGATGCCCAGGAAGCTGTAGGCGAACATGGTCGACATCGGGATCACCGCGGTCCGCAGCCCGTGCTTGACCAGCGCCCGGCGGCGGGTGAGCCCCTTGGCCTCGGCGGTGCGCAGGTAGTCGGAGCCGAGCACGTCGAGCATGGTGCCGCGCTGGTAGCGGCTGTAGGTGGCGAGGCCGCCGAGTGCGAGCGAGATGGTGGGCAGCAGCAGGTGCAGCGCCCAGTCGGCGAGGTGGGCGCCGAGGCCGCCGGTCAGTCCGGGGGTCTCGTAGCCGGTGAACGGGATGACGTCGTGGCCGGCCGCGTCCTTGGCGGCGATGGCGCCGTTCTTGAGGAACAGCGCGACCAGGAAGACCGGGGTGGAGAGCAGGACGAAGGAGAGCACGGTGAGCAGCCGGTCGGAGATCCGGTACTGGCGGACGGCGCTCCAGGCCCCGGCGGCGATGCCGAGGACGATGCCGAGCAGGCTGCCGAGCAGCAGCAGCCGCAGCGAGACCCAGACCCGGCGGCCGAAGTCGTCGGTGACCGGGGTGTCGTGGATGGTCCGGCCGAGGTCGCCGTGGAGCAGCCCGTCGGCCCAGTGGCCGAAGCGTTCGACGACCGGGGTGCGGTCGTTCAGGTTGAGCGCGGTGAGCTGGCGCTCGACCGACTCGGCGGCCGGGCGGGGGACCTTGGCGTCGAAGTAGGTGCGCGGCTGGAGGGCGGTCGCGGAGATCGCGTACGCCAGGAAGACGGCGGCGATCAGCAGCACCGCGTAGTAGCTCAGGCGCTTCGCCAGGTAACGGAACATCAACGGCCGCCCGGGGTGGGGGAGGGGCCGACGCGTCTGGTGGGCATCGGGTGGTGGCCTTCGGTCGGGGCCCGTTCAGGCCTTCGGACGGCAGGGGGACGGGGCGGTACTGGGAAAGCGCAGGTCAGAGTCTGACACCGGTGCGAGGCCGGGGTGTTGCGGCGGTATTGCCGCGGATGACTTCTGGATCAGGTGTGCGGTCCTCCCCCTGGTGACGGAACTGATCGGCTGTTACGTTCTGCTGGCCCGGTGCCGACTTGGCTGCCCACGCTCAAGCCCCGCCACACCTCGCGCGGCACAACTGCCCGTTACCGCCCGTTTCGAAGACCTCACCAGGGGGACTCCATGGACGCTTCCACCACGGCCCGCCGCCTCGGCCGGGCGACGGCCCTCGCCGTCGCCGTCGCGCTGGCGGTCACCGCGTGCACCTCGGGCGGGGGCGGCTCGGCCGACAAGGTGGCGAAGAGCGAGCCGCCCCGGCAGGACTCCCAGGACATCAACGCCAAGCCGCTGGACCAGGTCAAGGACGGCGGCGAGGTGCGGTTCCCGCTGTACCAGTGGATCACCCAGTGGAACCCGTTCCAGGTGGACGGCACCTACGGCGACGCGGTCTCGATCATGCGCGCCCTGGAGCCGTCGCTCTTCAACACGGACGCCTCCGGCACCTTCCAGCCCGACACCGACTACCTGCTGGACGCCAAGGTCACCTCGACCTCGCCCGAGGTGATCACCTACAAGCTCAACCCCAAGGCCAAGTGGTCGGACGGCAAGCCGCTCAGCTACCTGGACTTCAAGGCCGACTGGCAGGCCAGCAACGGCAAGGACCCGGCGTACAACATCGCCGACCCGTCCGGCTACGAGCAGATCTCCGCCGTCGAGCAGGGGGCCGACCCGAGCGAGGTGAAGGTCACCTTCTCCGAGCCGTACGCGGACTGGCAGAACCTGTTCCGCCCGCTGATCCCGGCGGCCGGCATCGCCACCCCGGACGACTTCAACAAGGGCTGGGTGGAGAAGATCCCGATCACCGCGGGCGCGCTGAAGATCGGTGTGGCGGACAAGACCGCGCAGACCCTCACCCTCGTCCCGGACCCGGCCTGGTGGGGCACCAAGGCCAAGGCGGACAAGATCACCTTCCGGGTGATGACCCAGTCCGCGACCACCCAGTCGTACCTCAACAACGAGATCGACCTCGCCACGGCCGGCACCGCCGCCGCGTACGGGCAGCTCAAGGACGCCAAGGACACCGCGATCCGGGCCGCCAGCCCGTGGGACGAGGTGCACATCTCCTTCGGCTCCGGCGGCGCGCTGGCGGACCAGAAGGTCCGCCAGGCGCTCGGCAAGGCGCTCGACCGGTCCGCGCTGATCAAGATCGCCAACAACGGCGTGCCGGTGGAGTTCAAGCCGCTCGGCAACCACATCTTCATGCCCAACCAGACCGGCTACCAGGACAACTCGGGCGAGTGGACGAAGTTCGACGTCCCCGCCGCCAAGAAGCTGCTGGACGACGCCGGTTGGAAGGAGGCGGGCGCCGGCCAGCCGCGCACCAAGGACGGCCAGTCGCTGCAACTGCACTGGACGGTCAACGAGTCCACCCCGCAGGCCCAGATCGACCTGGCCACCGCCGCCGCCGCGATGTGGCTGCAGGCCGGGGTCAAGGTGAGCCTGGACAAGGTGCCCGCCAACGACTTCTTCACCAAGTACGTGAACCCGGGCAAGTTCGAGATCGCGAGCTGGCGCAACACCGACTCGTTCCCGCTCTCCAAGAGCCTGGGCAACTTCCGTCTGCCGGTGGGGGACAACACCTTCAACAACCCCTCGCGGATCGGCAGCCAGGAGGTCGACGACCTGCTCAAGAAGGCGGCCGGGACGGTCGACCCGGTGGAGGCCGCGAAGCTCTACAACCAGGCCGACGCGAAGATCTGGGAGCTCGGCCACACCGTCGAGCTCTACCAGCGGCCGACCGTGGTGGCGACGCGCAAGGGCCTCGCCAACTACGGTGCCTTCGGCCTGGCCGGGGAGGACTACGCCAAGGTCGGCTGGGAGAAGTAGCCCCCGCCGCGGACGCGGCGAGAGCGACCGGGCGGCAGGCGCTGGCGAGCAGCGCGGTGATCACGAGGCCGGTGGTACGGACACGGGAAGGTCGGCTCTGCCGCCCCCGTTCTCCTGCCACCGGCCTTGACCTTCCGCGTTGCCCGCAGGCCGCCCGTGTCGTGGGGCCCCGCAAGGCCCGCGCTCGCTTCCAACCGGGGACGAATCTAGCGGGGCCGTCCGGCCGGCCGCGGCGCAGCGCGCGGGGCGCGCCCGGAAACCCGCCGCGCTGTCACCCGGTTCGCGCACCGGGGCGTCAACTACGGCTGACGGCAAGGAAAAAAGGGGACGAACGGCGCAATCGACCCCGGGATCGCGAACCGCTGCGCCCGTCGCGCCGGTGCGTGCGCGGGGCCCGGGCCGCTGCCAGGATGCGCGGGACAGCCAGCCCCTCCCGAACCCGGAGCAGCACCGATGGCCAGCGAATCCGCCGCCGCCCCCCACCCGCGCCCCGTCGACCCGCCCCCGGTGCGCCGGATGGTCCCGCGCGACCGGGACGAGCCGCACCGGGTCGCCACCCCGCTGGAACTCTTCTTCGACCTCTGCTTCGTGGTCGCCGTCGGCCAGGCCGGGCGCGAACTCGCCCACTCCCTGGCGGCCGGCCACTACGGCGACGGCCTGCGCGGCTACTCGATTGCTTTTTTTGCGATCTGGTGGGCCTGGATGAACTTCACCTGGTTCGCCTCCGCGTACGACTGCGACGACGTGCCGTACCGGGTCACCACGCTGGTGCAGATCGCCGGGGTGCTGGTCCTCGCGGCCGGGGTGCCACGGCTGTTCGCCACCCAGGACCTGACACTGGCGATCACCGGGTACGTGGTGATGCGCCTGGCGATGGTCACCCAGTGGCTGCGCGCGGCGGCCGCCGAGCAGGGCGAGGCGCGCCGGGTCGCCGTGCGGTACGCGGTCGGGATCGCGCTCTGCCAGGTGGGCTGGGTGGTGGTGCTGCTGCTGCCGGACGCCGCCCGGCCGGTGGTCATCCCGCTCGGGGTGCTGTGCGAGCTGGCCGTTCCGGTGGTCGCCGAACTGCGGAAGCAGACCTCCTGGCACCCGCACCACATCGCCGAGCGGTACGGGCTGTTCACCCTGATCGTGCTCGGTGAGACGGTGGCGGCCGCGACCGTCGCGGTGCAGTCGGCGGTGGACGAGCACGAGGAACTGGGCCGGCTGCTGCCGGTGGCGGTCGGCGGCCTGCTGATCTGCTTCTCGGCCTGGTGGATCTACTTCGCCCGGCCGGTCCACGAGCACCTGCACTCCAGCCGGCAGGCCTTCGTCTGGGGGTACGGCCACTACCTGGTGTTCGGGTCGGCCGCCGCGATCGGCGCCGGACTGGAGGTGGCGGTGGAGTCGGCCGTGCACCAGGCGGAGATCTCCGCGACGGCCGCCACCGCGACGGTCACCGTGCCCACCGCGCTCTACCTGCTCACGGTCTGGCTGCTGCACTCCCGGCACACCAAGACCGGCGCGGCGCAGGCGCTGGCCCCGACCGGGGCGGTGCTGGTGCTGGCCTGCACCGCGCTCGGCGGCTCCGGCGTGCTGGCGGCGGGCCTGGTCTGCGCGCTGACCGTGGCGGTGGGCGTGCTGCTGCACAGCCGGGAGGGCTGACGGGGGCGCTGGGCGGGTCTGGGGTGCCCGGTGGTTCTGGGGAGCCCGGCCGTCGTTGGGCCCGGCCGGCGTCCGCCGGCCGGGCGGCCAGGTGATGCTCAGGCGCAGTCCAGCAGGATCGGCTCGTGCCGGGCCAGCCAGGCCAGGTAGGCCGGGTTGACCTTGGCCAGGTCCAGGTAGGCGGCGCGCAGTTCGCCGTACAGCGCGTCTAGCGCGGGCTGGCTGAGCGCGCGCGGGCGCCAGGTGAGCAGCAGCCGGACGGCCAGCGGGTCCCCGTGCACGGGGCGCACCACCGTGCCGG
Source organism: Kitasatospora sp. NPDC058243 (assembly GCF_042882025.1). NCBI lineage: Bacteria > Bacillati > Actinomycetota > Actinomycetes > Kitasatosporales > Streptomycetaceae > Kitasatospora > Kitasatospora sp. NPDC058243. The sequence goes on from NZ_JBHVWW010000004.1 coordinate 192,336, forward strand.
GCCCGGGGGCGGAGGTCGGCTGGCAGGGGCGGACGGCCTCGCCGGAGGCGACGAGTTCGGCGGCGGTGGCGTTGTCCCGCACCTGGACCACCCGGGGGTTGAGCCCGGCCTCGCTGAACACCCGGCGCATCGCCGCGTACTCGTGGTCGGCGGTCGGGTCGACCATCCAGGTGTCCTCGGCGAGGTCGGTCAGGTGGACGACCGGGCGGGCGGCGGCCGGGTGTCCGGCGGCGAGCGCGACGAACTGCGGCTCACGGGCCATCAGCACCCGGTGCTCGGCGTCCGGCGGCACCCGTAGCGGGAAGCCCTCGCTCTCGTAGACGAAGGCCACGTCCAGCTGGTCGGCGGCGACCATCCGCAGCAGGGCGCTGGCCGAGACGTCGACGTGGATGGTGGTGTCGGTGTCCGGCAGCCGTTCGTGCACCCGGCGCAGCCAGGCGGCGACCGCCCGGCTGCCGACGCTGCCGATCCGCAGCCGGCGCTGCCGCCCGGGGCCGGCCGCGTCGCGGGCCTCCTGGCGGGCGGCGGCCACCAGCGCGGCCATCTCGGTGATCACCGGCCGGGCCCGGGACAGCACCGAGTGGCCGAGCGCGGTGGGCCGGCTGCCGGTCTGCTCGCGGGTGAACAGGGTGCCGCCGATGGCCCGTTCGATGCGGTGCAGCTGGGTGGTGAGGGAGGGCTGGGTCATGCCGAGCTGGAGCGCGGCCTTGCGGAGGCTGCCGGTGTCGGCGATCGCGCACACCACCCGGAGGTGTCTCACGTCGAGCTCCACGCCCGGAGCATAGACGCCACCCGGCCACATCGCCAAGGACATGACAGAACAAAGCGCGGCAGGAGGGCACGTGGTGGGCCCCGCCGGTATGCGGCCGTGCTATCGCCGGTTGACATCATCCGCCACAGGCCCGGGCGGGTCGAAGCTCAGGGGCAGCGAATCCGCCCCGGCCCCACCGGGGCGCCCCCACCGTCGCCGCAGCCATGTCCGGCCCCCACCGGCCCCGGCGGTTCGGCGTACCGCGAATCCGGAGCCCCCACATGAAGCGATCCGTGCTGTCCGCCGCGCTCGGCCTGGCCCTCGCGGCCGGTCTCGCCGTGCTGCCCACCACCGCCGCGTCCGCCGCCACCCCCGGCCCGGCCGTCCAGGGCTACACCGCCTCCACGTACGCCGGTTCGGCCGCCGAGGCCGCGAACAACCAGGCGTTCTTCCACGCCGTGATGGCCTCCGCCAAGGCCAAGCAGGCCGCCAACCCGTGGCTGCAGACCGTCACCGTCACCTACGACACCGCCAGCGCGCCCTCCTTCACCAGCCAGATATCCCAGGCCGCGCAGATCTGGAACAGCTCGGTCAGCAACGTCCAGCTCCAGGCGAGCAGCGGCACCGGCGACTTCTCGTACTACGAGGGCAACGACAGCCGCGGCTCCTACGCCAGCACCGACGGCCACGGACACGGCTACGTCTTCCTCGACTACCAGCAGAACCAGCAGTACAGCTCGCTGCGCGTCACCGCGCACGAGACCGGGCACGTGCTCGGCCTGCCCGACAACTACTCCGGCCCGTGCAGCGAGCTGATGTCCGGCGGCGGCCCCGGCCCGTCCTGCACCAACCCCTACCCCGACAGCAACGAGCGCGGCCAGGTCGACAGCCTCTGGTCGAACGGCGTCGATTCCGTGAACTAGGGGAGTCGCGAACTCGCCGCTGAAACAGGGAAGTTGCCGACGCCCTTCGGGTGCGGCGGGCCGCCCGGCCGGAATCGGGTGGCCCGCCGCTCGGTTGCTTCCCCGATCGGGAGCCTAACCGCCGGTGGAGCGGAATGCCAGGGGCACGCGCGAGTCAAGGCCGGTTAAAGACATCTCAAATCGCTTTACCGCAAGGGGTATTGATCGAAGCTATCGCGGGTTGACATCATCCGCCCGCCCGCCGGGCTGCCCGAAGCTCTGGGGACATCACCCGCTGACCAGGTGTCCCCCAGGGCCGGCCCCCAACCGGCCACGGCACCACCGGAATCGGAGCCCCCACATGAAGCGATCCGTGCTGTCCGCCGCGCTCGGCCTGGCCCTCGCGGCCGGTCTCGCCGTGCTGCCCACCACTGCCGCGTCCGCCGCCACCCCCGGCCCGGCCGTCCAGGGCTACACCGCCTCCACGTACGCCGGTTCGGCCGCCGAGGCCGCGAACAACCAGGCGTTCTTCCAGGCCGTGATGGCTTCCGCCAAGGCCAAGCAGGCCGCCAACCCGAACCTGGCGACCGTCGTCGTCACCTACGACGCCAGCTCGGCACCGAGCTTCCGCACCCAGATCGCCAACGCCGCGCAGATCTGGAACAGCTCGGTCAGCAACGTCCAGCTGCGGTCCGGCTCGGGCGGCGACTTCTCGTACTACGAGGGCAACGACAGCCGCGGTTCCTACGCCAGCACCGACGGCCACGGGCGCGGCTACGTCTTCCTCGACTACCAGCAGAACCGGCAGTACAACTCGGTCCGGGTGACCGCGCACGAGACCGGGCACGTGCTCGGCCTGCCGGACCACTACTCCGGCCCGTGCAGCGAGCTGATGTCCGGCGGCGGCCCCGGCACCTCCTGCACCAACCCGTACCCGAACGGCACCGAGCGCAGCCGCGTCAACTCCCTCTGGGTGCGCGGCTGATCGTCCGCCAGGCGCCCCGGGCCGGTCCCGCCCCCCCACCCCCCCGGCGGGGCGGAGGGGCCTTCTCCCGAGGACATTACCCCCCCCTGGGTGGGTTGCCGGATGGGCATAACCCCCCCCAATTTTAGGA
>NZ_JBHVWW010000004.1:195113-231877 GCF_042882025.1 Kitasatospora sp. NPDC058243
CTCTCTGCGCCCCTTCTTCTTTTTCTTCTCTTGTCTTTTTTCCCCCGCTTTTCTTTTTTCCTCCCCCCCCCTCCCCCCCCCGGGCCGGGGCGCCGTCGTCCGGAGGCCGTCGCCCTTCGGTGGGTGGTCGTCCGGCGGGTCGTCGTCCCGACCGTTGTCGGTGCCGCGTGCGAGCATGCGGGCGAGACCCGTTCGCCCCCGACCGTGAGGTGCCACCGCCATGCCGCGTTCCGCCCCCGACCAGCTCACCGACCTGCCGTACGCGGACCTGCTCCGCCCCCACGCCGGGCGGCTGCGCAGCGACGAGCGGTACGACACCACGCACTTCGACGGCGGCGAGCACACCGACGAGTCGGCGGCCGGGGCGGCGTTCCTGGAATGCGCCTTCACCGGGGTCGCGCTCAGCGGGGTCAAGCTGCGCCAGGCCCGGTTCAACGAGGTCTGGGTGCAGGCCGGCCGCTGGGTGGCCTGCGACCTGAGCGACACCGAGTGGCAGGACAGCGCCTTCGTCGGCGGCGTGCTGGCCGGGGTCGCCGGATACGGCTCGGCGCTGCGCCGGGTGGTGTTCCGCGGCTGCAAGCTGGAGGCGGTCAACCTGCGGGCGGCCGTGCTGCGGGACGTCGTGTTCGAGGACTGCCTGCTGCGCGACGTGGACTTCGGCGAGGCCAAGCTGACCGAGGTGTCCTTCCCCGGCTCCACGCTGGAGGAGGTCCGACTGCGCGGCGCCACCCTGAAGAAGACCGACCTGCGCGGGGCCGCCCGGCTGGGCCTCGCGGACGGCCACCAGGGGCTGCGCGGCGCGGTCATCAGCTCCACCCAACTGCTGGAGCTGGCACCGCAGTTCGCTCAGGCGCTGGGAATCGAGGTCAAGGACCGCTGACCAGCCGCCCGCTCCGTCCCTCCCCGCCGTTTCCGCCGCCCGTTCAGCCCGGCGTCGCTCGGTGACACCCGGACGAACAGTCCGCCAACCCTGCCGCGCGCATCTGGTGGGCGCCTCCGGCCGGGGTGGAAGATGCTGCGCGATCGATGAGCCCCGACTTGTGTACACAACATCGCCAGATCGCCAGTGAAGGGACGGGCCGGGCTGATGGCCGAGCTGAGTCGTAGGAAGTTCGTCACGCTGTCCGGTGCCGCCGCGGCGGGACTCGCCGTGGCCGGCACCAGCGCCGCAGGGGCCGCCCCCGGCGCACCCGCGGTGGCCTCCACCGCCACGCTCCAGCAGACCGGCACCATCAACGACGTGCAGCACGTGGTGATCCTGATGCAGGAGAACCGCAGCTTCGACCACTACTTCGGCACCCTGCGCGGGGTGCGCGGCTTCGCCGACCGCAGCGCCATCCAGATAGCCGGCGGCTACAGCGTCTTCAACCAGCCCAACGGCCTGCTCAGCCGCCAGTACCCGTGGCAGTTCAGCCAGACCAAGCCGGCCGGCGGCGCCGACCCCGAGCGCCTCGCCCAATGCAACGGCGACCTCAGCCACGGCTGGAGCGATCAGCACAAGGCCTGGAACAGCGGCAAGATGGACTCCTGGGTCGCCGCCAAGGGCAACGTCCGCACCCTCGGCTTCCTCACCCGCCAGGACATCCCGTTCCACTACGCGCTGGCCGAGAACTGGACCATCTGCGACGCCTACCACTGCTCCGTGCTCAGCGCGACCGGCCCCAACCGCACCTACCACTGGTCCGGCCAGATCGACCCGGCCGGCAGCGCCGGCGGCCCCGCGTACGACGGCGGCGACGAGAAGGGCCTGCGCTGGCAGACCTACGCGGAGGCACTGGAGAGCGCCGGCGTCAGCTGGAAGGTCTACCAGAACGCCGCCGACAACTACGGCGACAACGCCCTCGCGTACTTCACCCAGTTCTCCGGCGCCCCGGCCGGCAGCCCGCTGGCCGTCAAGGGCATGGGCTCGGTGCCCAAGGCCACCGGCAGGACCCCGGACGACATCGCCGCCGCGATCAAGGCCGACGTGCTGAACGGCACCCTCCCGCAGGTCTCCTGGATCGTCCCCGACCAGGCCTCCTCCGAACACCCGTACGCCACCCCCGCCGACGGCGCGCACTTCGTCCACCTGGTGATCGACGCGCTGAACGCCGACCCGAACGTCTTCAACTCGTCCGTCCTGTTCATCAACTACGACGAGAACGACGGCTTCTTCGACCACGTCCCGCCGCCGGCCGCCCCGGCCGGCACCCCGGGCGAGTTCTACAACGGCACCAACATCGGCCTCGGCTTCCGCGTCCCGATGATCGCCGTCTCGCCCTGGACCCGCGGCGGCTGGGTCAACTCCGAGACCTTCGACCACACCTCCGTGCTCCGCTTCCTGGAGACCTGGACCGCCGCCCTCGGCACACCCGCGCAATGTCGGAACATCAGCGACTGGCGCCGACGCGTCTGCGGCGACCTGACCAGCGCGTTCGACTTCGCCAACCCGGTCTACGGCCTGCCCGGGCTGCCCGACACCTCGCAGACCATCGGCCTGTCGGCGTGCGGCCCGCTGCCCAACCCGGCCCCGGTCAACAACCAGCTGCCGATCCAGGAGACCGGCACCCGGCCGGCCCGCGCCCTGCCGTACCAGCCGAACGCCAACCTGGACCACCTGGAATTCGGCTCCGGCGGGGTCATGAAGGTCTGGATCGCGATGGACAACGGGGGCACGGCGGCGGCGAAGTCCGCCCACTTCGCCGCCTACGCCAACGCCTACCGCAGCGGCGGCCCCTGGCAGTACACCGTCGACCCGGGCGGCACCACCAGCGACTTCTTCAACTGCGGCACCAACTTCGGCGGCGGCCCCTACGACCTGACGGTCGTCGGCCCCAACCGCTTCCTGCGCCGCTTCAAGGGCGACGCCACCAAGGTCGGCAAGAACGCGGCCGCCACGGCGTCGTACGCGGTCGAGCCGGGCACCGGCAAGCTCGCCGTCTACTTCAAGCTCGCCAACTCCGGTGCGACGCCCATGACCTTCACGATCGCGTCGAACAACTACCGCACGGACGGCCCCTGGACGTACCAGGTCCCCGCCGGCGGCAACGTCACCGATTTCTTCAACGCCGCGGCCTACAACAACGGCTGGTACGACTTCACGGTGACGGTGGACGCCGACAGCACCTGGTCCCAGCGCTTCACCGGCCACCTGGAAACGGGCACCCCCAGCATCACCGGCTGACGCCCCAGGCCCCGCTACCCGCTCCCTCGGGTGGCGGGGCCTCCACCCGCATCTGATCGGTCGTCAACTCGACGCGGAATCGGCGCGGAATAGTATTCCGATCCGCCTGCCGACCTTATGGCCGTCCGGGATCCTGCCTACCGTGAGCCCAAGGCGCAGAAGGTATCGCGCCTGAAGTTCCGGACTATTCCCCGCTCAAGCGTCAGGGCCGCGCGGGGAGGATCGGGGAAACGACCATGGGAACACGTGAACAGCACGGCGCCGGTCGCGCGCCCGGGCTGCGGGCCGCACGGAGGACGTCGATCTCGGCACTGTCCGCGCTCTGCTGCGCCACCGCGCGGTCCAGCGCCTGCTCCGCCGCCGCGTACCGCCCGGCCACGAAGTGGCACCAGCCGAGGTACGCGGTCCCCATGGCGGCCGCACCGATCGCCGGGGCCCGCAGGGCGTACGGCGCGTCCTTGGCCGCCTGGACGGCCATCTCGGTCCGCGCCGCCACCATGGGAGTCACATCCGCGGAGGAGGAGGTGTCCTCCAGCTTCCGCAACTGGACCAGCCCTGACTCCGCCTCGACGATCATCGCCCGGTCCACCAGACCCGGCCTGCGGGCCTGGAAGTCGGCCCGATCAGGATCGGCCGGAATCAGGCCGGACAGCGCGCCTCCCGCCCCCAGCGCCCCATCGATCAACCGGGCCAGCGCCGGATCCGGCATCCGGTCGCCCGACTCGAAACGACTGACGGTCGACTGGGACACGAACACCTTCGCCGCCAGCCTCGGCTGGGACATGCCCGCACGCCGACGCAGCAGCCGCAACGTGCGCCCGAAGGACGTCAAACCCGCCTCCGCTCTTGGCCGTTCACCCGCCTACCAAGTGCCGCCGGAGCCTACCCCCCGACCGGACAACTCGCCACAGCCCCAAGCAGATCGAGGAGCCGGACGCGCCCGGCGTCGGCATCCGGCGGTCACCCTCGCCGGGCAGAGCGGAGGCCCCACTACCCGCCTCGGGTAGTGGGGCCTCGGGTGCGTGATCGGAGGTCGCTCGCTGTTTGGGGCGGCCGGATGGCGTAGGTGGTGAATCCGGCGTGCTCGCCGGTCGGGACGAACCCTGCCTTGAGGAGGACGCGACCGGAGGCCGGGTTGTCCGGATGGTGCTTGGCGTGGATCTCGGGCAGTCCGAGGTGGCCGAAGCCCAGGGCGAGAATCCTGAGGACCGCCTCCGTGGCGTGCCCCTTCCCCCAGGTGTCCGCGCGCAGGATGTAGCCGAGTGCGGCGACGGGGCGGTCCAGGCAGAGCTTGATGATCCCGAGCAGGTCGCCGTCGAAGTCGAGGCCCAGGGTGTAGAGCGTGCGCGGGGATTGAGCGGCGGAGGCCACTGCGTCGCGTGCGGCGCTGCGGGCTTCGGCGGCGTCCATCGGCCCTCGCTGGAGGAACCTGGTCGATTCCGGGCTGTAGATCCGCTGGAGAGCGGTGGCGTCGTTTCGGGTCAGCTCGCGCAGTACGATCACTTGCCCACCGCCTGCACCATGGTGACCAACTCGGCGGCGGTCGGCCGGTCGTCGGGCCCGGCCAGCAGGACGAACCGCAGCCGGGCCTGGAGTGCGGGCCAGGGCATCCGGGAGGACATTGGGACGGCTCTGGCGGCGATGGCCTCGCGAACCACCTCGACCGGCGTGCCCCGGCCGAGTCCGGCGGCCTCGTAGTCCAGCGGCCAGTTGCCCGTGGCACAGGTCCACAGGGTGCCGGCGAGGGCGTAGACGTCGGCGGGCTTTGTCGTGTCGACGGGTTGGGGTCCGGTGATGATCCGGGCGGCCAGTTCGGGGGCGGTGAGGTGGACCATCGTGCCGTCGAAGGTCTTCCATGGAGTGGTGCCGACCTTCCGGGACCAGGCGAAGTCGAGGAGGCGCACGGTTCCGTCATCGCCGTGGACGCCGTGCTGGGGCTGGAGGTCGCCGTGTACCCATCCGTCGGCGTGGAGGACGGCCGCGGCGCGGCACAGCCCGATGGCAGCGGCAAGGGCTTCGTCCCGCCCCCCTTCGCCCTTGCGTACGGGACGGAAGACCTGCCAGGTGGATGGTCCGGCCAGCCATGGGGTGACGAGCCAGATGCCGTCGTCGAACCGGCCGGCGGTCACGGTGTAGCCGGGGAGCTGGTCCAGCACGGAGGCTTCTCGCGCGGTGACCTCGGCGGCCTCGCCGGTGCCGAGCTTGATGCTCGCGCGGCCTCGCGGCCCGGTCGCCTTCCAGACCGACGAGCCCCGCCGGTTGCTGATCTCCTCCAGCTCCAGCGGCCCGCATACGGCCTCCGCGGCCTTCAGCGCTTCGGTGGCCTCGGGAGTGAAATCGCCCATTCTCTTACTGCCTTCCACTCGCAGGGGATGTGTTCGAACACGTCGTGGCCGTCGTCAACGGCCCCGCCCACCGCCGCCGCGAGATCGGGTGTGCTGGTCAGGAGCTTCGGGTCCAGGAGGCGGACGGCCGCGCGCACCGGGAGGAACGAGAACGGGGCCGGCGGGATGTCGTGCCCGGCCCTGCTGGTCTCAGCAGCCCCCTGGACGAACTTGCCGAACATCACGCCGACCGGCCCGTAGAGGTTCTTCAAGGCCCAGTGCGGCCAGGCCAGTAGCTCGCGGTGGTCGGCGTCGGCGCACTGCCCGATCAGCACCACGTTCTCGCAGGTCAGCGCGCCGAATGGTCGGGCCATCAGGGGGCGAATCCACTCGGCAGCCTGTACGCCCGCGTAGAACAGTTCGGCTTCGACGGCGTACCGGCGAGTGTCGCGCGAGATCTCGTAAACGGTCCACCCGGTCATACCGCGCGCTGCGGATGGCCGGAGGAACGGGCAGTACTGCTGCATGGCGGGGAGATAACCGCTCACGTCCACGCCGGCCGGGTGTTCCGTCCGGGCCTCGGTGAGGCGGAGCGCCCCGGCAGTCGGCCGGGACGCTCCGTCGGACGGTGCGGTGATCACCGGGTGGTCGCCGCCGGGGCCAGGTCGTCGCCGTCGCCGGGCGCGGGCGAGCAGTCCCACTCGGCCCAGACCTCGCCCGTCTCGCGGTAGCGGGCCAGGGCCACGGTGTTGACCGTGCCGTCGGCGTCGGTGAACCAGATCTCCGGCAGGGGGCCGTACGCCTCCTCGTACGCGCCCACCCAGGAGATGAAGCCGACGCCCGCGCTCTCGACGTGCGTCAGCTTGCGTCCGCCGTGCCGGACGGCGAATGCCTCGTGCGCGGCCGGATCGCTGAGAAGCTGGTGCCACGCGTTGTCGATGGCGGCGGAGAACATCTCCGCCGCGGCCTGACCCGCGTCGATCCGACGCGCGGCGATCGTGAAGAACTTGCCCAGTTCGTTCAGCTCGGTGATGGACTTGATGGTGGCGGTGCTCACGGCCTCTCCCATCGGGTTGGCTCTGCTCGCCTGGAGCGGGCGAGCAGTGGTGTGGGGTGGTGCGCCGCCCGGCGGGTTTCCACGGAACCGAGGGGGATCGGATTCACCTCGCGCCGGGTGGCGGATTACCAGGTTGGCCGTCAGAGGCTCGGGCGCTCAACGTGCTTGCATCCGTTTGCAGAACTTCAGCCCAGAGAGTCGATCGCCCTGGCGATCAGGGACCGCACTTGTGCGCCGTGCACCGCGAATCCCATGAGCCTGTCGAACGCCTGGACGTAGAGGCCGACTTCGCTGGGCGCGGTGAGCGTCACCTGGGCCGAGAGCAGTTCTACCCCGGCTTCCGCATCGTCGAAGACGTTGAAGGTCTCCACTGGCCACATGGTGCGCTCTGCGGCGAAGGGGATGAGGCCGAACGAGACAGCTGGCAGGGACATCACCGTCAGCAGGTGCTTCAGTTGCTCAGCCATCGTCTCGACCCCGCCGAGGCGGTAGTACAGGACGGATTCCTCCACCAGGATCGCGAAGCGGTGGTGACCGGTGCGGATTACGCGGGATCGGGCCAGGCGGGCCTTCACGGCCTCGGCGACATCGTTGGGCGTGCGCCGGAAGTCGGACACCGTGGCGAGCAGCGCGGTGGCGTACGCCTCGGTCTGCAAGACGCCGGGTATCACGCGGGAGGAATAGGCGCGGAAGTGTCGCGTGCGCTCGTAGAGCGGTACCGCTGATTCCTGCAGCATGCGAAGGCCGGTGCGGGTGAGCCTGCGCCACTCGACATACATGGAGTCCACCGCGCGGTTGGCGGCGATCAGATCCTCGGCTTGGTCGTCCGCCCCGCAGGCTCGGCACCACGCTCGGATGTCCTTGTCGGATGGCGCGGTCTTGGCGTTGATGATGCGGGAGGTCTTCGCGCCGTTCCACCCGCACAGGGTCGCCAGCTCCTGCCCCAGGAGTCCGGCGTCCAGCATGATCTCGCGCAGCCGCGCGGCGACGGCCAGACGGGCCTCTTGGGCACTGGAGGACGGGGAGACGGGCATGAGCTGGCGGTCCTGATGCAGGTGGGTCAGACGGTGTACTTCTCGTGCGGGATGCCGCGCTCCCAGACAGCCTCGAAAGCGACGGCGCAGAGTTTGGCCACTGCAGGGTCGTCGGTGAGCGTGGGACCGGCAGAACCGCCGTCGCCGGTGAAGTGGTTGAAGCGAACCACGGTTTCGTCGAACAGCCAGAAGTCGTTACCGGGCAGGGCGATATCCGACGCCTGACGGCGCGGCAGCCAGCGCACCTGCTCGCCGGCCGCCAGGTTCACGACCGTTCCGGCATGCTCGTACCGGATGTAGTCGGTGACCGGCTCGGAGACGATGCGCCCGCGGCGTACGACCACGCCGCGGGCGACTGCTTCCCGGATCTGCGCAACCCAGCCGGACCACCCTTCGGATTCCGGGTCGGTGTCGACGTGGCCAGTGCGCAGGAACTCCGCGAATTCCTCCACCTCGCCGGCGATCCCGTAGCTATCCCTCAGCTCCAGATGGACCGCCGACCTGCGGGCCTGCCTCAGCATCGCCGAGAAGTCCGGCACGTTCTGCATCGTCGAGCGCCTTCCTGATGATCCCCGCCATGCGCAGCGGGATGCGGGTCACGTTCTCGTGGTCGGGGATACCAGCGGAGTGGCCGGGTACCCACTCCGTGCTGCCGATCTTCGTCAGTAGGGGCCCGCCGGGCTTCCAGCCCTGAAGGACCAACTCCTTCTCCTCGTCGTCCACCCACACCATCGGGCTCTCGTCCTTGCCGGTGTTGGGGTCGATCCCGCCGAACCGTAGGGTCATGGTGCCCTCCCGTGCCAAGTCGGTTGCGCGGTTCTGCACGCCACCGTTTCGCGTGACATGACGGAGCGTCAAGGGCGCGTTTCAGCATGGACGTTCTGGATGCCCGCGGCTCTGCTGCGGCTGTGGAACACAGGTCCGAAGAACGCCGAAAGCCGTGGCCACGGACTCGGCTTGTGGGAGTGCGAGGGCCTGTAGCTGATGGTAGGCCGTGAGGATCGGCGGTACTGCGCCGCTGTCCCGTTCCAGGTGCCCTTGCTGCGCTGATTCGGCGTAGGACATCAGCGATCGGTCCGGAAGGGTGATGATGTTCACCGGGAGGTCGAACGCTCGTTCCTCGCCTATGGCGTACGGAGCCACCTGGAACACCGTGTTGGGCATCCGGGCGAAGGCTGCAAGCTCGTCGGGCTGGGCAGCCATGATGGACTTTCCGCCGACCGGCCGTCGGATGCGGCTCTCATCCAGAACGGCGTGGATCGATGGCGGGGTCTCCCGGCGCAAGTTCGCCTGTCGGCGCGCAAGGTAGGCGACCCGCTCCTCGGCTTGGTCCTGCGTGATGCTGCCTCGGCGGACTGCCCCCGCCGCGATGGCCCGCGCGTAGTCCAACGTCTGAAGCAGCCCCGGCGCGATGCCCCTCATCCGGCGGGCCACCCGGCGGCGACTCGGCCGGGACCGCCGCCGATGACCGCCCCTCCCGCCTGTCCCGCACCGGACTGCTGCGGCCCCGGTCGATCTGCTCAACGACGCCAACGCGGCCGGACGGACGTGGAACTGCCCGAACTGCGCCCGGTGGGGCGTCGCCTGGTCGGCGGGCTACGTGGCGAACCAGCCGTTCGAGGCGATGGCCGGACTCCGCATCCCGGCGGTGTCCCGCCGTAGGCCCCGGGCGGCGTCCCGGCCGCCCAACCGGCCCAACTGATGTGGCGGACAGCTCAGACGAACGGGCCGCGTGGGAACCACGGATCGCGGACCTCCCGGGGCCCGTCCGGTGTCAGCAGGGTGAGGGTGTACGGCGAGGCCGCGTACTCGGCGAGCTGGACCGAGCCGTAGCGGGTCTCCAGTTCGGCCTGCACCGGGACCGGCAGCCTGCTGAGCGCCCGCCGCAGTTGCAGGGCGTCCCGGCGGCTGATCGGGTGCGGGGTGCGCAGGACCAGTCGCAGCGGGCTGAGCGGCCCGGCGACCGGTACGCCGGTGCCCAGTTCGTAGCCGACCGCGCCGATCGGGCCCCAGGACAGCCGGTGGTCCGCGACGATCCGGCCGACCGCCGGCAGCAGGGCCAGCGCCGGGATTCCGGAGACCCGTTCGGGGTCCAGCCGCCCGCACCGCCCGGCCAGCTGCTCGGGGCGCAGCGTCCGGGCGACTGCGGCCCAGGGCGCCAGGGCGTCCAGCCGCTGCCCGGGGCGGGGGCCGCGCACGATCACCGGGATCCACTGTTCGGGCGCGGCCTCCGGGTCCCGGGTGCAGCGTTGCGGGTGCGGGACGTCCGCCGGGGTGCCGACCAGGGAGGGGGCCCGGCCGACCGTCACCCACGGGTGCACCCGCAGCACGGCCCTCGCCCAGTCCGGCAGCTCGCCGCCCGCCAGCGGGTGCAGCGAACTGGGGCACTGCATCAGCAGCAGGTCGTGGGTGCCGGGCAGTCGCCCGTCCAGTGCGGCCAGCGGCCCGACCCGCCGGCGCGGCCCGTCGTGGGGGTCCTCGGCGGTGCGCCGGGTTTGGCGGGCGGAAGGTACGACGGTCACGGTGGGCTCCAGACGGTGGCGTCAGTTCGGCCGACGGCTCCAATCTGCGCCGGGCGCCCGCCTCCGCGCCACGGCCGTTGGGCGCGTTCACCAGGGACCAAAGGCTCAACGTGCGGCTCCGGGTGCCCGGTGTGAGAGTGGGGGAAGCCTGGTATCCGTTCGGAGGAGGAGTCATGGGCATCTTCGACAGGTTCCGCCACAAGGCGCACGAGGCGACCGGGCAGGACGCCGCCGAGCGTGCCGCCATCGCCCACGACGAGGCCGCGGACGCGTACAGCCCGGAGATCGAGCGGGCCCGCGAGACCCAGGAGGCCCGTGAGTCGGAGCGGCGTGCCCGTGCCGTCCAGGAGGAGGCCGACCGGCGCGCGGCCGAGAACATGACGGCCGAGGGCGACCCCTGGGGCTGAAACCCCAGGAGTCTCAGCACCCCAAAACCTCCAGCCCCCGTCACCGCGCCCGCGGCGGCAGCGGCGGGCGCCGCAGGTCCGGCCGGGGGGTGTCCTCCGGCGGGGGCGCCGCGGCGGGCGCGTCCTCCAGCAGGTCCAGCGCGAGCTGGACGGCGGCGACCAGCTCGGGGTGGCGCCCGCGGGCCCAGTCGCGCGGGGTGCGCAGCACGTGCACGTCCGGTTCGACGCCGCGGTTCTCCACCGACCAGCCGAGTCCGCCTTCGAACCAGGAGGCGTTCTTGGGCACCGAGATCCGGGTGCCGTCGCCGAGGGTGTGCCGCCCGGTCATCCCGACGACCCCGCCCCAGGTCCGGTTGCCGACGACGGGGCCGAGGCCGAGCAGTTTGATCGCCGCGATGACCACGTCGCCGTCCGAGCTGGTCGCCTCGTCGGCGAGCGCCACGAGCGGGCCGCGCAGTGCGTGCCGGGGCCAGCGGACCGGCTGGCGGTCCCGGCCGAAGTCCCAGGCGAGGACGTGCCGGGTGAGTTTCTCCAGGACGAGTTCGGAGACGTTGCCGCCGGCGTTGCCGCGCACGTCCAGGACGAGTGCGGGCTTGTCCAGTTCGCGCCGCAGGTCGCGGTTGAACTGCGCCCAGCCGGAGCCGCCGAGGTCCGGGATGTGCAGGTAGCCGCACCGGCCGTCGCTGAACTCCCGGACCAGGAGGCGGCGTTTGGCCACCCAGTCCTGGTAGCGGACGGCCCGTTCGTCGGTCAGCGGGGTGACGGTGATCCGCCGTACCGGGCCGTCGGGGCTGCCGCGCAGGGCCAGTTCGACGGTGGTGCCGCCGGTGCCGGCCAGCAGCGGCAGCGGGCCGCGCACCGGGTCCACCGGGCGGCCGCCGACGGCGAGCAGTTCGTCGCCGTCCCGGACTCCCTGGGCGGCGAGCGGGGCGCGGGCGCGCGGGTCGGAGGTCTCGCCGGGCAGCACCCGTTCGACCAGCCAGCGCCCGTCGGGGGAGCGGTGGGCGTTGGCGCCGAGCAGGCCGAGCGGCTGCTGGCCGAGCGAGGGGCCTTCGGCGCGCCGGGACGGGGTGACGTAGGCGTGCGAGGTGCCGAGTTCGCCGAGGAGTTCGCGCAGCAGGTCGGCGAAGTCGTCGGGTGAGCAGACCCGCTCCAGCAGCGGCTCGTACTGGGCGGTCAGGGCGGGCCAGTCCAGGCCGGACATCCGCTCGTCCCAGAACTGGTCCCGGACGATCCGGGAGGCCTCGTGGTAGGCCTGGCGCCATTCGGCGGCGGGGTGCACGGTGTGGGTGATCCGCCGCAGGTCGACGGTGCTGCCGGCGCCGCCGGTGACCGGGACGATCCGCAGGGTCCCGGCCGAGTAGACCGCGATGGAGCCGCCGTCCCCGGAGACGGCGTAGCCGTCCAGCTTGTCGACCAGGGTGGTGCGGGTGCCCCGGGCGAGGTCGAAGTACTCCAGCGAGGGGCGGCCGGAGGTGTCGTCGGGGCTGGCGAAGGTCTGTCCGAGGGTGCCGGAGATCGGCCAGCGCAGCCAGATCAGGCCGCCGCGCACCGCGTCGGTGGCCGAGTACTTGGAGGCGATCACCGGGAACTGGAGCAGCCGTTCGCCGATGCCCTGCGGGTCGACGAGGACGGTGCCGTCGCCGCCGCCGTTGCCGCGCGGGGCGCCGTCCTCGGCGGGCGCGGCGAACGGGGACGGCGTGTCGGCGGTGAGCGGGACGAGGTAGGGGCGGCAGCCGAGCGGGAAGGAGAGGTCGCCGGTGTGCACGTCGTGGACGGGGTCGAAGCCGCGCCAGGACAGGAAGGCCAGGTAGCGGCCGTCCCGGGTGAACACCGGCTGCTCGTCCTCGAAGCGGCCGTCGGTGACTTCGGTGACCGGCCCGGGCGCTTCGGTGCGGGTGAGCCGGATCCGGCGCAGCGAGCGCCCGGCCACCGGCTGGGACCAGGCGATCCAGTGCGAGTCGGGGGAGAAGCGGGCGCTGGAGACCGGCCCGTAGCCGGAGGCGGCGAGTTCGCGGACGGCGCCGTCGTCGGCGGCGACCAGCAGCAGCCGCCCGTCGGAGGCGGCGACGGCGAGGTGGGCGCCGTCGGGGGAGGCGGTGAGTTCCAGGACGCGGCCGATCCGGTCGGCGGCGAGCACCCGGTGGCGGTGCTTCTCGGTCTCCTCGTGCCCCGGCAGCGGCATCACCTCGATCGCGTCGGCGCCCTCGGCGTCGGTGATCCAGGCGGCCTCGCCGGTGTGTCCGAGGATCACCGGCAGCCGGGTCCGCACCCCGGGGGTGTCGGCGAGCGCGCGGGCCGGGCCGTCCTTGTGGGTGAGCCAGTACTGGCTGCCGCGCACGGTGATCACCCCGGCCCGGCCGCTCTGGTCGCAGGCCAGGTCCTTGACCTGGGCGGCGGCGCCGACCTGGTACGGGCGGCGGCCGGCCCGGGCGCCGCCGAGCGGGACGGCGAGCCGGCGGGGGGCGGGGGCGTCCAGGCCGTCCAGCAGCCAGAGGTCGCCGGCGTGCTGGTAGACGATCCGGGTGCCGTCGGTGGAGGCCTCGCGGGCGTAGTAGGAGGCGTGGTCGGTGTGCCGGCGCAGGTCGGTGCCGTCGGGGCGGCAGGAGTAGACGTTGCCGATGCCCTCGTGGTCGGAGAGGAAGGCGATCCGCCCGGCGACGGGCATGGGTGAGGCGAGGTGGCCGGGGTGGTCGGCGAGGATCTGTTCGCCGTCCGCCCAGAGCCGGCCGGTGGCGCCGCCCCGGTAGCGCTTCCAGGCGGCGGGTTCGTGCGGGGCGGCGCCGGTGAGCAGCACGGTGCGTTCGCGGCTCATCTGGGCGTCGCCGACGGGGCCCCAGGGCATCCGGTGGCCGGGGGAGCCGTCGGGCGGCAGGGCGTGCGCCCAGGTGTAGTGGCCGAACGGCTCGTGGTAGGAGGTGACGGCCAGTACTTCGCCGTCCGGCAGCCAGCCGCGCACCCGGGTGTCCTGGCTGCCCCAGTGGCTGAGCCGTTCGGCCTCGCCGCCCTCGACGGGGGCGGTCCACACCTCGGGGGTCAGGTTCAGCCAGCTGGTCCAGGCGAGGGTGCGGCCGTCGGGGGAGAAGCGGGGGTGGCTGACGCGGGTGCGGTCGCAGCTGACCCGCCAGGCCCTGCCGGTGGCGCCGTCGGCGTCCAGCGGGGCGATCCAGACGTCGTCCTCGGCGGTGAAGGCGAGCAGCCCGCCGTGCAGGTGGGGGTAGCGGAGGTAGCCGGGCGGGGTCACCCCTCCATCCTTCGACGGGGTGTCACCCCCGGCAACCGGGGCGGCCCGTCGGGGCTGCCGGGCGGTCGGTGCGTAGGTCGCGGACCGGTCTGGACCATTGACACCGCAGTGCCGAATCCACTTCAGTGGTCTAGTCCAACTTGGGTGCCAGGCCGGGCCGTTCCCCCCCCACTGGCGCGTGCTCCGGCGTGCCCTCGGACGTCCCCCACGACCGTGCCATCGCAGGAGCCCCCGCATGCGCAGAACCACACCCGCACCCGCCCCCGCCCGCCGGAAGCAGTCCCGCACCCTGCTCGCCGCCGGCACCGCCTCCGCCGTCGCCGCGGCCACCCTGGTCGGCGTCACCCTGGGCCTGGCGCCCGCCGCCTCGGCCGGCGAGTTCCTGGTCAACGGCGGCTTCGAATCCGGCTCGCTCGGCCCCTGGAGCTGCACCGGCAACTCCGGCAGCGTCGTCACCAGCCCGGTGCACGGCGGCGGCTACGCCCTCGCCGCCGCGGCCACCGCGGGCGACACCGCCCAGTGCGGCCAGACCGTCACCGTCGCCCCCAGCACCACCTACACGCTCAGCGCGTACGTCAACGGCTCGTACGTCTACCTGGGCGTCGACGGCGGCGGCCCCAGCACCTGGACCCCCGGTACCGGCGGCGGCTACCAGAAGCTCAGCGTCAGCTTCACCACCGGCGCCACCCAGACCAGCGCCACCGTCTACACCCACGGCTGGTACGGCCAGGGCACCTACTACGCGGACGACGTCTCGCTGGACGGGCCGGGCGCCCCCAGCCCGACGCCGACGCCCACCGGCACCCCGACCGGGACGCCGACGGGAACGCCGACCGGCACCCCGACCGGGACGCCGACCGGGACGCCGACGGGAACGCCGACCGGCACCCCGACCGGGACGCCGACCACCCCGCCGCCGCCCGGCAGCCACGCCCTGGTCGGCTACCTGCACGCCAGCTTCGCCAACGGCGCCGGCTACACCCGGATGGCCGACGTCCCGAACTCCTGGGACTTCATCGACCTCTCCTTCGGCGAGCCCACCTCCGTCACCTCCGGCGACATCCGGTTCAACCGCTGCTCCGTCACCGACTGCCCGACGGTGGAGTCCGACGCCGACTTCAAGGCCGCCATCGCCGCCAAGCGGGCCCAGGGCAAGAAGGTGCTGATCTCGATCGGCGGCCAGAACGGCCAGGTCCAGCTGACCACCACCGCCGCCCGCGACACCTTCGTCAGCTCGGTCTCGGCGATCATCGACAAGTGGGGCCTGGACGGCCTGGACATCGACTTCGAGGGGCACTCGCTCTCCCTCAACACCGGTGACACCGACTTCAAGAACCCGACCAGCCCGGTCATCGTCAACCTGATCTCCGCGCTGAAGACCCTCAAGGCCAAGTACGGTCCGGGCTTCGTGCTGACCATGGCGCCGGAGACCTTCTTCGTCCAACTCGGCTACCAGTACTACGGTTCCGGCCCCTGGGGCGGCCAGGACCCGCGCGCCGGGGCGTACCTGCCGGTCATCTACGCGCTGCGCGACGACCTCACCCTGCTGCACGTCCAGGACTACAACTCCGGCTCCATCATGGGCCTGGACAACCAGTACCACTCGATGGGCGGCGCCGACTTCCACGTCGCGATGACCGACCTGCTGCTCAACGGCTTCCCGGTGGCGGGCAACGCGAACAACGTGTTCCCGCCGCTGCCCGCCTCCAAGGTGGCCATCGGCATGCCGGCCACCACCAACGCGGGCAACGGCTACGTCGCCCCGGCCGAGGTGAACAAGGCCCTGGACTGCCTCACCAGGCTGGCCAACTGCGGTTCGTACGTGCCGCGTTCGGGCGCCCAGCCGAACCTGCGCGGGCTGATGACCTGGTCCGTCAACTGGGACCAGTTCGGCGGCCGGGAGTTCTCCAAGAACTTCGACGGCTACTTCCGCCGCTGAGGTGACGCCGGTGGGAACCGTGCTTGAACCTGACATCAGTGTGAGGATCGAGCATGGTTCCCATGGCGACCACACAGCTCCCGACTCCCGCAATCCGCAACGGTTTCCCGCTGCCCGCCCTGCTCGCCCTGGCCACCGCCGTCTTCGTCACCGCGCTCACCGAGACCCTGCCCGCCGGCGTGCTGCCCGGGATGAGCGGGGCCCTCGGCGTCGGCGAGTCGGCCGCCGGGCAGACCGTCACCGTCTACGCGCTCGGGACCGCCGCCACCGCGATCCCGCTCACCGCGGCCACCGCCGGCTGGGGCCGCAAGCGGCTGCTGCTCACCGCGATGGCCGGCTTCGCCGCCGCCAACACCGTCACCGCGGCCTCCACGAACTACCCGCTCACCCTGGCCGCCCGCTTCCTCGCGGGCGTCGCGGCCGGCCTCGCCTGGGCGCTGCTGGCCGGGTACGCGCGCCGGCTGGTGCCGGTCGAGCAGCAGGGCCGGGCCATGGCCGTGGCGATGGCGGGCGTGCCGGTGGCGCTGTCGCTGGGAGTGCCGGTCGGCACCTTCCTCGGCCAGGCGCTCGCCTGGTGGGTGCCCTTCCTGGCCATGACGGCACTGGCGCTCGGCGTGATCGGCTGGATCGCGGCCCTGCTGCCGGACCAGCCCGGACAACCCGCCGGTGAGCGCGCCCCGGTGCGGAGCGCGCTCACCGTGCCCGGGGTGGCGCCGGTGCTCACCGTGACGGTGCTCTTCGTGCTCGCCCACACCATCCTGTTCACCTACATCGCGCCCTTCCTCGACCGGACCGGCCTCGGCGACGCGACCGACACCGTGCTGCTGGTCTTCGGCCTGGCCTCGCTGGCGAGCATCTGGTTCACCGGTGCCCACATCCACCGCCGGCTACGGCAGTTGACGATCGGCGGCGCGCTGCTGGTCGCCCTGACCGCGGGCCTGCTCGGCCTCTGGTCGCACAGCACGCCGCTGGTGTACACCGCCGCCGCGCTCTGGGGCCTGGGCTGGGGCGGCGTCCCGACCCTGCTGCAGACCGCCGTCGGCGACGCGGGCGGCGAGCGGGCGGACGCCGCCCAGGCGGTGCTGGTCACCCTGTGGAACGCCGCGATGGCGGGCGGCGGCGTGGTCGGCGGCCTGGTGCTGGGCCGCCTGGGCACCGACGCCCTGCCCTGGACGGTGCTCGCCCTGATGCTGCCCGTCCTGGCAGTGGTCACCGGCGCCCGCCAACACGGCTTCCCGACTGACCGCGGTTAGCGCAACTGCAGCCCGTTGGCCAGCAGCTCGGCGACCAGCTCGGGCCGGGCCGTCGCGACCGAGCCCGCCGAGTACGGCGGCTGCGGGTCGTACTCGATGACCAGCTGGATCGCCTCCGCGGTCGCGTCCCCGGCCATCAGGCCGGTCAGCGTCAGCGCGAGGTCGATCCCGGCCGAGACCCCGGCCGCGGTCGCGTACTTGCCGTCGACCACGACCCGCTCCGTCCCGGTCGGCTCCGCCCCGAACTTCTTCAGCGCGTCGAGGCAGCACCAGTGCGAGGTGGCCCGGCGCCCCGCCAGCAGCCCGGCGGCGCCCAGCAGCAGGGAGCCCGAGCAGACCGAGGTGGTCCAGGTGGTGGTGGCGTCCACCGCGCGAATCCACTCCAGCACGGCCTGGTCGGCCAGCCGGGCCTCCGTCCCGGGCCCGCCCGGGACGAGCAGCACGTCGGCCGCGTCCACCTCGTCCAGGGAGGCCTCCGCGGTCAGCGACAGGGTCTTCATGTCGGTGCGGACCGGGCCGCGCTTCGCGGCGGTGAACACCACCTCGGCGCCGGGGATGCGGGACAGCACCTCGCAGGGGCCGACGGCGTCCAGGGCGGTGAACTCGTCGTAGAGCAGAACGGCGATGCGCATCAGTGTCCTCCAACAGGATCGGGTCGGAAGCGGCGTCGGTACTCGGCGGGCGGGGCGGCCAGGGACCGGACGAAGGCGCGCCGCATCGCCTCCGGGGTGCCGTAGCCGCAGGAGCGCGCGATCTCCTCGATGCCGTCGGCGGTGTCCTCCAGCAGCCGCCGGGCGGCCTCCAGCCGGACCCCGTCCACGTACCGGCCCGGGGTCACCCCCACCTCGGTGGCGAAGGCCCGGGCGAAGTGCCGCGGTGACAGCGCCGACCGGCGGGCCAGCGCCTCGACGGACAGGTCGGCCTCCGGGTGCTCGGCGATCCACCGCTGCACCTCGCGCAGCGGCTGCCGGGCCGCCACCTGGGCGGCCAGCTGGGTGCTGAACTGGGCCTGGTTGCCCGGCCGGCGCAGGAAGACCACCAGGTGGCGGGCGATCAGCAGGGCGGCGTCGCGTCCCAGGTCCTCCTCGACCAGGGCCAGCGCCAGGTCGATCCCGGCGGTGACCCCGGCCGAGGTGGCGACGTTCCCGTCCCGGACGTGGATCGGGTCCGGGTCCACCTCGACGTCCGGGAACCGCCGGGCCAGCGCCTCGCAGTACGCCCAGTGCGTGGTCGCCCGGCGCCCGGCCAGCAGCCCGGCCTCGGCGAGCAGGAAGGCTCCGGTGCACACCGACACCACCCGCTCGGCCCGGCCGGCCAGCTCCCGGATCCGGGCGACCAGCGCGCCGTCCGGGAGATCGCTGCCCAGCCCGCCGGGGACCAGCAGGGTGTGCACCGGCCCGACCTCGGCCAGGTCCGTGTCCGGCAGCAGCCGCAGCCCGCTGTGGCTGCGCACCGGCCCGCCGCCCGGGGAGGCGGTGGTCACCCGGTACGCCCCCGGCTGCCCGGCGGCCGCGCCCGCCCCCGTGAAGACCTCCACGGGACCGGTCACGTCGAGGCTCTGCACGCCCTCGTAGAGGACGACGACCACGCTGCGCGCTCTCATGCGACCAGCCTGTCACCGGGCCGCAGTGGCAGCAATGACCCGTTTCCCACCTTTCCTGCCACCGTCGGCGGGGACGCCGGCGGGGAGCGCGGAAACGCCGGAAGGCCCCTCGCTCTCGCGAAGGGCCTTCCGGCTGTCTGTGCGCCGCCAGGGACTCGAACCCCGGACCCGCTGATTAAGAGTCAGCTGCTCTAACCAACTGAGCTAGCGGCGCCTGCTGACGCGGAGAACATTACCTGGTCAGCAGCCGAAACACACAATCGGCCCGGGCGGCTGGGTGCGCAGCGTCACGGCACCAGGACCACCTTGCCCCGGACGTGCCCGGCGCCGACCAGTCGGTGGGCCTCGGCGGCCCGCTCCAGCGGCAGCGCCTCGGCGACCTCCAGCCGCAGCCCGCCCGCCTCCCACAGCCGCACCAGCTCGGTCAGCCGCGCGGCCGTGCGCGGCCCCCGCAGCCCCCGTACGCCCAGCCGCTCGGCCTCCGGGTAGTCGACCACGGTGCCGATCCGGCTCCGGTCGGCGACCAGCTCGACGGAGGCCGCCAGCGCGCCCCGCCCGGCGGCGTCGAAGGCGGCGTCCACGCCCTGCGGCGCCACCGCCCGGACCCGCTCGACCAGCCCCTCGCCGTACGCGACCGGGATCGCGCCCAGGTCGCGCAGGTAGTCGTGGTTGCGCTCGCTCGCGGTGCCGATCACGGTGGCGCCCCGGGCCCGGGCGAGCTGGACGGCGACGGTGCCGACCCCGCCGGAGGCGCCGTGCACCAGGACGGTGTCGCCTGGGCCGACCGCGAGCAGGGTGAGCGCCAGGTGCGCGGTCTGGCCGGAGGCGGAGAGCGAGCCGGCCTGCTCCCAGGGCATGCCGGCGGGCTTGGCCACCAGCTGGGCGGCGTCCACCGTGACGAGCCCGGCCTGGCTGTCCAGGAAGCGGAAGCCCAGCACCTCGTCGCCGACCTGCCAGTCGGAGCCGTCCGGTCCGAGCCGGTCCACCACTCCGGCGAACTCGTTGCCGAGGACGAACGGCGGCTCGACGACGGCCCCCGGCGGGCGGAAGCCCTCCCGGATCGCGAGGTCGACAGGCTGCACCCCGGCGGCGAAGACCCGCACCCGCACCTCGCCCGGCCCGGGTTCCGGGTCGGGCACCTCGGTGACCCGTAGGACCTCCGGACCGCCGGACCCTGTGACGGTGACCGCCTTCATGTCTGCTCCCGCCCTCTCGAATGTTCGACATTCGACTGCTTGACTGTTCGACCGCCCCCGATCCTCGGACCTGAAGTCCGCTTGAGGTCAAGCCACTGTTCGGCCCGCTGTTCGGCCCGCTGTTCGGCGCGTCTTCGCCGATGGGCGCATTGTCAGATTTATCCTGGGCGGCGCTCAGCCGTCCGTTGTCGAGAGGAACGTTTCCGTGGGCCAGCTGCCCCTGTTCTTCCTGGTGCTGCTCGCCTCCGTGGTGACCATGCCGCTCGCACGCAAGACCGGAGTCCCGCAACCGGTCCTGATGACCCTGCTCGGCATCGTCATGGCGCTCGTCCCGCAGATCCCGGACGTCACCATCGAACCCGAGCTGATCCTCCCGCTGGTGCTGCCGCCGCTGATCTTCGCGGTCGCCCGGCGCTCCTCGGTGCGCTACTTCAAGGCCAACGTCCGCTCGATCCTGCTGCTGGCCGTCGCCCTGGTGGTGGTCACCACGGCCGCGGTGGCCGGGGCGGTGCACTGGCTGCTGCCCGCCCTGCCGGTCGCCGCCGCGATCGCGGTCGGCGCGCTGGTCTCCCCGCCCGACCCGGTGGCCGCCGTCGCGGTGGCCGGCAGCGTCGGCCTGCCCCGGCGCCTGGTGTCGATCCTGGAGAGCGAGGGCCTGTTCAACGACGTCACCGCGATCGTCGTCTACTCGCTGGCCATCGAGGCCGTGGTCAGCGGCGACTTCTCGGTCGGCCACGCGGTGCTGCGCTTCATCCTGTCCGCGGTGCTCGCCGTGGTCGTCGGCATCGCCCTCGGCTGGGTCAACACCAAACTCGCCGAGCGCCTGGACGACCCGACCCAGCAGGTCGCGCTCAACCTGCTGGTGCCCTTCGCCGCCTACGCCATCGCCGAGGAGATCCACGGCTCCGGCGTGCTCGCCGTCGTGGTCTGCGCGCTCTACCTCGCCGAGCGGGCCTCCGACGCCGACGCCGTCTCCTTCCGGCTGGTCGGCAACGCCTTCTGGGAGGTCGTCGAGATCCTGATCACCGGCGTCGCCTTCGGCCTGATCGGCCTGGAGCTGGCCACCGTGCTCAAGGAGGCCGGCCGCGGCTGGACCGGTTTCATCGGCGACGCCGCCGTGGTCATCGGCGTGGTCGTGGTGGTCCGGCTGCTCTGGCTGCTGCCGGCCGGCTGGCTGTCGAAGAAGCTGCGCAGCGGCGACGACGAGGACACCCCGTTCAGCTGGAAGGAGAGCGTGATCCTCTGGTGGTCCGGCATGCGCGGCGTGGCCACCGTCGCCCTGGCCCTCGCCATCCCGCTCACCCTGCACTCCGGCGAGGAGTTCCCCGAGCGTGGCCGCCTGGTCTTCATCGCCTTCAGCGTGGTGCTGTTCACCCTGCTGGTGCAGGGCCTCACCCTGCCCTGGCTGGCCAAGCGGTTCGAACTGGACATCGACCAGGACAAGCACGAGCAGGCCGTGCGCCAGCTCTGGTGGCGGGCCGCCAAGGCCGGGCTCAGGCGGCTCGGCGAACTGGAGGAGCAGGACCGGCTGCCCGCCGAGGTCGCCGACCGCCTGCGGGACCGTCAGCACGACCGGCTGGCCCGGCTCTGCCCGGAGAACTACGCCGAGGAGGAGGCCGCCGAGGCCAAGCTGCGGCTCAGCCAGTGGCGGGCCGCCCGGGAGGTCGAACAGGAGATGATCGCCGCCTCACGGCGCGAGATGCTCGCCGCCCGCAGCGAACTCGGCGCCGACCCGGAGCTGGTCGACCAGGTGCTGCGGGGGCTGGACCTGCGCTCGGAACGCAAGTGACGGCCTGTCCGGCCCCGCCGGGCGGAATGTGCGCGACCGGCTCCGCGGTTGCATAGGCTGAGCCCGGGCAGGCCGTCAACGGAGTCGGCGCACCACCAGTACCCGCACGACCTCGCGAGACCCTCACCGCCTGGCCCTGCCGGTTTCCGCACCCAGATGAATCGAGGAACCACCGATGTCGGAGACCCGTGCCGACGCCCGCACCCCGCTCGACCGCACCCCGCAGTGGGCCGCCCTCGGCAAGCACCGGGCCGCGCTGGGCGAGACGCACCTGCGCGAGCTGTTCGCCGCCGACCCGGAGCGCGGCCGCCGCTACACCCTCCAGGTCGGCGACCTGCACGTGGACTACGCCAAGCACCTGGTCACCGACGAGACGCTGGAGCTGCTGCGCGAACTCGCCGCGGCCACCGGCGTCGCCGAGCTGCGGGACGCGATGTTCCGCGGCGAGAAGATCAACAACACCGAGCACCGCGCCGTCCTGCACACCGCGCTGCGCGCCCCGCGCGGTGCCGTGATCGAGGTCGACGGCGAGAACGTGGTGCCCGCCGTGCACGCCGTCCTCGACAAGATGGCCGGCTTCGCCGAGCGGGTCCGCGGCGGCGAGTGGCGCGGCCACACCGGCAAGCCGATCCGCACCGTCGTCAACATCGGCATCGGCGGCTCCGACCTCGGCCCCGCGATGGCCTACGAGGTGCTCCGCTCGTTCGCCAAGCGCGACCTCGACGTCCGCTTCGTCTCCAACGTGGACGGCGCCGACCTGCACGAGGCGGTCCGCGACCTCGACCCGGCCGAGACGCTGTTCATCGTCGCCTCGAAGACCTTCACCACCATCGAGACCATCACCAACGCGGTCTCGGCCCGCGACTGGCTGCTCACCGGGCTGGGCGCCGGCACCGAGGCGGTGGCCAAGCACTTCGTCGCGCTGTCCACCAACGCCGAGGGCGTGCGGGACTTCGGCATCGACACCGACAACATGTTCGAGTTCTGGGACTGGGTCGGCGGCCGCTACTCCTACGACTCGGCGATCGGCCTCTCGCTGATGATCGCCATCGGCCCGGACGCCTTCCGCGAGATGCTGGACGGCTTCCACCTGGTCGACGAGCACTTCCGCACCGCGCCGCCGGAGCAGAACGTCCCGCTGCTGCTCGGCCTGCTCGGCGTCTGGTACGGCGCGTTCTTCGACGCCCAGGCGCACGCCGTGCTGCCCTACTCGCACTACCTGTCGAAGTTCACCGCCTACCTCCAGCAGCTGGACATGGAGTCCAACGGCAAGTCGGTGACCCGCGACGGCTCGCCGGTGACCTGGCAGACCGGCCCGGTCGTCTGGGGCACCCCCGGCACCAACGGCCAGCACGCCTACTACCAGCTGCTGCACCAGGGCACCAAGCTGATCCCGGCCGACTTCATCGGCTTCGCCAAGCCGGTCGCCGACCTGCTCCCGGGCCTGGTCGCCCAGCACGACCTGCTGCTGGCCAACTTCTTCGCCCAGACCCAGGCGCTGGCCTTCGGCAAGACCCCGGAGGAGGTGGCGGCCGAGGGCGTCCCCGCCGAACTCGTCCCGCACAAGACCTTCCAGGGCAACCACCCGACCAGCACCATCCTGGCCGCCGAGCTGACCCCCTCGGTGCTCGGCCAGCTGGTCGCGCTCTACGAGCACAAGGTCTTCGTCCAGGGCGCGATCTGGAACATCGACTCCTTCGACCAGTGGGGCGTCGAGCTGGGCAAGGTGCTCGCCAAGCGGATCGAGCCGGTGCTGCTGACCGGCGAGGGCGCGGAACAGCTGGACAGCTCCACCGCCGAGCTGGTCGCCCGCTACCGCGCGCTGCGCGGCCGCTGAGCCCCGGTCGGGCCGTCCGCTCCGGCGGGCGGCCCGGTCCTGCTTCCTTGTTCGCCGGCTCGCGGTTCGCGGTTCGCGGTTCGCGGTTCGCGCGGGAAACGCCGAGAGGCCCCTCGCTTTCGCAAGGGGCCTCTCGGCTGTCTGTGCGCCGCCAGGGACTCGAACCCCGGACCCGCTGATTAAGAGTCAGCTGCTCTAACCAACTGAGCTAGCGGCGCCTGCTGACAGAGAAGACTTTAGCAGCGCCCGGGGTCCGCGCCAAAATCGAATACCGGCCGTCCGCCGTTCACCCTCCGGTCACGGCCGCCGCGCCGGCCGGCACCGCCGCGGCCGGCTCCCGGGCCGCACGCACGCACGCCCACAGCACCACCGAGGCGCCCGGCAGCCACGGCTCCCGGTCCTCCGGGGCGACGATCCACCGGCCGGAGCCCAGCCCGGGGGAGTCCGGGCCGTTCACCATCCGCTGCACCGGCGGCACGGTCACCGCGTCGCCCTTGCCGTGGCACAGCAGGGGCGGCACGTCCCGGGCCCACTCCTCCCAGGCCAGCAGCCGGCGCAGCCGGGGCCCCGCACCGGGCTGGACGAACAGCAGCGTCCGCCCCCGGTAGGAGGCGACCGGCCCGCAGCCGGGCCCGGAGGCCCACAGCTCGTCCAGCACCCGGCGGCCGAACAGCGACGGCATGCTGATCACGTCGAAGGCGCGCCCGCAGGGCAGCACCGAGGGCGCCCACGGCCGGGCCTCCCAGAGGGCGCGCATGCTGCGCGGGTACTCGCTGGCGGAGGCGAGCCAGGCCTCGCCGGCCACGGTGACGTACTCCACCGACTGATACGTCCAGATGTCCACGGACAGCAGCCTGTGCCGTCCGGGGGCAGGACGGGAGGGAAAGCACGGTTTGCCGGACAGGACAACGGGGAACGGCGTACCCTTCCCCGCTCGCGCATATGCCAGCGGCGGATGCCGGGGCGCCGGAGCAGCGGGTGCCTGGCGCTCCGGCGCCTTGTGCCCGGCGGCGCTCAGTCCTCGTGGCGGCGGGGCTGGAGCAGCCCGCGGCCGTACTCGATCATCTTGGCCGCGTAGTCGGGGGTCCAGTCCGCCCGCTGCGCGATCTCGGCGTCGGACAGCGCGTCGAAGCGGCGCGGGTCCGCCAGCTGCGCGGCGGCGACCGCCTGGAAGTCGGTGGCCCGCTCGGCGGCCGTCCGGAAGGCCAGGGCCAGCTCGGTGGAGCGGCGCAGCAGCTCCGTGGGGTCGTCGATCGACTCCAGATCGAAGAATCGTTCCGGCTCCGGCTCGGCGGACTGCGGCTCGAACAGCAGCTGCACCGGACGCAGACGCCGCGCGGGGTCGGCCTGACCGCCGTGGTCGGACGCCTTCGTGTGGGAGTCGGGCATGGACGGACACCTCCGGGTCTCGGTGGGGGTGGGCGGCGGCTGCTCCGGGCCGCGCCGCACGGCCGTGGCCGCCGTCCATTGTCGCGCGGCGGCGGCCGGTAACGGAACGGTGCGCGTGCGGGCGCTATTCCCCCGTACGCGCCGGGGTCGCGCTACTCCTTCGGGTGGTCGGGCGCGTGCGGCGGCGTCGGGGCGTCGGGGCCGTCGTTGTCCCGGGTGTCCCAGCGATCCACCACCCCAGGGAGAACCCATGCCCGTACGCAAGGGCCTCGCGGCCGGACTCCTGCTGATCACCCCGGCCCTCGGACCGGCCGCAGCACCTGCGGCCGGGGCCGCCGAGACGACCACCGTGGTGACCGGGCCGTGGAGCGGCCCGGGCGGCTGGTCGACGGCGACCTGCCCCGAAGGCTCCCACCTCACCGGGGGCGGCTACGCCTTCCGGCCCGCCGGCTCCGGGGACGCCGTCCTGGTCAACGCGCCGAACCCCGACGACCCGAGCACCTGGGCGGTGCGGGCCGGGCACGGGACCGTCCAGGCCTACGCCGCCTGCGAGACCGAGACCGAGACCGAGACCGAGATCGAGACCAAGGCCTGATCCGCCCGCCCGGCCGCTCAGCCCAGCCGCTCAGCCCAGCCGCACCCGGTGGCCGCTCAGGTGGTGCAGCACCTGGTGGTTGGCCTCCCAGCCGTCCGGAAAGGCGACCGGGACGCCCAGCTGGACCGGCTCGGTGGACGGGTGCTCGTCCAGCAGCTCGCCGATCCCGGCCCGGGCCACCACGATGCAGGCGTGCCGGTGCCGGGAGGCGAGCACGCACAGCCGGCCGGTCTCCAGGTGGAAGGCCGTCGCGTCGGGCCGTCCGGAGAGCGGGTGCAGCACCACCGTGACGTCGTACTCGCGGCCCTGCAACCGGTTGGCGGTGTCCACCGTGACGGCCGGGCCGGCCGCCTGGTCCACCGGGACGCCCACCTTGAGCAGGGCCGCGCGGACGGCCGCGGCCTGGTCCCGGTGGGCGGTGCCGACCGCGATCCGGTCCGCGGTGAGCGGGGCCTCGCCCTGCTCGGAGCGGGCCGTCAGCCCGCGCTCCAGCAACCGCCGGACGACGGCCGCGACGGCCGCCACCGCCTGCGGATCGGTCCGCACGGTGTGCCGGGCGGGCAGCTCCAGCAGCGCCCAGCCGTGCTCGGCGGCCCGGTCGATCGCGGCGTCCAGCGCGCCGCCGTCCGGCCGGACGGCGGCGGTCAGCCGGCGGTCGTCCGGGCCGGTGCCGGAGCGGAACGGCGTGTACGGGTAGAACGCCCGCGAGATCAGCGGCGCCGCGCTGGCCGGCAGCCGCCAGGAGACCGGCAGCCGGTGCGGCTCGATCTGCGGGTTGTGCGCCAGCATGGTGACCACGGCGCTGCTCGACGGGTCGTACGACAGGCCCGCCCACTGCTCGGTGCCGACCACGGTGAACGGGTCCAGCTGGCCCGGATCGCCGACGAACAGCGCCCGTTCGAACAGCCGGGCCACCGCGAGCAGGGCGTCCGAACGCATCTGGTACGCCTCGTCGACGATCGCGTGCCGCCACGGCGCCTCGGCCCGCACCCACTGCCACTTCGCCGAGGTGGAGACCACCACGTCGTGCTCGACCAGCTCGGCGACCTTGTCGGAGGGCGTGACGTTGGCGTGCTTCAGCACCTCCGGGCCGGGCCGGGCGTCGGCGGCGTGCAGCCGGCCGATCGTCAGGTCCGGCGCCTTCTCGGCGAGTCGGCCGACCAGGTCGTCCACCTGGCCGTTGGTCTGGGCGACGATCATCAGCCGCTCGCCGGCCTCGACCAGCTCCCGGGCCGCCCGCACCACCAGCGTCGACTTCCCGGCGCCGGGCGGGGAATCGACCACCACGCCGCGCGGGGCGCCGGCCGCCGGGTGGACGGTCGCGGCCAGGATCCGGTCCACGGCGGCGTCGGCGGCCGCGCCCGGTGCCTGCTCGGCGCTCAACTCGGCCATCATTCCCACTCCTCGGAGACGGACGGGGCGGGTACGGGGGCGGTGCCGGGCGGGCCGCCGTGCGTCCACGGGGTGTCGTCCGGCTCGGGCAGCGGCGCGGACTGGCGGACCGTCAGCTCGAACAGGGTGAAGGTGACCGGATCGCCGGGCTCGGGCAGACTGCCCGGCTCGGGCTCCTTCCTGCGCCCCATGCCGGACAGCAGACGCAGGGTGATGGTGCCCCCGGCCGGGTCGACCGCCGCGATCTCCGCCTTCTGCGGGGACCGGCCGCCGCCGGCCTCCGGCTGGGGGGACCCCCACACCCGGTGCGCCTCCCGCCCGAGATCCGCGTGCGGGCGGTCGGCGGTGCGCAGGGTGATCAGCGGGCGCGGCTTGGGGGAACGGCCGGTGGTGTCGTAGTCCGGCACCACCTCGGTCACCACTCCGCTGAACGCCTCGCCGGACAGCCGGTGTTCGGCCATCGCCAGCGGATCGTCCAGCGCCTCCTGGACGTCCAGCCGGGTCTGCTCGCGCTCGCGCTGGGCGAGCTTGCGGGCGGCCGTGACGGCGTCGTCCTGCCGCGGCTGCGGCGGCTCGCCGGCCGCCAGCCGGTCCCGGTGGCCGGTGTAGGACCAGCGGTCGCCGGTCCAGCGCTCCGCCAGGTGCCCGGCGGGCGGCAGCCCGCGCAACAGGTCCAGACCGCGCCAGACGTCCCGCCAGGTGGGCAGCAGCACGGCCGCCAGCACCTCGCGCAACTGCTCGACCGCCGCCCGGACGGCCGCCCGGGCGCGCTCGGCGGCGGCCTCGTCGCGCTGCTCGGCGCTGTGCTGAAGGGCGGCCGTGGCGGTGTCGTAGCGGGCGATCGCCGGGGCGAGCACGAACTCGTCGAAGCGCGGATCGGTGGCCGGGCCGGCCGGCGGGTGCAGCAACTGCCCCCGGTCGTCCCGGGCGGACTCGGCGCGCTCGGCCGCCTCGGCACCGGTCAGGCCGCCCGGCGGGGCGTGCCAGGCCAGGTGGGCGGCCAGGTGCTGGTCCTCCAGGTGGCTCTGGCCGGTGGCCCAGTGCCGGGCCAGCAGGCCGGTCATCGGCAGCAGCAGGCTGGTGCCGGGCACCTGGGCGCGGTCGGTGAGGTGGGTCAGCCAGCGGCCGAGCAGCGGCACCCGCACCGGCGCGGGGTACGGCCCCGGCTCGTCGTCCTCGACCGTGCGGCGGAACCTGGTGGAGCGGCCGAGCAGGGCCAGGTGCCGCACGCCCGCGCCGTTCGGCACGATCAGCTGCGGCGCGTCGGCGCACAGCTCGCGGAACACCTGGGTCTTCTCGCCGGTCTCCGGGTCCTTCTCGGAGCCCTCGATCTGCTCCACGTCCTCGGCGAAGGACTCCAGGTACGGCAGCAGGTCGGCGGCCAGCTCGGCCAGGAAGTCGAACCGCAGGGTGCGGTTGAGCGGCTGCGGCACCAGGTGCAGCCGGGGCGCGTCCCGGTCGGTGCCCAGCAGCACCGCCAGCGGCGCGCCGGCCTCACCGGCGGCCGTCAGCGGCACGACCACCATCGGGCGGTCGGACAGGTGCCGGTGCCGGACGGTGGCCAGCGGCTCGGCCCGCCCGCTGCGGACGGCCTCCAGCCGGGCGAGGGTGGTCAGCAGGCTCATGCGCGCGCCCCCGCTTCGGGCCCGCCGCGTTCGCGCACGGCCGTGCTGCGCCCGCTCATGCGTGACCCGCCGTCGGGGCCTTGCCCAGCGCCTCGGCGCGCAGCGCGGCCGCGTAGGCCAGCCGTTCGGCGGCCTCGTCCACGTCCACGTCTGCGTCCGCGTCGGCGTCGGCGTCGGCGGTGTCAGTGTCCAGGCTGATGCCGGCTTCGGCGGCGGCCAGGGCCCGCGTCACCGTCCGGATGCTGCCCAGTTCGCCGCGCACGCCCCGGCCGAGCTGCTCGACCCGGTCGCCGCAGCGGGCCTGGGCGCGGCAGTGGAAGCCGAGCTCGCAGGTGGAGAGGCAGTCCGGGCCGTACGCGGCGGGCACCGCCTCGACCGAGGCGGTCAGCTCCTCGGCGGAGCGGGCCGGCACGCCCTCCTCGTCGGCCGCCAGGTCGAAGTCGGTGCCCGCCGGCAGCTCCGCCAGCAGCCGGTCGATGCCGGTCATCCGGCTCAGCTGGCGGCGGGTGGTGGCCAGCTCGCGGCGGACGTCGACGGCGACGGCCGTCGGCCGGTTGCCGAAGTCCTTCGGGCAGACCAGCAGCACGCTCGACCGGGGGCTGCCGGGCAGCCGCTGCTCGGTGTACGGGTCGTCGGTGAGCGGGTGGCCGGCCAGGGCGGCGGCGGTCCGCTGGAGCGCCAGCACGTACACGGCGGCCTGGCGGGCGGCGGCGCCGACCTTGGCCGGGTCCGCGCCGCCGTCCAGCACCGGGAAGGACTTGATCTCGACCACCGTGCACCGGCCGCCGTGCACCACGACCGCGTCCGGCTCCAGGTAGGCGGTGCCGCCGGCCACGTCCAGGCGCAGCATCGGGTGGTCCAGCAGCGTCCAGGCGTCCGGGTCGGCGGCGGCCCGGGCCAGCGCCTCGACCGTCCGGTCGGCCCGGACGGCGGGCCCGGAGCGGTGCAGCAGATCCGGCACCTGCAAGGGGGTGCCGCCGTCCGCCGGGACGCCGAGGTGGCCGCGCAGCGGCTCCAGCAGCGCGGCGTAGTCGTCCGCCTTCAGCCGGGACTCGAAGATCACGCCGCGGGCGATCGCGAACGGGGACTGCCCGAAGGGCGCGGGGCGGCCGAGCCGGGCGGCCAGCGTCGACTTGTCCACCCCCGCAGCGTCGAGCACGGCGCGGCGGTGGCAGCCCGGATTGGCGGCGAGCGCGGCGAGGGAACGGGCGTTCAGGCTGCGCTGCGGCGCGGGACCGCGCAGTTCGGCGAGCCGCTGGGCGAGCGGCTCAGCGTGCCCGGTGGACGGGACGTTCGTCGAGACGTTCATGGTGCGGCCCAGTGTCGCACCCGGGTCCGACAATGCGGTGCGGACCGGCCTGTTCCGGCCTGAACCGCGCGTGCGTGCCGGATGGGGGACACCTCGCGCCCCGGTCGGCCCGGGTGTCGAGACCGTTCCGGACCGGAGCCGCCTCCGGACCGTTTCGATCCGGAGCCGCCTCCGGACCGTTTCGGACCGGCCCGCGATCGTGCCCGCCGTCCGGGTGAGGGATCATGGAACCCGGTGCTCAAGGGTGAGACCGACCGTTGCCACCACCCCGCTGCGAGGAGCCTGTCATGCCCGCCCGAATCGTGCTGGTCCGCCACGGCGAGACCGAATGGTCGGCCACCGGCCGCCACACCGGCCGCACCGACATCCCGCTGACCGAGGAGGGCCGGGCGATGGCCCGGGCGCTCGGCGCCCGCCTCGCCAAGGCCCCCTGGAACGGGATGCCGGACGCGCTCGTCTACACCAGCCCGCTCGGCCGCGCCAAGGAGACCTGCGCCCTGGCCGGCTTCGGCGACCGGGCGGTGGAGCGCCCGGAGCTCCTGGAGTGGGACTACGGCCAGTACGAGGGCCGCACCGGCGCGGACATCCGTGCCACCGACCACCCCGGCTGGCTGATCTGGCGCGACGGCGTGCCCGGTGGCGAGAAGCTCTCCGAGGTGGCCGCCCGGGTGGACGCCTTCCTCGCCGGCCTCAACGAGGAGCACGGCGTCCCCGAGCCGGACACCACCGTCATGCACTGCGCGGACCGGGACGTCGTCCTGTTCGCGCACGGCCACCTGCTGCGCATCCTGACCGCGCGCTGGCTGGGCCTGCCGCCCGAGTTCGCCCAGCGCTTCAAGCTCGGCACCGCCGCGCTCTGCGTGCTCTCCTGGGAGTACGGCGCGCCGGCCGTGGAGGTCTGGAACGACCTCTCCCACCTGGAGGGCCTGGCCGCCGGTCACTGACGGACCGTCAGGAGCCGCGCCTCAGGCGGCCGCCGCCTGGTCGTACCCGGTCAGGAAGTGGCGGACCTCGGTCACGGCGGCGTGCGGGCGCAACCGTTCGGCGGTGTCCGCCAGCATGCTCCGGATCCGGGCCGAGCGGACTTCGCCGAACAGCGCCACGGCGGCCGATCCGTGGTGCGCCGCACCCGCCAAGTCGCCCCGGCCGAGCCGGTCGTGGGCCAGCTCGGCGGTGTACAGCACCCGGTTGCGGACGAAGTGCGGCTTCTGCAGGGCTATGGCCAGCGCGGCCTGTTCGCTGGCGCGGTCCCAGTCGCCGAGTGCGGACCAGCACTGCGACTGCAGGCCGGCGATCTCCGCCTCGCCGAAGAAGGACATCCACTCCGGATCCCCCTCGGCGCGGCCGCGGTCGAACAGCGTGTACGCCCGGGCGAGCGCGCGTTCGCAGGCGGCGCGGTCCTGCAGCAGCGCCCAGCCGCCGGCCTCCCGCATGGCCAGCAGCGCGAGCAGCCGGGCGGAGTCCAGCTGGCGGGCGGCGACCTGCCCGGCCTGGGCGGCGCGCAGCGCCTCGCGGGGGCGGCCGGCGTCCCGGGCGAGGAAGGCGCTGTTGCAGAACACGTGCGCCTCCAGTGCGGCGTCGCCGGCCATGCGGGCGGTGGCGAGCGCCTCGGCGTAGAGCGAGCGGGCGTCCGCCAGCCGGTTCGAGTCGTGCGCCAACCAGCCCACCGAGATGGCGAGTTCGCCGGCCCCGGCCTGGAGTCGGCGTTCGGTCTCCGCGCTGTACTCGCCCTCGTTGAGCAGCAGGTAGGCGGTGCGCAGCGACTGCCCGGCGCGTTCGAACAGGGTGTCGCCGCCGTGCGCGTCGTCGGCCAGCCGGATCTCCCGGACGGCCTGCTCGACGCCGAGCACCTCGGCGGCGCCGACCTTGCGGGGTGGCGGTACCGGCCCGGGGCGGCCGGGCACGAAGGCGCCGGGGCCGGGCTCGAACAGCACCGGCGCGGCGGGGTCGGCGGCGGCACCGCCGGTGGCCGCGGCGGCGGCCACGGTCGGCCGGTCGATGCCGATCACGGTGGCCAGCGCGGTCGGGCCGCCGGCCAGGAACGTACGGCGACGCACGTCGTCGTTCTCCTCGTCGAGATAGGGCGATCCATCAGGCCCCCGGGGTGCCGCGACGGCCCTCGGCCACGGGGGCCTGTTCGGAGCGGCTGGATCCGCGTACGGCGAGGCAGCGTACGGGAGTTGAGTGGAGAGTGGTGAGCGCGGGGCGGGCGGGGGTGGGAACGGTGGGTGGAGCGGGGGGGCTTGGGCCCTCCCGCCGGCGCCGTCCGCCGGGCGGCGGCGGACGGCGGTCCGGGGGGAGAAGCCGAGTTCGGTGAGCGTGCGGTCCGGCCACATGTGCCGGAAGACCCGCTCGTAGGCGTAGTTGGGGCAGCGGATCTCGCCGGATTCGACCCGTCCGACGTAGCGGGCGTCGCAGGACACGTGCTCCCCGATCTCCCGGGCCGCCCGGCGCACGGCCATGGCGAACTCGCCGGGTGAGCGGTTGCCGCGCAGTGCGCGCATCACGGCGTTGGGTGACGGGCGGTTCGGCTCGGCCGGTGGGGTGGCTGCCATGGTGCGCTCCGTGGTCGTGCGGAGGGTGGTGGTGCGGGCGCGCGGCCGGCGGCGCCGGAGGTGCGCGGGTGTCGGGTGCGGGGGCGAAGTGCGGGTACGGTCCGGGTGTCGGCACGGTGGTGCGCGACGGTGCGGGAACGGCCCGGTGTGGCCGGTGGGGTCGTCGTGACCCGCCACCGACAGTACCGGGCGTGACCGGTCGACCACAGCCGGTTTATGGGAGATGTGCCCCCAATTCGGTATAAAGCGGGCGTGGTTGCGGGTTATCCGCCATGAAATGCCATGCCTTGCTGTAAGGCGCCCCGTGGCCTGTGAGGTGTCCGCCGCGTTGTCCTGATACGTGGAAGCCCAGGCCGTCGCCCCGGCCTGCCGTCCGTCCCCGCGGCCCCCACCTCCCGGGCGGCGGCGCTTTTGACCCGACGAGGTACAGGAGGGCCCATGATGGCCACCGGACTGTCGCAGTACCGACCGGCCGCCGGCGGCGTGCTCGCCGGCGCCGCCCCCGCCCTGCTCCCCGACCCGGCCGACGACCGGATCCCCGGCCGGGGCCCGGTCGAAGGCGGACGCGCCCCCCGCGGCGGCCGGCACCCCGGCCACCGCCTCGGCCCCGGACCGGACCAGGACACCCTCGTCACCAGCTGCGACACCGTGACGGTCGCCCTGCGGCACGGCTTGGAGGCGGTGGACATCCTGCGGCTGCGCAGGGCCTGCGGGGCCGTCCTGCAGAGCCGCAACGGCAGCACCGTCACCTTCCTCGTCCCCGTCGGCACCAGCGAGACCTGGCACCTGCCAGGCAGTTCCTGTACCGCCGGCGCCCTGCTGCCGACCGCCACCGACCCGCGGTGGGTGATGCCCCCCTCCGGCGCCGCCTGCGCCGCCCGCCCCACCGACGCCTGGGTGCTCCGCTCCGCCCTCTGCGAGGCCGCCTGCACGCTCACCGCAGGCGGCCTCGGCCCGTTCTAGCGGGCGTGCCGTGCGGATCCCGCCGGGCCCGCGAGCCTGGCCCGCCCCTCCGGCCGGATCCACCTGGCATGCCCCCGGACCTCCCGGACCTCCCTGACCAGCGAGGCCGCCCCGCCCGGCGGCGATAATGGCGGTCATGGGACGAAGCAGCAGAGCAGCCCGGGGCGAGGGCCGCGGCACCGAGCGCGACACCGGGCCGGACGTCACCGGCCCCGGCGGCCGCACCCACGCCCAGGGCCCGCTCACCCGCCCGGTCGGCTCCGGCCTCGCCGAACTGCGCCCCGACCGGGACCGCCCCGCGGCCTGGTCGCTGCTGATCGACGGCGCCCCGCAGTCCATGGTCGACCTCACCGACCCCACCCACCTCGGTTTCGAGTACCAGCGCCGGCTCGGCCACCTGATCGACCTGGTCGCCCCGTCCGGCCGCCCGCTCACCGTGCTGCACCTCGGCGGCGGCGCCCTCACCCTGGCCCGTTACGTCGCGGCCACCCGGCCCCGCTCCCGCCAGCAGGTCGCCGAGATCGACACCGCGCTCACCGAACTCGTCCGCACCGAGCTGCCGTTGGAGCGCGGCTGGCAGATCAAGGTGCGCGGTGCCGACGCCCGCAGCGTGCTCGAACGCACCCCCGAGGGCAGCGTCGACCTGGTCATCACCGACGTCTTCTCCGGCGCCCGCACCCCGGCCCACTGCACCACCGTCGAGTTCACCGCCCTCGCCGCCCGCGCCCTCGCCCCCGGCGGCTGGTACGCGGCCAACATCGCCGACGGCTCGGCGCTGCCCTTCGCCCGCTCCCAGATCGCCACCCTCGGCGCGGTCTTCCCCGAACTGTGCCTGGTCGCCGACCCCGCCGTCCTGCGCGGCAAGCGCTTCGGCAACCTCGTCCTCGCCGGCGCCCACGCACCCCTCCCGATCGCCGACCTCACCCGCCGCGTCGCCTCCGACGCCGCCCTCGGCCGGGTCGAACACGGCTCCGCCCTCACCGCGTTCGCCGCCGGGGCCGTCCCCGCCACGGACGCCACCGCCGCCCCCTCCCCGGCCCCGCCCCCGGGCGTCTTCCGCTGACCACCCCGAGGGGTTGCCCCCGGGCGTGAACGTCCGCGGCCGGCGCTGGAACCGTCGCCAGGAGCGTGAGTCCGGTCAGTGCCCGCGCGGCAGGCCGCGGTGCTTGCACATGGCCGCGCCGGTCAGCAGCAGCCCGGCGGCGATCGGCGCGAGGACGGCGGTCGCGGTGGCGGAACCGTCGCCCACGGCCGTCACCGTGGCGGTGTCGGCGAGCGCGAGGGTTTCGGACGGCTGGGCGGGTGCGCCGGGCCCGACCGGCAGGGCGGTGGTGGCGCCCGTCCGGTCACGGCTCGTGGCGGGTCCGGCCGCGCTCCGCCCGTCCGGGGCGGTGGCCTCCTGGACCGGGGGCGCGCCGGCCGCCCCGGACGGGCGGGCGGTGGCGGCCGGCGCGGCGGAGCGGACTCCGGTGGCGCCGGGCCGTGCGGTGGCGGGCAGTTCGGCGGGCCCGCCCTCCCGGGAGGCGCGGGTCTCGGCGGGGCGGCCCTGGGTGGGGACGGTGTCGGGCAGGCCGGAGGCGATCGCGAAGGCGTCGGGGACGGCGGCCCGTTGCCCGGGCAGGGGGAGTCCGCCGGCCCGGATCCGGTCCTGGAAGACGCTGCCGACCGTGCCGGTGGCGCCGTCGATCCCGGCGTCGGGGACGGCGCCGGCCAGTTCCCCGACGAGCCCGGGGGAGGGGCGCTCGGCCTCCTCGGCCGCCGGGCGCCCGGGGTCGTCGGACCGCTCGGTCGACGGACCGTCGTACGCGGGCCGCCCGGCCTGGACGAGCCGGCCGGGCGCGGGCCCGCCGGCCAGGGTGCGGCGGACGGCGGGTCGGGTCTGGTCCGGCAGCGGGTCGGCGCAGGCGGCCTGCGCGCCGAAGCCCCCGAGTTGGGCGAGGAGGGCGCCGCCGGCGGCGAGGACGCGGGGCAGCCACCGGCCGATCGCGCGCCGTGCGCCGACGCCGCGGGGGGCGGGTTCCTGGGGCTTGGTCGCGTGATTGGCTCGCATGTGAGTTGAGAACGAGCGGACGGGTCGTGAGGTCACGCCCGCCGTCACGGACAGTCATCGCACGGGTGGCCCCGGGCCGGGTTGCCCGGGGCCACCGGCCGTGGCGCGGTCAGGAGTTGGGGCGCAGGGTCCAGGTGACGGTCATCACGCCGGTGACGGCGCCGTCGGCGCGGGTGATCTCGACGGTGACCGGGAACTCCGGGCGGCCGCCGGCGTCCAGCTCGGCGACGACCTCGGCGGCGGGGCGGCCGAGGACGGCGGTGGCGGTGACCTCGCCCATGGCGAGCTTCTTGTAGGCGATCTCGGCGTTCACCGCGAGCGGCACGGCCCGGGAGAGCTGGTCGCCGAAGGCGGCGAGCACGATGCAGCCGCTGGCGGACTCGGCGAGGGTGAACATCGCGCCGGCGTGCGGTCCGCCGACGTGGTTGTGGTACGCGGGCTGGTCGGGCAGCCGCAGCACGGCGCGGTCCGGGGTGGTCTCCAGGTACTCCAGCTTGAGGGTGTGCGCCATCGGCACGGTGGAGTCGAGCAGCTGGCCGATCGAAGGTGTGGTCATGGCAGGAATGTTACTAGCCGGTAGCTTCTGGCGGCAGGCCTGCGCCGGGAAAACCCGAACCGCGGTGGAGAGTTGAGGGAACGCGAAAACGCCTGAGGGGCCGATCTCTCGAAGAGATCGGCCCCTCAGGCTCTGGGGTGAGTGACGGGACTTGAACCCGCGGCCACCTGGACCACAACCAGGTGCTCTACCAACTGAGCTACACCCACCATCTGTCCGGCCCGTTCCCGCTTCCGCGTTCCCGTTCCGACAGGAAGAACTCTACAGGATCCGAGAGGGTGCTCGCGCCAGGCTTTCGTCCGGGCGAACGCGGGCACCTCCCCGGGGCTCCTCGGGTCAGCCCTCCGGGGCCTGGTACTTCTCGGCGATGGCGCGCGCGGTGTCGGTGTCCGGTCCGGGCTGCGGGACGAACACCGCCTCGCGGTAGTACCGCAGTTCGTCGATGCTCTCGCGGATGTCGGCCAGCGCCCGGTGGTTGCCGCCCTTCTGCGGGCTGTTGTAGTACGCCTTCGGGTACCAGCGGCGGGCCAGCTCCTTGATCGAGGAGACGTCCACGATCCGGTAGTGCAGGTGCTTCTCCAGGGCCGGCATGTCCCGGGCGAGGAAGCCGCGGTCGGTGGCCACCGAGTTCCCGCACAGCGGCGTCCGGCCGGCCTCCGGCACGTGCTCGCGGATGTACGCGAGCACCCGCGCCTCCGCCTCGGCCAGCGTCACACCCTGCTCCAGCTCCTCCAGCAGGCCGGAGGAGGTGTGCATCGCGCGCACCACCTCGGGCATGCCCGCCAGCGCCTCCGCCGGCGGGCGGATGATGACGTCCACACCCTCGCCGAGGATGTTGAGCTCGGAGTCCGTCACCAGTGCCGCGACCTCGACCAGGGCGTCCCTGTTTAAGTCGAGGGCGGTCCTTTCCCCGTCGATCCCCCCCCAACAGTTCTTCCCCCCACCCCTCTCTTCTGCCCACC
>NZ_JBHVWW010000004.1:231887-232313 GCF_042882025.1 Kitasatospora sp. NPDC058243
CGGCGGTTGTTTTTGCGGGGGGGGGGGGGGGGCCGCAAGGGCCGTGGGAGGGGGGGGGAGGTGGGGGGTCGTGAACGGTGGGCCGGGCGGGGAGAGGGGGGCTCGGGGGGATTCCGAGGCCGGTCATTTCACAGTCGATCCATACCAAACGGTCATTCACACAACTCACCCTACGGCGCGATCACGCGCCGCGGGGACCGGCGGAGCCGAGCGGGGCTCCGGGGCACAGCCCTCGGCCTGGTGCTCCTCCGCGCCGCCGTGCGGGCCGTGGCCGTCCGGCCGCTCGCCCTCCCGCCCGGTCCGGACCGCGTGGCCGTCCCGAGTCGGACGGGCCTCGCGCGCCGCCCGGGCGCCGTCGGCCGCCGCCGCCCGGCCGCCCTGCGGACGGGCCTGCGGCACCCGCGCCTGCCGGCCCCGGAGCTCGCC
>NZ_JBHVWW010000005.1:0-1480 GCF_042882025.1 Kitasatospora sp. NPDC058243
GCCCTCCTGGCCACCTGG
Source organism: Kitasatospora sp. NPDC058243 (assembly GCF_042882025.1). Classification (NCBI taxonomy): domain Bacteria; kingdom Bacillati; phylum Actinomycetota; class Actinomycetes; order Kitasatosporales; family Streptomycetaceae; genus Kitasatospora; species Kitasatospora sp. NPDC058243. Next base: position 19 of record NZ_JBHVWW010000005.1, read on the forward strand.
ACCGGCGCCTGCTCGATATGCGGCCAACCCGCACCAACCCCCGACCCCCACCATAGGACCTAACAAAGCCCTACTAGCCGGCCCGGTCCCCCTCGGCCTTCCGCCCGGCGCCCACCACGTCGCGCAGCAGTGCACGGACCTCCCCCGCCGTGGCGTGCGGGTTGAGCAGGGTGAGCTTGAGCCGCACCCGGCCGGGCCCCTCGCCCGGAAGTTCGGTCCGCCCGACCACCGCCCGCCCGGTGCGCAGCAGCAACCGGCGCAGGCTGCCGTTGAGTTCGTCGACGGCGGCCTCGTCGGTCAGGCCCGGCGGCCGGTAGCGGAACAGCAGGACGGTCAGCGCGGGTTCGGCGTGGAGTTCGAGCGACGGTTCGGCGCGGACGGCCTCGGCAGCGGACCGGGCGAGTTCGTGGCAGGCGTCGACGAGTCGGCCGAGCCCGTCGCGACCGAGGGTGCGCAAGGTGACGGCGAGCTTGAAGGCGTCGGCCCGCCGGGTGGTGCGCAGCGAGCGGCCGAGCAGGCTGGGGTAGCCGGCCTGCTCGTCGTCGACGGGGTTGAGGTACTCGGCGCGGCGGGCGAGCGAGACGTAGGTCTCGGTGCGGCGGACCAGGAAGACGCCGGCGGCGGCGGGCTGCCAGCCGAGTTTGTGCCAGTCGAGGGAGACGGAGTCGGCGCGGTCGATGCCGTCGAGGAGCGGGGCGAGCCGGTCGGAGAGCAGCGCGCCGCCGCCGTACGCGGCGTCGACGTGCAGCCAGGCGCCGTAGCGGCCGGCCAGGTCGGCGGCGACGTGCAGCGGGTCGATGCCGCCGGTGTCGGTGGTGCCGGCGGTGGCGACGATGGCGATCGGGGTGCGTCCGGCCCAGCTGGCCTCGGCCAGGGTCCGCTCCAACTCCTTTGGTTCCATCCGGAGTTGCCGGTCGACGGGGACGGTGGTGACGGCGCGCTCGCCGAGCCCGAGCAGGGCGGCGGCGCGCTGGACGGAGAAGTGCGCGGCCTCGGAGGCGACGATGCACGGCCGGACGCCGCCCGGGATGCCGTCCAACTCGACGATGCCGTCCAGCTTCTGGTCCCGCGCCAGCATCAGGCCCATGAGGTTGGACTCGGTGCCGCCGGAGGTGAGGACGCCGGCAGCGCGGGCCGGGTCGTAGCCGACCAGGGCGGCGAGTTCGGCGAGGAGGGCGGTCTCCAGGGCGGTGGCGGCGGGGGCCTGGTCCCAGGAGTCCTGGGAGGGGTTGAGGGCACTGACCGCGAGGTCGGCGGCGGCGGCCACGGCGAGCGGCGGGCAGTGCAGGTGGGCGGCGCAGGCCGGGTCGGCGGGGTCGGCGGCGCCGTAGGCGAGGAGTTCGGTGAGGCGGGCGAGCGCGCCGGGCCCGTGGGCGCCGGCCAGGCCGTCGGCGACCAGCGCGCCGAGCTCGGCCGGACTGCCTGCGGGCAGCGGCCCGCCGCGCAGGGCGATGCCGTGGTC
>NZ_JBHVWW010000005.1:1490-54997 GCF_042882025.1 Kitasatospora sp. NPDC058243
GCAAGAGAGGTTGGGGAGAGGGGGAGAGGGAGAGGGCCCGAGAGGGAGGGGGGGGGCGGGGGGGGAGGGGGGGGGGGAGGGGGACAGGAACACCCCAGAACCCCCCGGCCCCCCCGACGCCGCCCGCGAGGGCGTCCAACGGGACGGGCCCGCCGGGCAGTCCGGCGGCGGCGCCGGAACCACCCCCGGCCCCGGCCCCGCCCGCGGCCCCGGAGTCACCACCGGCCCCTGATCGGGCGCCCGAACCTCCTCCCGAGCCTTCCCCTGAACCGCCACCGCCCCCTCGCCCCGCGCTCATTCGGCGCCCCGGGCCGCGGGAGCCGCAGGGCTCGCCACAGGGCTCGCCTCTGCGGCGGAATCGAGGGCCGCCGCGGCCGCGATCGCGTCGGCGAGCCGGTCGAGCACCGCAGCGACCTGCTCGTCGGTGATGGTGAGCGGCGGCAGCAGTCGCAGCACCGCGTCGTGGCGCCCGCCGAGTTCGACGATCAGCCCGCGCGCCAGGCAGGCCTCCCGGACCCGGCGGGCGAGCGCCGGGTCGGCCGGCCGGGCCCCGCAGGCGTCCGGTTCGGCGGCGGGGTCGACGAGTTCGACGCCGAGCATCAGGCCGCGCCCGCGCACGTCGCCGATCACCGGCAGTTCGGCGGCGAGCCCGCGCAGCCGGGCGGTCATCCGCTCGCCGACGACGGCGGCGCGCTCGGCCAGTCCGTGGGCGGCGACGTGGCGCAGGGTGGCGGCGCCGGCGGCCATGGCGAGGGTGTTGCCGCGGAAGGTTCCGGTGTGGGCGCCGGGGCGCCAGCCGTCGTAGTCCTCCCGGTAGACGACGACGGCGAGCGGCAGGCTGCCGCCGATGGCCTTGGAGAGCACCATGGCGTCCGGGACGATGCCGCTGTGTTCGACGGCCCACATCGCCCCGGTGCGCCCGACGCCGGTCTGCACCTCGTCGACGATCAGCGGGATGCCGCGTTCGGCGGTGATCCGGCGCATCTCGCGCAGCCAGCCGTCGGGCGCGGGGACGACGCCGCCCTCGCCCTGGACGGCTTCCAGGATCATCGCGGCGGGCGGGACGACCCCGCCCGAGGGGTCGTCGAGCAGCCGTTCGACGTAGGTTGCGGCGAGGTCGGCGCCGGCCTCGCCGCCGACGCCGAACGGGCAGCGGTAGCCGTACGGGTAGGGCAGCCGGACGACCTCGCCGCCGCTCGGCAGCGGTTCCTTGACGGCGACGTTGCCGGTGAGCGCCAGGGCTCCGGCGGTCATGCCGTGGTAGGCGCCGGTGAAGGCGAGCGCGCCGGACCGGCCGGTGGCGGTCTGCATCAGTTTGAGCGCGGCCTCGACGGCGTCGGTACCGGCGGGCCCGCAGAAGTGGATCCGGGCGCCGGCGGCGAAGTCGGCGGGCAGGCTCTCGAACAGGGCGCTGGTGAAGTCGTCCTTCTCGGCGGTGGCGAGGTCGAGCAGGTGCAGCGGGGCGCCGCTGTCGAGGGTGCGGCGGATCGCCTCCAGCACCACCGGGTGGTTGTGCCCGAGGGCGAGCGTCCCGGCGCCGGAGAGGCAGTCCAGGTAGCGCCGCCCGTCGGCGCCCTCGACGGTCATGCCGTGGGCCCGTACCGGGACGATCGGGAAGGACCGGGCGTACGTACGGGCGGCGGACTCGCGTACGCGCTGGCGGCGCAGGATGGCCTCGCCGGAGGCCGGGGCCTGGGCGGGAACGGCGGCGAGCGACAAGGCAAACCCCCAGAAGAAGTTAGGTAAGCCTAACTTTACCGCCCCTGACCTGGCGGGATACCCCAGGGGCCCCCAGAACCACCCGAGTGAGTGAACCGCCCCCGGTCCTGCCAACGAGCGACCGGCGAAAAGGTCACGGCCCTCACCCCCGCCGACCCGGAGCCGCCCCACCACCCTTCCACCGGTAGCAGAGCTCCGGCCGCCCCACGCTCCCGTACTGCGGCTCCCGCACCGCCCGCCCGGTGTCGACGAGGTGTTCGAGGTAGCGGCGCGCGGTGATCCGCGAGACCCCGGCGGCGGCGCCCGCGGCGGCGGCGGACAGGCCCGTCTCCGTCTCGCGCAGCACGGAGGCGACGGTGTCCAGGGTGGGCGCGCTCAGCCCCTTGGGGAGGCTGCTGCGCTCGGGCGTGCGGAGCAGGGCGAACGCCTGGTCGACCTCGTCCTGCCCGGTCGCCTCGCCGGTGCGCCCGAGGCTGTCGCGGTAGCGGGCGTAGCGCTCCAGGCGATCGTGCAGGGCGGCGGCGCTGAACGGTTTCAGCAGGTACTGGACCACGCCCGCCGACACGGCCTGCCGCACCATCGCCAGGTCGCGGGCCGAGGTCACCGCGATGACGTCGGTGGTGTGGCCGGCGGCGCGCAGCGAGCGGCAGAGCTGGAGGCCGTGGCCGTCCGGCAGGTAGAGGTCGAGCAGGGTCAGGTCGACGGGCCTCCCGGCAGCGCGGGCGCGGTCCAGGAAGCGCAGCGCGTCGGCGCAGCTGTGCACCGTCCCGGCGGCGTGGAAGCCGGGTTCGCGCTCGACGTAGAGGGTGTGCGCGGCGGCGGCCACGGGGTCGTCCTCGACGACCAGCACGGAGATCCCCGGAGCGGCGGTCGCCTCGGTCATCGCGACGCCCCTTCCCGCCGGCCCGGTTGCCCCGGTTGCCCTGCCTGGCCAAGTCGCTCCGGCCGCCCCGGTTGCCCCGGTTGCCGCTCACCGGGTCGTGCCGGCAGCCCGGCGAGCGGCAGCCGGACGGTGAGCACCGCACCCCGGTCACGCCCGACCGCGACGCTGCCGCCGTTGCGCCGGGCGGCCTGGGCCACCAGCGCCAGCCCGAGACCATGCCCGCGCCCGTCCTGCTTGGTGCTCCAGCCGCGCCGGAACACGTCCTCGACGGCGGCCGGGTCGATCCCCGCCCCGGTGTCGGCGACGCGCAGCAGCAGGCAACCGCCCCCACCCGGAGCCACATCGCCGCCCGCCACACCACCGCCCGCCGAACCGCCGTCGCCCGAACCACCATCGTCCGAACCGCCGCCGTCCGCACCGCCACCACCCGCGTCGATTCGCACGGTGACGGTGACCTCCGGCGCCACCGTGCTCTGCGCGGCTCCGGCGATGGCGGCGTCCACGGCGTTGTCGATCAGGTTGCCGAGGACGGCGATCAGGTCCCGCGAGGAGAGCCCGGGCGGCAGCAGCCCGTCGTCGATCCGACTGTCGTCGGTGAGGGTCAACTCCACTCCCCGCTCGGCCGCTTGGGCCGCCTTGCCGAGCAGCAACGCGGCCAGCACCGGTTCGCCGACCGCCGCGACCACCCGGTCGGTGAGCTGCTGGGCGAGCGCGAGCTCGGCGGTGGCGAACTCCACCGCCTGTTCGTGGCGGCCGAGTTCGATCAGGGAGACGACGGCGTGCAGCCGGTTGGCCGCCTCGTGCGCCTGCGCCCCGAGGGCCTCGGTGAAGCCCCGCACGGAGTCCAACTCTCCGCTGAGCGACTGGAGTTCGGTGTGGTCGCGCAGGGTGACGACCAGGCCGAGGCCGGTGCCGATGGTGGAGGTGTTGAGCACCACCACCCGCTCGGCGGTCAGGTGCACCTCGTCCCGGACCGGCTCGTCGCCGAGCACGGCCGCGACCAGCGCCCGCGGCAGCCCCAGCTCCACGATCAGACGACCCTCCAAGTTTCCTTCCAGTCCGAGCAGTTCGCGGGCTGCGTCGTTGCAGAGCACCACCCGGTGCGCGCGGTCCAGCAGGACCAGCCCCTCGCGCACCGAGCGCAGGGTCGCCTGGTGGTATTCGTAGAGGTGGCTGAGTTCGGCCGGCCCCATGCCGTGGGTGTGCCGCCGCAGCCGGGAGTTGGCGAGGTAGGTGCCCACGCCGCCGACCCCGAGCGCGGCCACCGCCACCCCGACCAGGGCGAGCAACGGGCCGCTCAACTGCGCGGAGATGGACTCCACCGTGAGGCCCGCGCTGACCAGCGCGATCACCTGGTGCCGGTCGTCCAGCACCGGCGTGACCACCCGCACGGACGGTCCGAGCGTGCCGGTGTAGGTCTCGCTGCGGGTCTCCCCCGCGAGTGCCCAGTCGATGTGCCCGAGGAAGCGCTTGCCGATCTGCTCGGGCAGCGGGTGGGTCCAGCGCACGCCCTCGGTGTCCATGACGGTGATGAAGGAGACGCCGGTGTCCACCCGCACCTGCTCGACGTACGGCTGGAGCACCGCGGTCGGGTCCGGCGCGGTGACGGCGGCCCGCACGGACGGCGAGTCGGCGACGGCGTGGGCGACGGCGGTGACCTGGCGGCGGGCCGCGTCCTCGGCCCGGTCGGCGGTGAAGAGGTACGCGAGCACCGCGCCGCCCGCCACCACGGCGGCGACGATGACCACCTGAACGACGAAGAGCTGCCCGGCCAAGCTGCGGACCAGCCCGCGGGGTGCCGGGAGCCGTCGGCGCGGGGGCGTGGGGGCGGTGCGCACGGACATGCCTGCCAGTGTGCACCACGCCCCCGGGGTCCCCCAGGGGCCCGCGACCGGTCGGCGGCCTGTCGACTGCCCGTCGACGAACGTCCCGCAGCCCAGTCGCACCCCCACGGCCCGGCTGCGCCCGGTCGCGCCCGGCCGTGAACTCTATGAACGCAAACGTGACCTCCGTCACGCCCAGGCCCGATAGTCAGAGCGGCCCACCACCCGGGGCCGCCAGGACCGCACGGCGAAGGAGCCGCAGATGTCGATCGTTGGAGCCGCACCGGCGGGGGGATCCAGACGCAGGGACCGGACCCACTACCTCTACCTCTCCGTCATCGCCGCCGTGGTCGCGGGCATCGTGGTCGGGCTGGCCGCCCCCGGCTTCGCCGTGGAGTTGAAGCCGGTCGGCACCGGCTTCGTCAACCTGATCAAGATGATGATCAGCCCGGTGATCTTCTGCACCATCGTGCTGGGCATCGGCTCGGTGACCAAGGCCGCCAAGGTCGGCAAGGTCGGCGGCCTCGCCCTCGGCTACTTCCTCGTCATGTCGACCGTCGCGCTGGCCATCGGTCTGGCCGTCGGCAACCTGCTGGAGCCCGGCGGCGGCCTGCACCTGACCGCCGCGCTCGCGAAGTCCGGCCACGCCCAGGCCGTCGCCGGCGGCGCCCAGTCGACGACCGACTTCCTGCTCGGGATGATCCCCACCACCACGTTCTCGGCCCTCACCGAGGGCAAGGTGCTGCAGACCCTGCTGGTCGCACTGCTCGCCGGCTTCGCCCTCCAGGCGATGGGCCCAGCCGGTGCCCCGGTGCTGCGCGGGATCGAACACGTGCAGCGGCTGGTCTTCCGGGTCATGTCGATGATCATGTGGGTCGCGCCGATCGGCGCCTTCGGGGCGATGGCCGCCGTCGTCGGAGCGACCGGCACGGCCGCGCTGAAGAGCCTCGCGGTCATCATGATCGGCTTCTACGCGACCTGCGTGCTGTTCGTCGTCGTCGTCCTGGGCGCGCTGCTGCGACTGGTCGCCGGGGTCAACGTGTTCGCGCTGCTGCGCTACCTGGGCCGCGAGTTCCTGCTGATCCTCTCCACCTCCTCCTCCGAGAGCGCGCTGCCCCGCCTGATCGCCAAGATGGAGCACCTCGGCGTGAGCCGCCCGGTCGTCGGCATCGCCGTGCCGACCGGCTACAGCTTCAACCTCGACGGCACCGCGATCTACCTCACCATGTCGTCGATCTTCATCTCCGAGGCGATGGACAAGCCGATGTCGATCGGCGAGCAGCTCTCGCTGCTGGTGTTCATGGTGATCGCGAGCAAGGGCGCGGCCGGGGTCACCGGCGCCGGGCTGGCCACCCTGGCCGGCGGACTGCAGTCGCACAAGCCCGCCCTGGTGGACGGGGTCGGCCTGATCGTCGGCATCGACCGCTTCATGTCCGAGGCCCGCGCGCTCACCAACTTCGCGGGCAACGCCGTCGCCACCGTCCTGATCGGGCACTGGACCGGCGAACTCGACGCGGACCGCGCCCAGCGGGTGCTGGCCGGCGAGGAGCCGTTCGACGAGCGGACCCTGGTCGACGCGCACGGCGGGCCGATCGCGGCCCCCGAGGCCGTCCCGGCGGCTCCGGAAGCCGACCCCGTCCGGAGCGGCACGGCCGCGGCCGCCTGAGCGGCCCCCTCATACCCCCCCGGTCCGGCGCCACCACCTCCCCCGGAAACGGCGCCGGACCGGGGGTTCCGCATGTCCGGCGGGCCTTCGCCACAGGCCCTCACCGGTTCTCACGGGTCCTCGCAGGTCCTCACCTCGCAGGTCCTCGCAGGTCCTGACGGAGTCTCGCAGGCCCTCTCAGGTCCTCACAGGTCCTCGGAGCCGCTCACCGCCCAGGCCAGGCCACAGGCCGGGTCCTCCAGCGCGACGTGCAGATGGCGCAGCCCGGCGGCCGGCTCGTGCCAGATGAAGCAGCGCATCCGGGCCACCAGCGCGTCGACCTCCGCCCGGTCCGGCCCGTCCGTACCCTCCGCGCCGGCCATCGCGACCAGCGCCCGCCAGAGCGCCAGCCGTCCGTGCGCCGAGCCCCGCCCTCGGTCCACGACGGCGGCCTGCACCAGCGCCGGGTAGACCAGCGCGAACGGCAGGTACCCGCCGGTGACCCGGGAACTACGGGCCAGTTGGGCGGCCGCCTGCGGCGCCGGGCCCCGGACGCAGACCACCTCCGCCCAGTCCGCCAGCGCGGCCAGCGCCCGGGTCGCCCGCTGCCCGCCCAGCCGTACACCCGGCGCGGGCAGCACCACCTCGCCCAGACCCTCCCGGCTGGCCGGCAGGGTCAGCAGCGCACTGCGCGCGCCCCCGCAGGGCAGGTACTGGCGCACCCGAGCCCCCTCGTCCCATCCGGCCGTCTCCCAGGGCGCCAGCAGCAGCGGCATGCCCTCCGGGTCGGGTTCGGCCCCGTACGAGAGGTCCTCGCCGAGCAGCACCCTGGTCTGCGCGACCAGTCGGCGCACCGGGGCCGGGACGAGCAGCGGAGCCAGCCGCAGCCAGGAATGCCGAGTCGCCAGCACCTCCCAGAGCGGACCGGCGTCATGGTCGGCGACCCCGGCGACCGTCCCCGGGCCGCCATCCCGGTCGAACAGCCGGACGGACAGCTCCGGCGGCGCCGAGTAGGCGATCAGGTGGCCGAGCGGCGCGGTCAGCGCCGCCGCGGGCTCCTCCCCGGCGCGCTCCACGGCTGCCGCCCGGCCCTGCCGGTAGGCGGTCAGCAGTTCGGGCCAGCGGCCGTCGTCAGCCAGGGCGCGGAGGCGGTGGTCCTCGTACGTGATCACGATTTTCAGCGTACGGGCCGGGGTGGCGCATCAGCTGACTTAGCGTCAGCTCGGTGCGTCGGGAGCCGCTTCGGGAGCCGCCCCAGGGCCTGCGCCGGGCCCCTCATCGGACCCCGCGCCGGGCGCCGCTGCGGGGGTGGGCCCCGGCCGATCGCCCCGCTCGCCCTCCCGCTCATGTTCCCGCTCCCGCGCGAGGACGGCGCGCAGCTTCCCGTGGGCGCGGCGACGGGTGACGGCCAGCGTGCTGCGATGCAGGCCCAGCAGCTCGGCGGCCTCGTCGACGGTGTAGCCGTCGAGATCCACCAGCACCACCACCCGGGCCTGCTTCGAGGTCAGGCAGCCCAGCAGCCGGAGCACCTCCCAGCGCGCCTGCAGCTCGACCATCCCGCCCGACGGCGACTCGACCGGCGGCTGGCCCCGCTCCCGCTCGGCCGTCTCGGACGGATCGGGCAGCACGACCCTCCGCCGCTCCCGGCGCCACTGGTCGCGCAGGATGTTCGCCATCGTGGTGAACACGTAGGCGTAGGGCTGCGGATGGCTCAGGAACCGCTCCGGCCTGCGGGCGATCCGCAGATACGCGTCATGCACCACGTCCCCGGCAGCGAGCCCGCCGGTGAGCGAAGCGGCCGCCCGGTGGAGCCTCGGCAGCATTTCCGTGAACACCCGGTTGAAATCGGCCGATTGACGATCGGCGGGCCTCGGACCGAAGTCCTTCCCGCCCCCGCTCCCGCGTCCGCCGCCACACCGACCGTCGCATTCCGCCATGCCGCTCTCCCCGGAAATCGGCACTCCGAAAGCCCAGTTGGGCAGGTCACGACCCATCGAAAAAGCCTGTGACACAGGTCACATCATAGGTCGTCGTCTCACTGTCCGCAGTCATTCGTGCGCAATACGTCATCAGCCGGACAGGAAGCCGGAATTCACTCGCCCCGTGGATCCGGACGGCCGGGGACGCACTGCCCGATCTGTACCGTTGAGCGAGGAGAAACCGCCATGCGAGGTCGCATCGCCAGGAAGATCGCCACGTTCGGGATGGCCGCCGCAGCCGCCCTCGGCGTGCTCGGCACCACCGCCCTGCCCGCCGCCGCCGCCGCGCCCACCGTCGCCGCCGCCGACCAGACCATCACCGCCGGCGCCATCGGGGCCTCGCCCGAGGTGGCCGCCGCCTCCTACCACTGCGTCATCACCGCAGACTACGGGTGGCGCTGGGAGGGCTACTGCAACGTCTACTCGGGCGAGCTGCGCACCATCACCTACTGCGCCAACGGCACGAGCACCACCGGCCTGTGGATCGGCGCCCGATCCCAGGCCTGGGACGTCTGGGGCAACTGCCCGGGCTCCAGCTGGACCAAGATCGTGTTCCAGAGCCGGGGCTGAGGCACCGGCAGGACCGATGAGGGGCGCCGTCCCGCCGGGGCGGCGCCCCCGCTGCATGTCCGTACCCCGGCGGGCGCCGGCCGGTCGCATGCCCGGAGAGGCGGCGAACAGATAACAACAAACAGATGACAGATAACAGATTTCATCTTCTGTTATCTGTCCGATGAAATCTGAATGCTGCAGGCTGTCAGCCGTTACCCGGCGAGCCCCGCGGCTCCCCTCGCCGTCACCCGGATCCGCATCGGGCTCGCCGCGCGGAGCGTGATGCCCTGGGCGAGCGCCACCCGCTCGTCCACCGCCTCCATCTCGAAGTCCCGCAGCAGCACGCCCAGGCTCAGCACCGATTCCAGCATCGCGAAGTGCTGCCCGATGCACGCCCGCGGACCGCCGCCGAACGGGTACCAGGCGTAGCGGTGCCGCTCCTTCTCCTGTTCGGGCAGGAAGCGGTCGGGTTCGAAGCGTTCCGGGTCCGGCCAGTGCGCCGGGTGCCGGTGGGTGACCAGCGGCGAGACGACGACCTGGGCACCCGCCGGGATCACGTACCCGTCGATGACCGTCTCGGCGACCGCCCTCCGCCCGACCAGAGCCGCCGCCGGGTAGAGCCGCATCGACTCCTTCAGCACCCGGGTGATGTACGGCAGCGACTCCAGGTCCGCCGCGGTCGGCTCCCGGCCGGCCAGCACGGTCTCCGCCTCCTGCTGGGCGAGCTTGCGCTGCTCGGGGTGCGTGGCCAGCAGGTGCAGCGCGAAGGCCAGCGAGGTGGCCGTGGTCTCGTGCCCGGCGAGCAGGAACACCAGCACCTGGTCCCGGAGTTCGGCCGGGTCGAGTTGCTCTCCGTCCTCGCCGCGGGCCCGTCCGAGCAGTGTGAGCAGGTCGTCCGCGTCCTCGTCCAGGTCGCCGCGCGCGGCCCGCTCGGCGATGATCCGGTCGCAGACCGCGTACAGGGCGCGTTGGGCCTCGGCGCCGCGCCGGTTCGAGGGGGTCGGCCAGGTGCGCGGGATGCGAATCGCCGCGAAGCCCCGGTCCCAGACGTACTCACCGAGCACCGGGAAGCTGCGGTCCACCACCGCCACCGCCTCCTCGACGTCCGCGCCGAACAGGATCCGGGCGACGGCGCGCAGCGCGAACCGGGACATCTCCTCCGCCGCGTCCACGACCCCGACCCTGACCCCGACCGGGATCGCGTTCCACCGCTCGGTGAGCGCCCGCGCCTCCTGGGCGACGGCGCCCGCGTAGCCGTCCACCCGGCGGCGGGTGAACAGCGGCTGGACCAGCCGGCGCTGGCGCTGGTAGTCGCCGTCCTGGCTGGTCAGCAGTCCGTTGCCGACGCTGCTTCGCAGCTCGTCGTAGAAGGCGTTCTCCTTGCGGAAGTTGGCGGCCTCGCTACCCAACACCTGCTGGACACCCTCCGGGGAGAACACCCCGTAGAACTCGACCCGCAGCCCGGGCGGCCCGACCCGGAACCGGACCACGTCCCCGTGGTCGCGGTGGGCGGCGAGGTAGGTGCGCAGCGGGCGGCGGGTGAGATCGAACAGCGACCCGACCAGGGGGTTTCCGGCCGGCCCGGGGATGAGGGCGGTGGCGGTGGTCATCGGCACTCCATTCTCCACAGGCGACCCATCAACGTAACTGACGAGTCATCAGTAACGGAAGGCGCGAAGGCGCGCGCGAAGAAGCGAAAGCGCGCGGGAGCGCACGGGAGGGCGCGACGGGGCGGGGCGGGGCGGGGATCACTCGCACTCGGTGCCGCCCTTGCGCGTCAGGTAGGCGTCACCGACCACCTTGGCGATCGCCCGTCCGCCGACCACCAGGCTCCAGCGCTCCGTCACCGGCCGGACCACCACGCCTTCGCGCAGGTGGAGTTCACGCCCCGAGACGGTCTCCTCGCCCTGGGCGAAGGCCAGCACCGTCTCCGGGTCGAACGGCCCGCGCCACAGTTCGGGCACCAACGGCAGTTCGCCGTCGAGCAGTTCGGCGACGGAGTACCACCTCAGCTGCCCGTCCACCAAGGCCGACACGTCGAACACGGCGTAGCCAGGCAGTTCGGCACGGCCGGAGGCGCCGTACGTCAGGTCCTGCACACCGGCCCCGAAGACCTCGCCGAAGACGCCGACCCGCTCGGCGCCGAGCCGCTCGGCGAGTCGGGCCGCCACGGCGGGGAGGTCGTACGCGCGCACGGCCCGCCAGTACAGGTTGCGCTCGTCCTCGACGAGTGAGAGCCCCTGCGCCCCGATGCCCTTGGACGACACCTGGACCTCGCCGGTGGCAGCGGTGTACGTCATCAGGCAGCAACTGCCGTGCAGCTTCTCGGTCAGCACCACGGGCTCGCCGGGCTCGAAGACGTCGGGGTAGCGCTTGAGGTTCTCGATGTCCACCCAGGGCAGCAGGTCTGGCGCGCTCAGCACGTCGCCGTTCATGGAGGTCGGCACCGGGGGCTGCCACTTGACGACTCCGAGCAGCTCGGCGAAGTCCTCGCCACGCCCGGCGGCGTCCGCCAGGTCGGTGCCGGCGAGCACGGTCGGCAGGCAGACGATGCCCTGGGACAGCTCACCGCGCAGCCGGACGGCCCTCACCCGGTCGGACCTGCTGCCGGCCAGCTTGCCCGTCAGGCCCAGCTCCTCGATCAACTCCGCCGGGAGGACCGACTGTTCGGGGATGTAGACGGCGTAGTCGCCGGTCCGGTACCTGCCCTTGGCGACCACCGCCCGGTAGAGGCCGACCTGCGCGAGCTCCAGTGCGTCGGCGTTCGAGTGCTCCAGGACGACCAGCTTCTCGACGGTGACGCGCAACGTGGACATGGACGGACCCCTCCTCCCCTCCTGGGCCGTTCGACCCGGGCGGTGTGTACGGGCTGCTGTGCGGACTGCTGTACGAATCGCCCCCACTCTGTCCGCCCGACCGCCCCCTGCGCGACGCAATTTCCCCGGCACCATGCTCACGTCGCCCCCCTCACACGGCCCCTCACACCGGCCGTCACGCCGACCCCCGCAGCACTCCCGCCCCGGCGCCGTCCGTGCACGTTTGAGCCTTCACACAGCCGGGCGGAGACCCCCGCCACACCCCGCCTGTGCGAAGCGACAGAGGACTTATCACTCGCATTTGCGGCACTATGATCACCGTAATGGCCGCACCTGCGGCCTCACCCCGCGCCCCTTCCGGCGCGAGCCCTGGAGGGGAAGCCCCGATGAGCACCCGTACGACCACCCGCAGACTCGCCGTCGCCGCCGCGGCGGCCCTCGTCCTCAGCCTCGGGGCCACCGCCTGCGGCAGCGACGGCGGTGGCAAGTCCGGCGGCTCCTCGCCCGCTTCGACGGCGGGTTCCTCGGCCTCGTCGGCGGCCGGTGGCGGCAGCGTCCCGAAGGCCACCGGCGACATCACCGTCTTCGCCGCCGCCTCGCTCAAGGAGACGTTCACCGACCTCGGCAAGAAGTTCGAGGCCGCGAACCCGGGCGCCAAGGTCAAGTTCAACTTCGGCGGCAGCTCCAGCCTCGCCACCAGCATCAACTCGGGCGCCCCGGCGGACGTGTTCGCCGCCGCCAGTCCGGCCACCATGAAGACCGTGACCGACGCGGGCGGCGCGAGCGGCGACCCGAAGACCTTCGTCAAGAACACGCTCACCATCGCCGTGCCCAAGGGCAACCCCAAGCACGTCGCGGGCCTGAACGACCTCACCGCCTCCGGCGTGAAGGTCGCGCTGTGCGCAAAGGAGGTGCCGTGCGGCGCCGCCGCCCTGACCGCGCTCAAGGCCGCCAACGTCAACCTCACCCCGGTCACCCTGGAGCAGGACGTCAAGGGCGCGCTGACCAAGGTCGAGCTCGGCGAGGTCGACGCCTCGCTCGTGTACAAGACCGACGTGAAGGCGGATGCCGGGAAGATCGACAGCGTGGACTTCCCCGAGGCCGACAAGGCCGTGAACGACTACCCGATCGCCGTCCTGGCCAAGGCCCCGAACAAGGACGGCGCCGCCGCCTTCGTCGCGTACATCCAGTCACCCGAGGCCAAGCAGGCGCTCACCGCGGCGGGCTTCCAGGCGCCGTGAGCGACCGCACCACCAAGCGCACCAGCGACACCGGGCGCACCACCGAACGCACCGCCGACACCGGGCCCGGCGTGGCAGGAACGGCGAAAGCCCTGCCACGCCGGCGCCGGCGCCGGCGCACCCACCGCGTCCCGGTCACGCTGCTGCTCCCGGCGCTGCTCGGACTGGCGTTCCTGATCCTGCCGCTGGTCGGCCTACTCGTCCGGGCTCCCTGGAGCGGCCTGTCCGAACAGCTCACCAGCGCCGCCGTCTGGGACGCCCTGCGCCTGTCGCTGATCTGCGCGACGGCGGCCACGGCGGTCTCGCTGGTCCTCGGCGTCCCGCTGGCCTGGCTGCTCGCCCGCACCGAACTGCCGGGCCGGCGGGTGATCCGGGCCCTGGTCACCCTGCCGCTGGTGCTGCCGCCGGTGGTCGGCGGCGTGGCACTGCTGCTGGTCCTCGGGCGGCGCGGCATCGTCGGTTCCTGGCTGGACTCGGCCTTCGGCATCACACTGCCGTTCACCACGACCGGGGTGGTCATCGCCGAGGCGTTCGTGGCGATGCCGTTCCTGGTGATCAGCGTGGAGGGCGCGCTGCGCGCCGCCGACCCCCGCTACGAGGAGGCGGCCGCGACCCTGGGCGCCTCCCGGCTGACGGCGTTCCGCCGGGTGACCCTGCCGCTGATCGCCCCGGGGATCGCCGCCGGGGCGGTCCTCGCCTGGGCCCGGGCGCTCGGCGAGTTCGGCGCCACGATCACCTTCGCGGGCAACTTCCCGGGCCGCACCCAGACCATGCCACTGGCCGTCTACCTCGCCATGGAATCGGACCCCGAGGCGGCGATCGCGCTGTCGCTGGTCCTGCTGGTGGTCTCCGTCGCGGTCCTGGTCGGCCTGCGCGACCGCTGGATGTCGACCCCGTGACGGCCCTGCGAGCCCCGGGCCGGAACCCGGCCACCGCTGCCCCGACCCCCTGGACGCCGCCCCGATGAGCACCTCCCCGACCGACCCCGCCGCCCCCGCCGCCCCTGCTGCCACGGCTGCGCCTGCACCCGCCCTCGACGCCCGGCTGCGGGTGGAGCGCGCCGCGTTCACCCTCGACCTCGCCCTCACCGCCGCCCCCGGCGAGGTGGTCGCGCTGCTCGGCCCGAACGGCGCCGGCAAGTCCACCGCCCTGCGCGCCCTCGCCGGGCTGCTCCCGCTCACCGGCGGCCACCTGCGCCTGGACGGACGTCTGTTGGAGGAGCCCGGGCAGCGCGTGCACACCCCCGCCGAGGAACGTCCCGTCGGCGTGGTGTTCCAGGACTACCTGCTCTTCCCGCACCTCAGCGCGCTCGACAACGTCGCCTTCGGCCCGCGCTGCCAGGGCCGCCCCAAGCGTGCCGCCCGGGCCGAGGCGGCCGCCTGGCTGGAGCGGATGGGCCTGGCCGACCACGCCTCCGTACGCCCCGGCAACCTCTCCGGCGGCCAGGCCCAGCGGGTGGCGCTGGCCCGGGCGCTGGCCGTCCGCCCCCGGCTGCTGCTGCTGGACGAGCCACTGGCCGCCCTGGACGCCCGCACCCGGCTCGACGTGCGCGCCCAACTGCGGCGCCATCTTGCCGAGTTCGAGGCCGTGGCGGTGCTGGTGACGCACGACCCGCTGGACGCGATGGTGCTCGCCGACCGGCTGGTGGTGATCGAGGGAGGGCACGAGGTGCAGTCCGGCAGCCCGGCGGAGGTCGCCCGGCGGCCGCGCACCGACTACATCGCGCGCCTGGTCGGACTGAACCTGTACCAGGGCGTGGCCGAGGGCCACCAGGTCACGCTCACGGCCGGCACGGTCCTGGCCACCACCGAGGAGCTGTCCGGCCCGGCCTTCGTCGCCTTCCCGCCGTCCGCCGTGACCCTGCACCGCGAACGGCCCCAGTCCAGCGCGCGCAACGTGTGGAAGGCCGAGGTCACCGGCCTGGACCTGCACGGCGACCAGGTGCGCGCCGACCTCGCGGGCGAACTGCCGATGGCCGCCGACCTCACCCCGGCCGCCGTCGCCGAGCTGGGGCTGGCGCCCGGATCCGAGGTCTGGGCCTCCGTCAAGGCCACCCAGACCCACGCCTACCCGGCCTGACCCCGACGGCACCGGGCCGCCCACGTCCCCGCCGAGCTCCTGCCCGCTGCGCTGCTCAGGCCCGGTACGCCACTCCTGCCCGCCGCGCTGTGCGCTACTCCGACGGCTCGACGAAGCCCGACTCGTACGCGGCGATCACCGCCTGGGTGCGGTCCCGCGCCCCGAGCTTCGCCAGCACACTGCTGACGTGGGTCTTCACCGTCTGCACGCCGAGGAACAGCAGCTCGGCGATCTCCCCGTTGCTGAGGCCGCGCGCGACCAGCCGCAGCACCTGCGCCTCGCGCTCGGTCAGCGCCGCCCGCTCCATGGTCGCGCGGGCGGCGGGATTGCCGTGGCCGGCCGCGAGGCGGCGGATCGCGGCCGGGAACAGCAGCGACCCACCCGCCGCCACCAGCCGTACCGCGTGCGCGATCTCGGCCGCCCGGGAGCGCTTCAGCAGGAAGCCGTCGGCGCCCGCGCGCAGCGCCTGGTAGACGTAGTCGTCGTTCTCGAAGGTGGTGACGACCAGGATCTTCGGCGGCTGCTCCCCCGGCGCGCCGGGGCGCAGGAGCTCGCGGGTCGCCTCCAGGCCGTCCAGCACCGGCATCCGGACGTCCATCAGGACGACGTGCGGGCGCAGCGTGCGGGCCAGCGCCACCGCGTCGGCGCCGTCGGCGGCCTCACCGACCACCCGCAGGTCCCCCTGCGCCTCCAGGACGGCCCGCATCCCGGCCCGGACCAGTTCCTCGTCGTCGGCGAGCAGGATGTCGATCATCCCGGCGGAGCCCCTCGCCGGTCCGTCGCCCACAGGATCGTTCGTCACGAGCCCAAGCGTAGGGGCAGCCGGACGGCGAGCACCCACTCCCCGCCCCCGTCGCCCGACACCCCGGCGGTGACCTCCCCGCCGATCAGCGTGGCGCGTTCCCGGATGCCGCGCAGCCCCTTGCCGCCCTTGCCGCCCTTGCCCGCCGCACCGCCCGCCAGGCGCGCCGGGGGTCCGCCGACCGCCGAGCGATTGGCGCAGCGCAGCTCCAACTGCCCTCCCTGAACGGCGATCCGGACACTGACCGGCTCGCCGGGCGCGTACTTGAGCGCGTTGGTGACACCCTCCTGGACGATCCGGTAGGACTCGCGGGAGAGCACCCCGGGCAGCGCCCCCGCCGACACCTCGATCCGCGCCTCGACCGGGCTCCCGGCCGACCGGGCGGTGTCGAACAGTGCGGGCAGCTGGTCGACGCCGGGCTGTTCGGTGGCCGTTCCGCTGCCGGCCGCGCCCTCCGGCGTCTCGCGGAGCAGGACGAGGGTGCGTTCGAGGTCCTCCATGGCCCGGCGGCCGGTCTCCTCGATGACTTCGAGCGCCTTGGCGGTGAACACCTGGTCCCCGACCTCCCGTGCGGCACCCGCCTGAAGGACCGTCACCGTCAGTGCGTGGCCGATGGAATCGTGCAGCTCGCGGGCCAACCTGTTGCGTTCCAGCAGCCGTTCGGCCCGCAGCTCCGCCTCCGCCAGCCGCTCCGCCGGTGAAGGACCCAGCAGCCTTACGGCCATGGCGAGTTGGAGACGACCGGCGGACACCACCAGCCAGCCGTAGCCGAGCACCAGCACCGGGGCGAGCGGGAGGTACCAGAACGAGTCCGGTCCGGTCAGCAGGTCGTAGCCGCTGGTGAGGCCGAAGGCCGTCGCGAACCCGACCACCGAGCCGAGCACGACCCGCCCGATCAGCCAGCCGGCGGTGCGCCGCCGGTCCGCCCAGGTGCGGGAGGACTCGGCGGCGATGTCCTCCTCGCGGTCGGGCAGCAGCAGCAACCGCGCCTGCACCCCCTCGGCGCGCCGCGTCGCGGGGACGAGGGCGACCAGGGCGAGCAGGGTGACGTCCACCGCGGCGCTCGCGACCACGATCTCGCCCAGGCCCTTGTGGTACGTCCCCGGATAGATCATCAGGACGACGCCCGCGAAGATCCACCCGACCAGCAGGTGCAGCAGGCGCGCGTACGTGGCGCCGGCCAGCAGCGGCGCGAGGATCCTGGGCATTCCACCATCCTGCCAGCTCAGCGGCCGGCCCTGGCTCCCCCGCGAGCCTGCCGCCGCGTCCCTCCCGGGAGGGAGACGGCTCCCGACCCCGGCGGGATCCGCCGGTACAGCCCGCTCCGGTCGAATGTGACCACCAGCCGGACGACCCGGCACCGGAGCACCGAGAGGGGAGCGCGGCCGTGATCGAGATCCAGGGCCTCACCAAGGAGTACGACGGCCGGCGCGTCGTCGACGACCTGTCCTTCGAGGTCCGGCCCGGCCTGGTGACGGGCTTCCTCGGCCCGAACGGCGCCGGCAAGAGCACCACCATGCGCCTGATCCTCGGCCTGGACCGCCCCACCGCCGGAAGCGCCCTGGTCGGCGGCCACCGGTACGCCGAACTCGCCCAGCCGCTGCGGCAGGTGGGCGCCCTGCTGGACGCCCATGCCCTGCACGGCGGCCGCACCGCCGCCGGCCACCTGCGCTGGCTCGCGGCGAGCAACGGCCTGGCGCCGCGCCGGGTGGACGAGGTGCTCGCCCAGGTCGGCCTGACCGACGCCGCCGGACGGCGGATCCGCGGCTTCTCCCTCGGCATGCGCCAGCGCCTCGGGGTGGCCGCCGCGCTGCTCGGCGACCCGCCGGTGCTACTGCTGGACGAACCGGTCAACGGTCTCGACCCGGAGGGCATCCGCTGGATCCGCACCCTGTTGCGCGAACTGGCCGCCGAGGGCAGGTCGGTGCTGGTGTCGTCCCACCTGATGACCGAAATGGCGCTCACCGCCGACCACTTGGTGGTCATCGGCCGCGGCCGGCTGCTCGCGGACGCCGCCACCGCCGAGTTCATCGACCAGCACGGCCGGACCAGGATCCGCGTCCGGGCCGTCAACTCGGCCAAACTCGCCGCCCTGTTCGGCGGCGACCTGCTCCAGCAGTCGGACGCCGCCGGCAACCTCACCGTGACCGAGGCCGACGACGGCGCCTGGGAGGTGACCGGCGCCGAACCCGAGCAGATCGCCGCGCTCGCCGCCGCACACGGCGTGGTGCTGTACGAGATCGCGGTCCAACAGGACTCGCTGGAGGAGGCGTTCATGCGGATGACCGCCGACAGCGTCGAGTACCGCGCCGAGGCCACCGCATGAGCCCCGGCTCGACCCTCCGGTACCACCTGTGCGCCTTCAACGCCGAGCGGATCAAGCTCACCACGCTCCACTCGCTCTGGATCACCCCGCTGCTCGCCTTCGCGCTCACCGTGGGCACCACCACGGCGATCGGTGCGGCCCTCGGCGGATCGGAGCACACCCTCACCGACGACCCCGGCGTGGGCGTCTTCTACGGGCTCAACTTCGGCCAGGCCGCGCTGGTCTGCTTCGCGGTCCTGCTGATCGGCCAGGAGTTCAACACCCGCATGATCGACGTCTCGCTGACCGCCGTCCCCCGGCGCGGACGGCTGTACGGCGCCAAGCTCACGCTCGGCGCACTGGTCGGCCTCGGCGTCGGCGCGGCAGGCACGGCGGGCGCCTTCGCCGGGTACGCGGCCACCGTCCCCGGCGACTGGGACGGCCCCGCCTTCGTCCGCAGCGCCACCGCCGGCGTGCTCTACCCGGTGCTGCTGGTGGTGTTCTGCCTCGGGGCGACCGCGCTGCTCGGCAACCTCACCGCCGCCATGGGACTGCTGGTACCGGTCGTCTTCCTGCTCTCGCCGCTGCTCGGCGGCGTGGCCGGGGTGCGGCAGGTGGCCCAGTTCCTGCCCGACCGGGCCGGCCAGTACGCACTGCACTACGCCGACGACCCGCAGGTCTCGTACGGGCACTGGACCGGACTGCTGATCATGGCCCTGTGGGCCGGCGCCGCGGCCTACGGCGGCCTGCTCGCCCTGCGGCGCGCCAAGTGACCGCGAACGAAGGGAAGATGACAATGAGCGCGGCCCACGCCCTGCGCGCCGAACGGATCAAGTTCACCACCCTGCCCTCCCAGTGGGCCGCCCCGCTGGTCGCCCTGCTCCTGACCGTCGGGGTCACCGCGGCCGTCAGCGCCGCCTCCGACCCCAAGACCGTGGCCCCCGGCACGGACCCGGCCAACGGGATCTACTACGGGCTGCTCTTCGGGCACGTGGCCGTGGCCTGCCTCGGGATCCTGCTGATCGGGCAGGAGTTCAACACCCGCATGATCAGCACCTCGTTCATCGCCGTGCCCCGGCGCGAGCGGCTGTACGGCGCCAAGCTCACGCTCGGCGCCGGGCTGGGCCTGCTGCTCGGGCTGGCGTCGACGGCGGGCTCGTTCCTGGCCGTCGACGCCACCGTCGGACTGGACTGGTCGACCCCCGGCCTGGCCCGCAGCTTCGTGGCCGGCGTGCTCTACCACCCGCTGCTGGTGCTGCTCTGCCTCGGACTGACCACGATGCTGGGCAACTTCAGCGCCGCGCTCGGCCTGCTCGGCCCGATGGTGTTCCTCGGCACCACCTGGCTGGCGGCCATCCCCGGCGTCCGCGAGGCCGGCCAGTTCCTGCCCGACCGGGCCGGCCTGTACGCGATGCACACCCGGACCGAGGCCGGCATCCACTACGGCCACTGGACCGGACTGCTGATCATGGCCCTCTGGACGGCTGCTGCCGCCTACGGAGGGCTGCGGGCGATCCGGCGGCACCAGGCTTCCGGCGAGTAGCGCCCGACGGCGGGCGGCGGGCCGGTAACCGATGACAAAAACAGATGACAGCGAACAGATGACAGATAACAGATTTCGAAATCTGTTATCTGTCATCTGTCACCCGAGCCAGCCGGGGCGGACCAGGCCGGATTCGTAGGCGAGGACGACCAGTTGGGCGCGGTCGCGGGCACCGAGCTTGACCATGGCGCGGCTGACATGCGTCTTGGCGGTCAGCGGGCTGACCACCAGGCGGCGGGCGATGTCCTCGTTGGAGAGCCCGAGCCCGACCAGGGCAAGCACCTCGCGTTCACGTTCGGTGAGCATCTCAAGGCCGACCGCCCGCGGCTCCTTCGAGCGGGCGGCGAACTCTCCGATCAGGCGCCGGGTGACGCCCGGCGAGAGCAACGCGTCGCCTGCGGCAGCGACCCGGACCGCCCGGAGCAGTTCGGCCGGCTCGGCGTCCTTCACGAGGAACCCTGCCGCGCCGGACCGCAACGCCTCGAAGACGTACTCGTCGAGCTCGAAGGTGGTCAGTACGACCACCCGCACCCCGCCGAGCTCCGGGTCGGCCCCGATCCGCCGGGTGGCCTCCAGACCGTCGAGGCGGGGCATCCGGATGTCCATCAGCACCACGTCGGGACGCAGCTCGACGGCGAGGCACAGGGCCTGCTCGCCGTCGCCGGCCTCGCCGACCACCTCGACGTCGGGCTGGGCGTCGAGCAACGCCCGGAACCCGGCCCGGACCAGCATCTGGTCATCCACCAGCAGCACCCTGATCACCAGTCACCTCTCGTCAAGCGGGCCCGGACTCGGAAGCCCGCGTCGCACGGGCCCGCCTCCAGGGTGCCCCCGAAGGTGGCGACCCGCTCCCGCATCCCGATCAGTCCGGCTCCCGCTCCGCCCGCGTCGCCGCCGCCCACCGGGCCCGGGTCGTCGATCTGCACGGTGAGGCCGTCGGCCGTCCGGGAGAGCAGCACGGTGGCCGTCCGGGCCGCGGAGTGGCGGATCACATTGGTCAGGGCTTCCTGGACGATCCGGAAGGCGGCCCGCTGGACGGCGGTCGGCGCCTCCCCGGGGATGCCCTCGGAACGGACGCTGACGGTCAGGCCTGCCCGGCCGGCCTGGTCGACCAGTTCGTCCAACCGGTCCAGGCCGGGGGCGGGAGTGCGCGGCGCGGTGGCCCCCGGTCCGCGCAGCGTGCCGAGGACCTGCCGGACCTCGCCCAGGGCCTCCTTGCTGGCGGCCTTGATCGTCGCCAGGGCGCTTCTGGCCTGTTCCGGGCGGGTGTCGATGAGTTCGAGCGCCACCCCGGCCTGGACGTGGATCAACGAGATGCTGTGCGCCAGGATGTCGTGCAGCTCGCGGGCCATCCGCAGCCGCTCCTCGTCGACGCGGCGCCGCTGTGCCTCCTCCGCGGCGGCTCCGGCGGCGGCGAACTGCTCGCGGCGGACCCGGGCCAGTTCCGCACCGGTCGCGATGAGCAGCAGCACCGCCGCGACGCCCAACTCCTGCCAGGCGTTGGCCTGCCAGCTCTTGGCCCGCAGCCAGTCGTACGGAATCGCGTAGCTCATCAGCAGCTGACCGACGTAGAAGGCGCCGCCGCAGGCCCAGGCCGCCCGCCGCTGCCCGCACTGGACCGCGACGAAGAACGCCACACCAAGGCTGACGAAGACCGGGCCGTACGGGTACCCGGCGAACAGGTAGCCGATGGTGACCGCTGTGGTGCCGACCATGACCGCTGCCGGGTGGCGGCGGCGCAGCAGCAGCGCGGCGGGGCCGAGCAGGAGCAGCGCGTAGCCGAGGGCGTCGAGCTGGACGCGGTCGGGCTGCCGCTGTCCTGCACCGACCGTGCCCGCCACTTGGAAGCAGGCGACGGCCAGCGACGAGAGCACGGGCAGGCCCGCCCGGCCGGATCGGTTCCACGGCGGCTTCCACAGCGGGCGTAACTCGTTCATGCCGGAAGGCTAGTTCGACGCGCCACACCCGGGCATCAGCTCGCGGGTGCGGGTGCAGCTACTCCCACCGTAGTACCCGACCGGCCCGTGGAGGGGGTGCCGCCGTCCCGACGCCACAGCGTCAGGCTCACCGCGACGAACCAGAGGAAGCCGACGTAACGTCCGGCCGGGATCAGCAGCGTGGCCGGCTCGGCGACCAGCGAGAGCAGGGACAACATGCTCGCGGCGGACAGGGCCAGTCCGGACCAGGCCACCCAGGCGGGCAGCGCCCGGCTCACCAGCGCGGTGCGCGACACCTGCCACAGGACCACGCCGAGCGTGCCGATCGCGGGCGCAGCGCCGGTGATGAAGGCGAGGTCCATGAGGGCACGGGACACCGACAGGTCCGCGGCGGTGCCCAACAGCGACAGGACCCAACCCACGCTCGCGGACAGCACCAGCAGGACCCCGGACGCACTGCCCGCCGCCCGGACCACACCCGCCCGCACCGGGGTGCCGTGGCGGCCCACGAACTCTGTGAGCCAGGGGACGAACGCCAGCAGCGCCAGCGCCGAGAGCAGTTGGAACAGGGCTCCCACCTGAAGCGAGCGGTGCAGCGCCGCCGGATCGGCGAGCAGGTACTTGCGCACCACGTCGTCGCTGGAGTACGGGGTGGCGAACGGCCCGGAGGGCGCGGTGATGCCGCTGATGACGAGGCCGGCCACGAAGAGGAGCACGTACAGGATGCCGCTGAGCGCTCCCGCGGACGACCGACGGGGCGAGGTGAAGGACGACAAGGTCGACAGCCTCCAGGCAAGGGACGGCGCCGGTTGGAAGGCCCACGTCCGGCGCGGTTCAGTTCACCGCACCGGCCGCGCCGGGGCGTCCTCCGGAGGAAGGCTTCGGCCGTACGCCCGCGCAGGTACCGGATCACCGGCCGCCCTCACCCAGGCCTGGCGCTTCAGCCGTGGGTCGCACCAAGGGCTCGGCCGCCGGGAGAGCACCGTCCTTGTTCTGTGTCAGCAACTGGTCTGAGCCCGGCACTTCGGCCTCCGCCCAGCGTCGTACTACCAAAACGCAACGCTACGACAGCGGGAGTATCCCGACGGCCGCCGCTCGGGCGACGACGGCATACAGGCACGGCAACGAGGATTTCTGGGGTCGGCACGGGCGGCGCCACGCCGCCCGCCAGCCGACTGACTGACCGTCAACCGAGAATCCACGGAGCCCCACTGATGACCACGCCACTGCCCACCTATCCCGATCTCGCAGGTAAGGCCGCCCTCGTCACCGGAGGATCCCGGGGCATCGGAGCCGAGACGGCAAAAGCCCTGTCCGCCAACGGTGTCAAGGCAGCCGTCGTCGGCCGCGACCGGAGTGCCGTCGACCTGACGGTCGGCGAGATCCGCGCGGCAGGCGGAACGGCGGTCGCGATGACTGCCGACTGCACCGATCCCGCCGACCTCGTACGGCTGCGTGCACAGGCAGAGCAGTCCGTCGGTCCGATCGAAGTGCTCTGCGCGTTCGTCGGCGGAGGCGGCGACCCGGTGCCGATCGAGCAGATGAGCCTGGAGCACTGGCACTCGGTGGTCGACCTGAACCTGACCACCACCTTCCTGGCCGTGCAGACCTTCCTGCCCGGCATGATCGAGCGCGGCGGCGGCTCGATCATCACCATGGCGTCCACCGCCGGGCGGCTTCCCGGCGGTGCCGCCGCCTCCTACGCGGCGGCCAAGGCAGGCGTGCTGATGTTCACCCGCCAGGTCGCGCAGGAGGTGGGCCGGCACGGCGTGCGGGTCAACTGCCTCGCCCCATCCCTCATCATGACGGAGAGCCAGCAGGAGCGCATACCCGCCGAAAAGCTCCCGCTGATCGTCAGGCAGTTCCCGCTGGGCCGCGCAGGAGTGCCCGCCGATGTCGCTCACGCCGCGCTCTTCCTCGCGTCCGAGTCGTCGTCCTGGCTGACCGGCCAGACGATCGACGTGGCCGGCGGGCGCATCATGCTCTGACGCCGGTGGCCGGCCGCAGCCACAGGCCGGCGACCACGGCGCTCGCCACGAGAGCCTGACGCAGGCCCCCTCCCCCGTCGTCTCCCGAAGGACCCCGTATGACCACCCCCGCCGCGTCCTCCGTGGCAACGCCCCATCCGGGCACCCGGCAGCCCAAGAACTTCCGCCTCTCACCGACTGCCCGCAAGAGCGCGGTGGTCGTGCATATCATCAGCTCGATCAGCTGGCTGGGCCTGATGCTCTGCCTGCTCACACTCGGCGCGACAGGGCTGCTGACGGACAGCGCGGAGACCCTGCGCAGCGCCTACCGGACGATGCCGCTCCTCGGCGACGCGCTGGTCCTCCCGCTGAGCCTGCTCTCCCTGCTGACCGGCCTGCTCCTCGCACTCGGAACCCCCTGGCGCCTGTTCAGGTACCGCTGGGTTGCCGTCAAGTTCTGGCTCACCCTGGCCGCCACCGCCGCCTCGATCTTCGAACTCACCGCCCGGCTGCACGAAGCGGCCCACCTGGTGGACCAGCACCCCACCGGCACCATCGCGGACATGCACCTCGGATTCACCCGCTACAACCTGGTGATCATCCCGATCGTCGCGCTGTCGGTGTACGTCGCCAACGTCGTGCTCTCCGTCGCCAAACCGTCGGGACGCCGCCATGCCCGGTCACGGCCCAGTGGCGGGTGAGCCAAGCCAGGGCCGAGCTCGCTGGATGCCGCGGTAGAAAGCCATGCCGCGCGAACGTGTCGCCCCAAGCGAACAGCTGGCAGATTTCGAAATCTGTCAGCTGTTCGCTGTTATCCGTCTGCCGTCAAACGCCAGACGCCAGACGCCAGCTGTCGGCTCCCGGACGTCAGACCTCAGACCTCAGCAGTCCCCCGCCCCCGCAATGCCGGGTGGTCCGCGATCACCGTGCAGCTACCCGGCGCGATCTCCATGCGCCTGGGTCCTGCACCCGAACCGCACCGGTCGCGATCTACAGGCCGAGCTGGTCACACAAAAGATCAAGGACCTCACGAGCGCCTGATGGTCAGGGGACTTCCCTCAGCCGCCACATCTGGTTGCGGTCACCACTCGTGCACGGCTGGACCTGTACCTGGCTCCCGTGACCGGCGTTGGTCAGGCACCCGTTGCCCATGCCGTTGTGGATGGAGACGGTGCCGGTGTCGGCGTCCTCGAAGATCCACTCCTGGTTCGCGTTCCCGCCGAAGTCGTACTGGGCGACCTGATTGCCGGAGCGGTTCTTATCCAGCACCAGGAAGGAGTTGAGGTTGGTGAACATGAACCGGTTCTCCGTGGTGCGCCGGTACATCTTCCAGGTCTGGTTGCCTCCGCCGTTGGCCCCCCAGGTCACGACCTGGGCGCCGGCCTCCGTGGAACCTCCAGGGACGTCGAGGACCTCGCCGGTGGCCGCGTTCTCTATGTTCAGGCTCTTGCTTTCCATGTTCCAGTCCTGCCACACCGGCTTGCCCAGGTCGCCGCCGCGGTGGACGTCGTCGAGCATCCAGACCTGGCTGCGGTCCCCGCCGCGGCACGCTTCGGTGGTGACCTGGCTGCCGCGCCCCTTGTTGGTCAGGCAACCGCTGTTCGCGCCGTTCTTGATCTGCACCTCGCCCTTCGCCCCGCCGGGGGCGTCGGCGAAGACCCAGTCCTGGTTGTTGGCGTCGGTGAACTCCCATTGCAGGACCCCGGTTCCGCCGCCGTCCTTGTCCAGGACGAGTTGGGAGCCGATGTTGCGGTACATGAAGTCGTTGTCCCAGGCGTGGCGCAGCATCTGCCAGCGCTGGTTGTCGGCGTCGGTGTAGTCCCAGGTGACGACCTTGGCGCCCTTGTCGTGCGATCCGTACTGCACGTCCAGGACGGTGTTGTCGGCGGTGCTGCGGATCGCCACGGCCGGGGCCTCCGGCCGCCAGGTCCGCCAGCCCTTGCCGGTGGTCGGCGGGTTCGAGCGCTGCGGGTTGGCTCCGCCGAGGTCGGTGATCTTCACGTAGTCCACGGCCATCTGCGCGGGGAAGTCGCCCAGGTCGACGCTGCCGCCGAGGTCGCCGCCGACGGCGAGGTTGAGGATCGGGTAGAAGGGGTGGTCGAACACCCACGGGTAGCCGCGCAGGTCCTCCCGCCCGACGCTGAGGTAGGCCTTGCCGTCGAAGAACCAGGTGAGGCGGTCCGGTCCCCAGTCCACCCGGTAGGTGTGGAAGGCGTCGCCGAGGGGCTGGTCGTTCATCAGCTCGCCGCCGATGCCGCCGGAGGCGCTGTAGCCGGGGCCGTGCACGGTGCCCATGAGGCGGTTGGGCTGGTTGCCGATGTTCTCCATGATGTCGATCTCGCCGGCGCCGGGCCAGCCCGCCTGGGGCATGGTGTCGCCCAGCATCCAGAACGCCGGCCAGGCGCCCTTCGCCCCCGGGACCTTGATCTTCACCTCGATGCGGCCGTACTTCGCGCTGACCTTCCCCGCACCCACGAGACGGGCGGAGGTCACCTCGCAGGGGCCGTAGTGACAGTTCAGACCGCCGGTGTTGTCCTTGCGGGCCTCGATCACGAGATTGCCGTCACCGTCGAGGCGGGCGTTGTCGGTACTGTCCGTGTAGTACTGGCGCTCCTTGTTGCCCCACCCGTTCCCGCCGGTTTCGTACCCCCAGTTCTTCGAGTCGGGCCCGGCTCCGGCGGGGCCGTTGAAGTCGTCCTCGAAGACGGTCTTCTGCGCGGGGTCCTTCCACGGCCGGTTCGCGGCGATGATCGTGTTGATCATCCCGTATCCGGGGTAGTCCATCAGCACTTCGCCTGTTCGGTTCCTCGTCGCGCCCAGCGGGGAAAGGACCTTCGCGTTCACCCGGTCCGCCACGGCCTTGGGATACGCCAAGGCGCTGGAACCGCTCGTGTAGTTCAGGTAGATGTGCTTCGGGTCGGTGTCCTTGTCGGCGGCATCGAGCTGGCCTCGGACCTTCTCGACCTTCTCGATGATGTCGCCGTCGAGGACTGACGGCACCGTGTAGTCGTCCTGGATGAAGTAGCTGCCGCCCGTGAGACCGTACTTGCCGCTGAAGTCGCCCACGCTCCGGAACCGCTCCAGCACGACCTTGCCGCGCACCTCGCCCAGGTTCGGCACATCGGCTTGCCCGTTCCCGCTGACCGACGGACCCCAGAAGTACTTTCCGTTCGGGTCATCGGCCAGGTACTTGCGGAAGACGTTGACGCGGTCCTCGCTACTCGTGCTCTTCGGCTTGTCGTTGCAGTCGGTGATGGCACTGCTGCTGTTGTCGCACTCGGCCCGCAAGTGCATCAGGACCGTCTCGCTCGGATGGGACGACAGGAAGTCGCCCAGCACCTTGAGGGCGTCGGCGAAGTTCGCCTCCTGGTACACGACACCGTGGTGGATCGTGAACCCGCCGCCGATCACCCGCACCCGGATGTCGATCGCCCTGATGCCGGCCTGGAGCTGGGCGGCCAGCGTCTTGGCGCTGGCGCCGAAGTCCTCCTGCGTGTAGGTGCTGTCACCACCGCGGATCGACATCGACTCGTGTGTGCCGGGCACGGACAGCCAGCCGAGCGGGGTGTCGTCGCCGAGGTCCTTCATCCAGTCCGGATTGTTCGCCTTCTTCAGCGACTTGTAGGCCGGGTCGTCACCGCTCGCCCAGGCTTGGTTCGGGCTGACGGCGGTGAGGACACCCGCCATGGCGATGACCGCGGTGAGCACGGTGGCGAGTCGGTGCCACCCGTGACGGATTACGGGCTGGTGACGTTTCACCAGTGTTCCTTTCTTGCTTCTTGCTTCTTGCATGCCACGGCCCCGGCGCGGCGAGGAGACGCGCCGGGGCCGGGAGGGAAACGACGGAGGACCGTCAGCGGCGGCGGATCTCCCACTTCTGGTTCCAGCCGCCGTTGCAGTCCCAGAGCTCGATCCGGTTGCCGTTGTCCAGGCCGCCGCGCGGGTCGTCGACACACCTGGTGGCATCGTCGATGGAGTTGCGGATGCTGTCGGCCGAGCCCAGGGCGTGGCTGGAGAACTGCTGGGCCGTGCTGTAGCCGCAGTCCACGATCTGCAGCTGCGCGCCGTTGTAGCTGTTGGCCCAGGGGATGTCGAGGCACTTGCCCCAGTTCTTGAGTGCGAACGAGGTGGAGTTCGAGTCGAGTGAGGAGAGCATCCAGGTCTGGGCGGAGGTGCCGTTGCAGTCGTAGAGCGTGACCGGGGCGCCGTTGTAGGGGTTGTTGCCGGGGATGTCGAGGCACTTGGTGGTACCGGACAGCCGCACCTCCACCGGGAATTCGCCGGGCGGCGGAGCGGCGGAGGCCACGGTGCCCAGCCCGAGGGTGGCGATCGCGGCGCAGGCGGCGACGGCCCCGGCCTTGGACATGAGCACAGCGGGCTTCACCGGATCCTCCAGCCCTGGTTCAGGTTGTTGTTGTCGCAGTCCCACACCTGGACGGGGTTCCCGTTCCATGACCCGCCGTCGGTCTTGTCGGCGCATCGCCGCTCGCCCTGGTCGCTCCGGTTCGACATCCAGTAGTCCGTGTTGTCCCTGCCGAACTGGCGCAGCGACACGTTCCACTGCTGGTTGGATCCCCCGTTGCAGTCCCAGATCTCAAGCTTTGCACCGTTGTAGCTGTTGCCTGCGGGCAGGTCGAGGCACTTCGACGTCCCGGACACCTTGATCCGGCCGTCCGGGAAGTCGACGTCCCACTTCTGGTTCCAGCCGCCGGTGCAGTCCCAGATCTCCACGGATGTGCCGTTGTCCAGACTCCCGTTCCGCACGTCCAGGCACTTACCCGGCGACGCGACCGCCTCGATCGGCTTCCCCCAGCCGGTGCCGGCCGAGGCGTCCGGAACCACGGCGAGCATGGCCACGACAGCCGCCGCGGCAACCACCGCAGCCCTGCCTGCGCCTGTATAGGTCTTCAACAGGTTTCCTTTCCTTGCAAAAATCGGTGTCGAGGCTCGGCACGCCGAACGGGCAGATGCCGATGCTGAGGACGGCGGGCCGGTCGGCGGCGGGCTCGGTGAGGGCCTTCCCCGCCGGTGTGCGCGGTGCCTCTCAGTTGAGCCCGTCGACCAGGTGGGCGATCACGTCGAGCGGGCGGTGCAGGCTGAGTTCGTCGTGCAGGGCACGGGCCTTCTCCCCGAAGCGGGGGTCGCCCAGGACCGCGGTGACCGCCTCGGTGATCGCGGTCTCCGTCGGGCGTCCGGTGCGCAGATCGATGCCGGCTCCGCTCCACTGCACTCGCGCGGCCACCTCGGGCTTGTCCTCGGATGCGCCTGCCACGACCAGGGGGACGGCGTGGCGGAGCGCGGTGTGCACCCCGCCGTAGCCGCCGTTGGTGACCAGGACGTCGGCGTGCGGCAGCAGCAGCTCGAAGGGCACGTAGCCGCTTGCGCGGGTGTTCTCGGGCAGTTCGCCGAGCAGGCCGGTCAGGATCCGGGGGCCGTCCGGGCGGGCGGTGGCCGCGATCACCAGGACGTCCTGGCCGGCCAGGGCCCGTACGGTGGGGGCGATCAGTTCGTCCAGGTCGTCGTTGGCCACGGTGCCCTGGGTGACGACGACCACCGGCCGGTCCTGCGTCAGGTCGTCCCACCAGCCGGGCAGTTCGGGTTCGTCGCCCGCGGGCGCCGGGAGCGCCCCGATGAGACGCAGGGTCGGCGGGGCGTCGGTGCGCGGGTACTCGAGCCCGGGCACTGTCAGCAGGAGGAAGTGGTCGGCGACGGTGGCGAGGACGTGGCCGAAGGGGCCGTCCGGGAGGGGTGCGTCCACCGTGGCGAAGAGTTCCGCCGCATAGCGCGTGAGCGGCTCCATGAGCGTGGCCACCTCGGCGTTGAGCGCCGCGTTCCGGGCGCGTCCCTCCTCGCCCGGAACCGGCGGCAGTCCGAGGCCGAACGGGGCGGTGTCCACGCTCTGCAGCGGCGGGACGCCGGTCCCGATGCTGACGACCGTCGGCCGCCGGTCCGCCGGCAGCGCCATGGCCAGGGCCTGGGCCCCCACGAAGCCGGAGTCGGCGATGACCGCGACGGCGGGGAATTCCGACAGCAGCCTGTTCAGGGTGCGGTACTGACCGGGCATCGGGTCCAGGAAGACGTTCTTCATGTCGAACGCGACGCGTTCCGGGCCCGGCGTGGTCCCGTCCCGCCCGGGGAAGGCGGCGCCCAGGTCGCGGTCGTCGAAGTCGGACTCGGCGGGCAGCGCGACGAACCGCGCGCCCGCCGCCTCGGCGGCCTTGCCGTACCGTGCGCCGCCGAGGAACACCACCTCGTGGCCGCGCGCGACCAGGTCGGCGGTGATGGCGAGCAGCGGTCCGGTGTGGCCGTGCGCCGGAATGGCGGCTGTGATGATCTTGGACATGGGAAGACGCTAGAACCCCGTGCTGACCTGCGGTAACCGTCAACCGGGCCGGGGATACCGCGTACTTTGCGCGGCGGACCGCGTATTCGGCGGCGACAGGCGGCGCACGGTGCCGGGCCGCTCCGTCCCCGCCTAACCTGTCGATGGCCATCCACCGTCCCTGCCTGGAGAACCGAATGAAGGACCCCGGACACTACGAGCAGCTCTCGGTGCACTTCGACGACCTGGACCCCATGGGGGTGCTGCACAACTCCCGCTACGCGGCACTCGTCGAACGGGCGATCCACGCACACTGGCTGCGGCTTGGCTGGGCTCCCGACGCGGCGGTCTCGGCCTTCCCCGACGTCCTCGTGGCCGTCCGCGAGGTCAGGGCGACCTTCCATCGGCCGATCACGGGAGTCTGTGCGCCGGTCGTGCACTTCTGGATCGAGCGCATGGGAAGGACCAGTTGCGTGCACGGCTACCGGATCCTGTCGCCCGACCGGTCGGCGGTGCACGCCGAAGGCCACCGGGCCATCGTCAACCTCGATCCGGGAACCGGGCGTCCCGTGCCCTTCAGCGACGGGCTGCGTGTCGCTGAAGGGCTCTCGCCGCAGGTCGCCGGGAGCGCGACGCCGTAGGGCCGGTCCGGGGTTCCGGAACGGACCAGTGGAGGCTTCGTGTTCAGCGGCGCTGGGCGGTCCGCAGCGCGGACGCCAGCTCCGTGCGCCCGGCGATTCCCAGCTTGCGGTAGGTGCGCGTCAGGTGCTGCTCGACCGTGCGCGGCGCCAGATGCAGCCGGCCGCTGATCGCCGCGTTCGTCAGTCCTCGGGCCGCCAGGTCGGCGACGGCCTGTTCGCCGCGGGTCAGGGCGGTCGCCGGCCTGGTGCCGGGGCGCCTTCCGTGGGCGCGCAGCGCCTCGCGGAGGGCGGGCACGAACAGACCCATCCCGTACTGTTCCGCGATCCGCAGTGCCTCGGCCAGTCCGTCCGGCTCGTCGAGCGCCAGCAGGGCCCGCACCAGTGCCGACCGGGCGGGGGTGCCCCGGGTGAGGTCGACGGCCTCGCGCAGCAGGGCCGTGTCCCCGTGGACGATCCCGGCCGCGGACAGCGCGACGCCCAGCGTGTGCGGGGTGCCCCACCGGCGGGCCGGCCGCAACTCGTCGTCGGCCAGTCGGCGGGCCTGCTCCACGTCGCCCAGCCCGTGTGCGGCGAGCGCTCCGAGGGACCGCCAGGGGAGGACCAGCGGGTTGTCCACCGGCGCAGGCAGCAGCCGCCCGCACATGAGGGCGTCCGCGAGCGCCTCCTCCCACCGGTTCTGGGCCAGTCGCAGACCCGCACGCGTACCCGCCACCACGAACTGGTCCGTCGAGCGGAGTTCACCGGAGGCCAGCGCCCCCAGCGCCTCCTCCGCCTCGTCGAGGCGGCCCGCCGCGAGCAGCGCGCCCGCGACGAACCCGCCCGCGTGGAAGATAGGTCTCCCGCTCCCGGGAGTGGCAGGGGGCCCCTCGACGACCCGGGCCGCGGCCAACGCGTCGTCGGTGTGGCCGGCCAGCAAGGCGCACATGAACCGGACCCAGGCCGTGCCCCGCAACACGACCGGCCAGCCCCGGCGAGCCGCCAGCTCCTCCGCCCTGGCCGTCCAGGCCAGAACGTCGTCGAAGCGTTCGGCTGTCAGCAGCCCCTGGATCGCTCCGTACTGGATGTGCATGTCGGCCGCTTCGGGTTCCCCCGCGCCCCAGAAGAGGTCCAGTGCCCTGGCCGCCTGAACGGCGCCGGCCTCGGCGTCCGAGGCGATCTCCCCGGCGAGCTGGGCGCGGGCCGCACACACGATCGCCAGGCCGTGCGGATGGGCGTTGGCCACGGTCTCCACCTGGTCCAGGACCGCGCGCACCGGGCTGTCGGACAGCCAGCCGGCGCCCATCGAGCGGGCGATCAGTGGAAGAACCGCGGCCAGATCGTGCCCGGCCACCGTGTCGATGACGGCGCCCACCACCGTCGTTCCCGCGCTGAATCCTTGTGTGTTCAAGGTAGCGAGGAGCAGGTCGGAGGCCACCTGGGCGTACAGGTCACCGCTGGTCAGCGGCAGCAGTTCGGCCAGCGTCTCCCGCGCCGCGGCCGTGTCGTCGACGATCAGGGCGGCGCCGAGCCCGGCCCGCAGGCGCAGTCGCCGGCCGTCCGGCAGGCGGGGCGCGCTCAGCGCGTGCCTCAGCAGCGTGGCGGCCGACTCGAACGCCCCCACCCGGTGGCTGCCCTCCGCCGCCTCGGTCAGCACGTCGACCTGCCAGTCCTCGCGGGGCGGCCCGGCCTGGAGCAGGTGGGCGGCGATCCGCTCGGTGCTGAGGAAGTGCCGGTGGCAGAACTCGGCCGCTGTGACGTGCAAGGCACGGGTGCGCAGCGGATTGAGCGTGGCGGCCACCGCCGAGGCGATGATGGAGTGTACGAAGACGATCTCGTCCTGCTCGTACTTCACCATGCGGCCGCGCAGCAGCGCGTCCAGCGCCGACGCCGCCCGGTCCGTCGTCAGCCCGGCCACCTCGACGGCCAGTTCGAGACTGCCGTGGTCCCCGGTCACCGTCAGCGCCTGCGCCAGTTCCAGGGCGCCGTCCACGGTCCGCAGGCGGGACGCGGTGCAGTCGACGACGGCCTGCGAGGTCGCGCTCGTCACGTCCGGGATCGCGTCCCCCGTCGGGCGTACACCGCGTTCCTGGAGCACGGCCAGCGCCTGGGTGACCAGGAACGGGTTGCCGCCGCCCGCCGCGTGGCAGGCCCGAGCGAAACCGTCGTCCACCTCCTGGCCGAACGCCCGTCCGGCCAGTTCCGCGACGTCGCCCACATCCAGGGGCGCCACCCACACCTGGTCCGCACGCGCGGTCAGTTCGGCGACCAGCGGCTCGCCCTCCGTGTCGTCCAGGCGGCGCCCGGCCAGCACCGTGACCGGCAGCGTGCCGATCCGTGTCGCGACGTAGTTGAGGAAACGCAGCGAGGCCGCGTCGGCCCATTGCAGGTCGTCGACCACCAGCAGGGCCGGCCCGGCCGAGGCGATCTCCCTGATCCCCGAGAAAAGAGCCTGGACCGCCTCGAACGGATCCTCGACCCTCGCCTTCAGTACGGCCCCGTCGAGATCCGGAAGCAGCTGCCGTGCGACACCGAAGGCGAACTCACGCTCCAGCACACTGGCGTTGGCCCGGAGCACGCACATCCCAGCGGCGCGGCCGAGATCACCGGCGTACCGCAGCAGCGTCGTCTTGCCGATGCCGGCCTCGCCCGAGAGCACGATCACCCTGCCGCGCCCCACACCTGCCGCCCCGACGGCCTCGGCCAGCACCTGGAGCTCCGCAGCCCTCCCCGGCAGCCTTCCCCCCATGACCAGCATGTCCCCACCCCCATGTTCGATCTTGTAACCAGGTAACCCTAACTCCCGGACCCTGCGGAGCCGGCGGGGAGACGGACGCCCCGGCGATCGCGCGGTCCGCGATCCGCCGCCTCGGTACGTCCCCATGCGGGAGCCGGCCACCGCAGGCCAGGACGCCGTGCCGGTCAGCCGGTCAGCTTGAGGCCGTCCTCGAAGTCGACCCGGGCGAGGTCGGTGCGCGAAGCGATGCCGATTTCGGGGAAGACGTCGGCCAGATGGTGTCCGACGGTGCGCGGGCTGATCAGAGGCTGCGCGGCGATCTCCTTGTTGGTGAGCCCCTGGCCCGCGAGGCGGGGCGACGCGGAGCTCCTGCGGCGTGAGGACGCTCACTCACGTAACCGGACCACGGCGCACGGTGAAGCTCCTCACCCGCTACCCTGCCGTGTCGGGTTCAGCGTGGTGCGCTCACGGGCGTCGTAGGCGCGGGGTGGGGCAGTAGCGCGTGCCGCCTTCGAGTGCAACAGTTAGCCCGGGGGCGATCTCGGTGAAGCCCGCGTCCCGGACCAGCGGCAGACCGCTGGCGACCAGCGCCTCCCACGTCTCCGCCGGGGCCGTCCGCACCGCGAGCGCGAATCCGGCCTCGGCCCACTCCTTGCGCTGCGCCTCGTCCAGCCGCCACCAGGCCAGCTGGGCGGCGTGGCCGGTCTGCGCCATCGTCTTGCCCGCGCTCATCTCCAGCTCCGGGTTGAGCCACAGCACCGGCAACCCGGGCTCAGGGGCGCCGACCTCGGCGGTCTCCTCCAGGTCCGTCCCGGAGACCTGGAGCTTGGCGAGGTCCTTCGGCCAGCCGTCCAACGGCACCGGCGGGAACACCCGCACCTCGGCCTCCCGTCCGCTCACCGTGATCCCCGGCAGTTCGCCCGCCCGGCGCCACTCCCCGCCCCGGGCCCGCCGGACCACCTTGCGGATCCGGGCGTCCTCCCAGGCCTCGACCCGCTCCGCCCACTCGCCGTCCGCGTCGGTCACCCGCGAGTCGGACAGCAGGGTGAGCACCGCCCGGGCCGAGGTCTCCAGCGCGTCGGTCCGCCCGGGCGGCGTGGCCTTCTCCAGCCGGACGAGCAGCGGCAGCACGTACTGCGGCCGCGCGTCACGGTCCGCCGGGGCCGGGGAGCCGTCGGCAGCGGAAACGGGCGCCGGAGCGGAAGCGGAAGCGGAAGCGGGAGCAGGGGTGTCGAACGGAGAAGTCACCCGTCCAGCATGCCAGCCCCGCCACCCCGGTGATCACGCGGTGCCGGGGGCCCGTACGCCCCTGCCCCTGCCAACCCCCGCCCCTGCACACCCCCGCACACCCCCGCTCAGCGCAGCCGCTGCCGCAGTTCGTCGACGGCCGACCGGATGCTCGCGCTGTAGACGTCCTCGGGGAGCGCGTCCAGGCTGCGCACGGCGCGTTCCAGCTGCTCGCGCGCGAGGTCGGGCTCGCCGAGCTTGAGGTGGTCCGAGGCCAGGTTGAGGTGCAGTGAGGGGTAGAACGCGCGCACCTGGAGGGCGGACTCGTAGGTCTGGGCGCGCTCGGCGGTCAGCGAGTCGGCGGCGGCCAGCGCCCGCCGGTCCCACTCCAGCTCGTCCTGCGGATCGTCCTGCAGGTCGGCCAGGTAGTGGGCGAGGACGCAGCGGTGGAAGACGTCGCCCCGCTCGCCGAGCGCCGCCCAGAGCGCCTCGAAGCTGGCCCGCGCCTCGGCCGTCCGCCCGTGCTGGGCGGCCTGGACGCCGTCCAGGCCGAGCGCGATCCGGGTGAACACCTGGTCGTCCCCGCCTGCCGGACCCGCACGCACATCAGACGTATCGGACATGCCCGCAGCCTAGTCGCCGACCCGTCGCGGCGCCCGAAAAGCCTTTCGAACCACCCCAACCCGGCCCGAAAACCGGACCAGCCCGGCGGCCGGTCAGCGCCGGTAGCCGCGCTGCGGGTCCCGCGCCTCCGCGTCCTCGTACGTCAGGAACCAGCCCTCCGGGTGCGTGGCCGCCAACAGCACTTCGGTGCGCTGCTCAGCGCCCAGCTCCGGGTCGCCGTCGTCCGGTCCGTAGACGCCGAACAGTTCGTCGTGGCAGCCGTCCCAGTCGTAGTCGTACAGGTCGGCCGGCAGGTCGCCCATCATGTCGGCCACCGACTCGGGCTGCGCGCCGAGCAGGGCCCGGGCGTCCACCAGGGCCATCCGCAGCCCGATGTCCTCGGCCAGACAGCGCGGCAGCGGCCATTCACCGAGCGCGAGGTCGTCGGCCAGGTCGTCGAAGGCCCGGGCCATGGCGCGGCGCCAGTTCCGGTGCAACCGCCAGGTGCGCTGGGGCAGGCGGGCGTAGAGCGACCAGTCGGCGTCCTCGCCGTCGACGACCGGGTCGTCACCGTGCTCGTCGAAGTCGTCGTAGGCGGCGTCGGCCAGTCCGATCAGCTGGGCGTGCAGGAGGCAGGCGGTGCGCGGGGTGAGGGTCCAGTCCGCGCCGGCGCCGCCGTCCTCGTCCTCGTCGCCCTCCAGCGGGAACAGCTCGGCGAAGTCCGGCGCGAAGTCCTCGGTGACGCTGATCTCCAGCGTGCCGCCGATCGCCTCGACCCCGGGGATCGCGGCCACCAGCCGGTCCGGGTGCAGCAGTGCGCCGAGCGCCGCGTTGGCGTCCTCGGAGACCTCGCGCAGCAGCTCACGGCGCTGGCCGGCCGGGTCGATGCCCTCGAACACCAGCTCCTCGACGGCCCTGATCGCGGCGGCGCGCAGCGCCGGCCAGTCGGTGATCCGCAGGCCCAGCACCACCGTCGCCTCGATCTCCTGCGCGCCGGAGTCCTCCGCCGCGCCCGGCCCCTGTGGATGATCGCTTCGCTCGCCCATGGGGCTACGGTACGGCCTTTCGGCCGCCCGATCACCGGTCTGAACCAGCTTCTGGACCCCTTCTCGGCCATCGCCCGGCCCCGCCTCGATCACTCGGACGTACGACAGGGCAGGATGGGCCCATGGCTGACATCAACGAGTACGGCGGCGGGCAGGGCCCGAACGCCGACGTCCTGGTCGTGACCACCAACGACATCCCCGGCTTCCGGGTCGATCATGTGATCGGCGAGGTCTTCGGGCTGACCGTGCGCAGCCGCCACATCGGCAGCCAGATCGGCGCCGGACTGAAGTCGCTGATCGGCGGCGAGCTGCGGGGCCTGACGAAGACCCTGGTCGAGAGCCGCAACGAGGCGATGCAGCGGCTGATCGAGCAGACCAAGGCGCGCGGCGGAAACGCGGTGCTGATGATGCGCTTCGACGTGACGGAGGCGGCGGACGTCGGCACCGAGGTCTGTGCCTACGGCACGGCCGCGGTGATCTCCCCGGCCGCCTGACCCGGCGCCCGAGCTGACCCGTCGCCCGCGCGGGGCGCCACGCGGCGGGACGGCAAGCACCCCGGGACCGTAAGCACCCCGGGACCGCGAGCACCCGCAGACGCGGCGGGAACACCCGCCGCACCCCCGATGTTTCACCGGCGTGACTGTTTACGGTGCAACCAATGGCGGGCAGCGGCACGCGGACGCCCTGGTAGTGGACATCGCGGTAGTGGACATCCAGGTGGTGGACGTCCTGGTGGTGGGCGCCGGACAGGCCGGACTGTCCGCCGCCTACCACCTCAGCCGCCGCGGCTTCGCCCCCTACCCGGCGGACGCCGACGGCGGCTTCGTCGTGCTCGACGCCAACCCCGCGCCGGGCGGCGCCTGGGCACACCGCTCACCGTCCCTGCGGATGGCCACCGTGCACGGTTTCCACGACCTTCCGGACGCCGAACTCCCCGCGCCCGACCCCGAGGCCCCGGCGCGCGAGGTCGTGCCGGGGTACTTCGCGGCGTACGAGGCCCGGCACGCGCTCCCGGTCGTACGCCCCGTCGCGGTTCGCGCGGTGCGCGCCGAGTCGGACCGCCCGGACTCCCGGCTGCTGGTCGAGACCGACCACGGCACCTGGTCCACCCGCGCGCTGATCAACGCCACCGGCACCTGGACCCGCCCCTTCCTGCCCCACTACCCGGGCCACTTCGCCGGTCGCCAACTGCACTACGCCGACTACCGCGGCCCCGGGGAGTTCGCCGGCCGGCGCGTCCTGGTGGTGGGCGGGGGCGCTTCGGCGATCCAGGTGCTGTCCGAGGTGGCGGCGGTCGGCGAAACGGTCTGGGTCACCCGGACCCCGCCCGTCTACCACGAGGGGCCGTTCACCCCCGAGTACGGGCGCGCGGTGGTCGCCAAGGTCGAGGAACGGGTCCGGCAGGGCCTGCCGGTGCGCAGCGTGGTGAGCGTCACCGGGCTCGGCCCGTCGGTCGCCTACCGGCGTGCCGAGGAACTGGGCGCGCTGCACCGCCGCCCGATGTTCGACCGGCTCACCGAGCACGGCGTCGCCTGGGGGGAGGAGGAGCTGACGGTGGACGCGATCGTGTGGGCCACCGGCTTCCGCCCGGAGGTCGGCCACCTGGCCCCGCTCGGGCTGCGCTCCCCCGGCGGCGGCATCGCGCTCACCGGCACCCGCGCCACCGCCGACCCGCGCGTCCACCTGGTCGGCTACGGCCCGTCCGCCAGCACCATCGGCGCCAACCGGGCCGGCCGCGCCGCCGTCAGCGACCTCGCCCACCTGCTCGGCGACCCGGCCAGGCTGCCCGCCCCAGCCGTGGTCTGAAGCAGTCTGGAGGGGAAGCAGGAGAGGAAGGGTGCGGCGGCCGACCGCTCAGCGGTCGTAGTCAACCGTCACCCGGTCGGTGAGCGGGCGGGCCTGGCAGGTGAGGACGTAGCCGGCAGCCAGCTCCTTCTCCTCCAGCGCGAAGTTGCGCCGCATCTCGACCTCGCCCTCGGTGACCAGCGCGCGGCAGGTGCCGCAGACCCCGCCCTTGCAGGCGAACGGCAGGTCGGGGCGGGAGCGCTGGGCGCCGTCCAGGATCGAGCGGTCGCACGGCAGGGAGAGCGTGCTGCCGCGCCCGTCCAGGACGACGGTGACCTCGCTGTGCGGGCCGTCGGCCGCTCCCGCCGCGCCGTCCCGGTCCTCCGGGCGCTCGGACACCGGCTCGTCCTCGGCGTGGAACAGTTCCTGGTGCACGCGCTCGCCCGGCACGCCCAGCCCGGCGAGCAGTTCCTTCGCCCCGACGACCATCCCGAACGGGCCGCACAGCCACCAGTGCCCGACGCTCCCGACATCCACCAGCGCCGCCAGCAGCGCCCGCACCCGCTCCGGGTCCAGCCGCCCGCTGAGCAGTTCCGCGTCACGGGTCTCCCGGGACAGGACGTGGACCAGCTGGAAGCGGCCGAGGTAGCGGTCCTTCAGGTCGG
Source organism: Kitasatospora sp. NPDC058243 (assembly GCF_042882025.1). NCBI lineage: Bacteria > Bacillati > Actinomycetota > Actinomycetes > Kitasatosporales > Streptomycetaceae > Kitasatospora > Kitasatospora sp. NPDC058243. The sequence goes on from NZ_JBHVWW010000005.1 coordinate 39,784, forward strand.
CCAGCTCGTCCGCGAACATCACGGTGTCGCTGCGCCGGTTGCCGTACAGCAGGGTGACGGTGGAGCTGCGGTCGGCGGCCAGGACGGACGCGGCGATCGACAGCATCGGGGTGATGCCGGAACCGGCCGCGAGCAGCACGTGCTCAGCCGGAACGCCGAGGTCGGGGGTGAACAGGCCCGACGGCGTCAGCACGTCCACCTCCTCGCCCGGCCCCGCGTCCCGCACCAGCCACCGGGAGAACAGCCCGCCGGGCACCTCCCGGACGGCGATCCGCAGCGGCCCGCCGACGGGGGCGCAGATCGAGTACGAGCGGCGCTCGTCGACGCCGTCCACCACCTTGCGCAGCGTCAGGGTCTGCCCCGGCCGGAAGGCGAAGTCCGCCGCGAGCCCGTCCGGCACCGCGAAGGTCACCGCCACGGCGTCGTCGCAGAGCCGTTCGACCCGCTCGATCCGCAGCCGGTGGAAGGTCGGGCGGCGGGCGGGGCGCACCGTGGAGACCGCGGCCTCAGCGGGGGCGTCGGCTGGGGCGTCGGCGTCAGCGTGCGCGGCGGCGTCGGCCTGGGAGGCGGCGTGCGAAGCGGCGGGCATTCAGATCTCCTTGACGCGTTCGAACGGCTCCCGGCAGGCTCGGCAGCGCCAGAGCGCCTTGCAGGCGGTGGAACCGAAGCGGGACAGCTCCTCCGTGTCCACGTCGCCGCAGCGCGGGCAGGGCACGGGAACGGCTGCGGCAGCGGCTGCGGCAGTGCCGGCCAGAGTGGCGGTGGGGGCGGTGGTGCGGGTGGGACCGAGCACGAGCGGGACCGCGCCGGCCACGCCGGCGGCGGAGGTCGGCCGCGGCGGGGCGATGCCCGCCTCGGCGAGTTTGCGGCGGCCCTCGGCGGTGATCAGATCGGTCGACCACGGCGGATCCAGCCTCAGCCGGACCCGGACGTCCCGGTACCCGGCCGCGCGCAGCCGCCGGTCCACGTCGGCGGCCATCTCGGCCACGGCGGGGCAGCCCGAGTAGGTCGGGGTCAGCCAGGCGGTCACCGCGCCGTCGTCCACCTCCACCTCGGCCAGCACGCCCAGGTCGGCCAGGGTCAGCATGGGCAGCTCCGGGTCCGGCACGGCCGCCGCGACCTCCCAGGCCGTCCCGCGCTCCGTCACCGCCGCGCTCACCACGTCGCCCCCGGGTGCGCGCGGGCCAGCACCTGGAATTCGGCGAGCAGTGGGCCGAGCGCCTCGGTGTGCACGCCGTCCCGGCCGGCCCGGCCGAGCACGGTGGCCAGCGGCTGCCCGTCCGGTACGGTCAGCCCGGCCTCGGCGAGCACGGCGCCGAGCGAGCGCAGCACCGGTTCGCGCAGCGCCGCCGGATCGGCGCCCGTCCGCAGCTCCACCGGGTGGGCCGTGAACAGTTCCTCCAGCAGCGGCCAGAGCGCGTCCAGCCCGGCCTGCATCCGCGCCGAGGAGTACGGCGTGCCGTCACCGAGCCGAAGCGTCCAGGCGGTGGCGTACTCGCGGTGGTACGCCAGCTCCTTGACGCCCCGGGCGGCGACCGCCGCCAGCACCGGGTCCGGGTGCGCGCTCAACGCCTCGTACAGCGCGCAGCGCGCGGTGGCGAACAGCAGCAGCCGGGCGACCGAGTGGGCGAAGTCGCCGTTCGGGGCCTCGACCAACCGGACATTGCGGAACTCGTGGTCCTCCCGCCAGTACGCCAGGTCGTCCTCGGTGCGGCCGGAGCCGTCCGCCTGGCCGGCCCGGGTGAGCAGCAGGCGGGCCTGGCCGAGCAGATCGAGGCCCAGGTTGGCGAGCGCGACCTCCTCCTCCAGCTCGGGCGCCCGGGTGCACCACTCGATCAGGCGCTGGGAGAGGATCAGGGCGTCGTCGCCGAGCATCAGGCAGTAGGCGGCGAGGTCCGCGCCGTCCACCCCGGCGGGCACGGCGGTGTCCACGCCGAGCAGCGGGTCGGCGAAGCCCGTCCCGTACGCCCAGCGGCCCTCGCCCTCGGGGCCGGGCGCGGCTTCGGCGAGGCCGAGGTAGACGTGGTCGTCGGGGTCGGCGCCGGCGCCGGCCTGCGTGCTGTGGTCCTGCATGGCGGTTCCCCCGTCAGATGTGCGGGACATCCTCGGGGATGTCGTAGAAGGTCGGGTGGCGGTAGACCTTGTCCCCGCTGGGCTCGAAGAACGGGTCGCGCTCGTCCGGGGTGGAGGCGGTGATCGCGTCCGAGCGGACCACCCAGAGGCTGACGCCCTCGTTGCGGCGGGTGTAGAGGTCGCGGGCGGCGAGCAGGGCCATCCGGTCGTCGGCCGCGTGCAGCGAACCGACGTGGACGTGGTTCAGCCCGCGTCGGGGGCGCACGAACACCTCGTACAGCGGCCAGCCGGCCTTGGACTCGGTCACTTTCCGTTCTCCTGTTCCGTGGGCTCGCCCGTACGCCCGGGCTGCCCGGGTTCGGCGGACTGTCCGGCTCCGGTGGGCTGTCCGGCTCCGGTGGGCTGTCCGGCTCCGGGCAGCACGGGTTCGGCGGACTGTTCGGCGCGGCGCTTGGCCGCGTAGGCGACGGCCGCCTCACGGACCCAGGCACCGTCCTCGTGCGCCGTCCGGCGGCGTTCGACCCGCTGGGTGTTACACGGGCCCTGGCCGTGGATGACCCTGGTCAGCTCGGACCAGTCCGGCTCACCGAAGTCCCAGCCGCCGCGTTCCTCGTTCCAGCGCAGCTCGGGGTCCGGGAGCGTGACGCCCAGGTGCTCGGCCTGCGGGACGGTCATGTCGACGAAGCGCTGACGCAGCTCGTCGTTGGTGTGCCGCTTGATCCGCCAGGCCATCGAGCGGGCGGTGTTCGGCGAGTCGGCGTCCGGGGGCCCGAACATCATCAGAGACGGCCACCACCAGCGGTCCACCGCGTCCTGGACCATCCGGCGCTGCGCCTCGGTGCCGCGCATCAGTGTCATCAGCAGCTCATAGCCCTGACGCTGGTGGAACGACTCCTCCTTGCAGATCCGCACCATGGCGCGGGCGTACGGGCCGTAGCTGCAGCGGCAGAGCGGGACCTGGTTGCAGATCGCGGCGCCGTCGACCAGCCAGCCGATCACGCCGACGTCGGCGAAGGTGAGGGTCGGGTAGTTGAAGATCGAGGAGTACTTCTGCCGGCCGGAGATCAGCTTCTCGGTGAGCTCGGCGCGGTCGACACCCAGGGTCTCGGCGGCGGCGTAGAGGTAGAGGCCGTGGCCGGCCTCGTCCTGGGCCTTGGCGAGCAGGATCGCCTTGCGGCGCAGCGAGGGGGCGCGGGTGAGCCAGTTCCCCTCGGGCTGCATGCCGATGATCTCAGAGTGGGCGTGCTGGGCGATCTGGCGGATCAACGTGGCCCGGTAGGCGTCGGGCATCCAGTCCCTGGGCTCGATCCGCTGCTCGGCGGCGACGACCGCCTCGAACCGGTCCTCCTGCGCCTGCGCGGGGACCGCCTCGGCCACCTCTGCTGTCACCACGATCACCTCTCGTGTCCCGCGCCGGCGCCCACGGCGCCAACCGACTGACCGTTCGGTCGGTACCATTCTGCGCGGCGAGACGGAGAGATGGCAAGGGACGCGGGCGAGGGGTGGGGTTTCGGGCGGTGGGCAGTGGGCGCAGGCGGCGGGCGGCGGGCGGCGGGCGGACGACAAACAGATAACAGCTAACAGATTTCATTATCTGTTAGCTGTTATCTGTTAGCTGTTACTTGTCACCCGTCTTCTGTTCTCTGTTTTCTGCTCCCTGCTCCCTGCTCTCTGCTCCCTGCTCCCTGCTCGCCGATAGCCCCCGACCGTCGGCGGCCCGCTCAACCCTCCGTGCGGTCGCGCAGCCTCGGCAGCGGTACGGCGAGGAGCGCGGCCAGCAGGGCGATCCGGGGTGCCAGCTGGTCGAGCCGGATGTGCTCGTGCCGGGCATGCGCACCGGCACCGACCGCGCCGAAGCCGTCCAGCGTCGGCAGCCCACGCGAGCCCGGCAGGTTGGTGTCCCCCGCACCGCCCGCCGGACCACCGTCCAGCTGCTGCCCGAGCACCGCCGCGAGTGAACGAACGTGCCGCAGCAGCGGGTTGCCGGTGCGCTCGGGCCACGCCGGACGGCTGGACAGCACCTCGGTCCGGACCCTGGCCCCCGGGCGCAGCGCGGTGAGCCGAGCCAGGTTGTCGAGCGTACGGCGCTGTGCCTCGGCGGTGGAGAACCGCAGGCCGAGCTCGGCCTCGGCCCGGCCCGCGACCACGTTGGCCCGCGAACCCCCGCTGATCCGACCGGCGTTGAGCTCCGTCCCCGGCTGTCCCGCGAGGCCGCGGACGACGACGAGCTGGTCGACGAGTTCGTCGACCGCCGACACCCCGTCGTGGGCGTCGTTGCCCGCGTGGGCCTCACGCCCGGTGACGGTGAGCCGGACCCGGGTGCTGCCGCGCCGGGCCGTCTTCAACCGGCCGTCGGGGTGCGGAGGTTCGAGCCCCAGGACCGCGGCCGCGCCGCGCAACTGGCGCTCCACCAGGCGCCGTCCGTCCGGGCTGCCGACCTCCTCGTCGGAGACGACGACCAGCCGGACGGCGCGGTGCGGCCGCTGCCCGAGGTCGGCGAGCAGGGCGAACGCGCCTTCCAGGATGGCGAGTCCGCCCTTCATGTCGACGACGCCGGGGCCGCTGAGCAGACCGTCCTGCTCGGTGACCGGCCAGTCGGCGAGGGTGCCGACCGGCCAGACGGTGTCGTGGTGGCCGACGATCAACAGGTGCGGCAGGGTCTCGTCCTGCCCCTCCCAATCCAGGACGAGGTGGTCGCCGGCCGGCCCGGGCTCGCGTCGCGCGGTGGCACCCGTGGCGCTGAACCCGGCGCTCAACTCCTCGGCGAGAGCGTCGAGTCTGGGTACGTCTCCGCTGGGTGACTCGATCCGGGCCAGGTCCGTGCACCGGCGCCGGACGGCCCCGGCCAGCGTACGGGCGCGAGTACTGAGGGCCTGCGGCAGGCCGGGGAGCGCGGCAGCGGTGGCCGAGGCTGTGACGGTGGCCGTGGCCGTGGCCGTGGCCGTGGCATGAGCGGTGGTGGTAGCGCTGGTGGTAGCGGTAGCGGTAGCGGTGAGGGCCTCACCGTCAGCAGCGGCCGGGAGGTCGACGGGGGCGCGGTCCGAGGCAGGGGCGGGCGCGGGGGCGGAGTCACCGTCGGGGGCGGCGGCACTCGGCGCGGCGGGCGACCCGACGATCTGGGGACTCAACGTTCGCCTCCGCGGCCGCTGCCGGTATTCAGCGGCCGGACCGGCCGGCCACCCCAACCCGGCTGCCAGGCCCGGCTGGACCGCGCCGATCGACCGGGATGGTGCCCGGCCCTTCGGAACGGACCGTCTGGCCCAAGTGCGGTGGAACGGCTGGGCGGCGTGCTTGGCATTACGTCCTCCTCGCTCGATCCGGTGGCCCCGGTCCGCCCGGGGCCCCGTGGACGGCGGCTTCCTGACGGCGGGCGCAACGGGCCGGACCGCCGCAGGGAAGCCGAGATGTGAGCCTAGAAGAACCGTTCGGCTTCCTGCGAGGTGGCCCTGCTCCCAGCGTGCCGGGACCGGGCCCTCAACCTCGGACACCCGTCGGAGAACAGCGGCGGGCGCGCGGCGCGCGGGCCTGGATCGGCGCGCGGGCGCGGTCGCCGGATCGCGCCCATCTCCACCATGGACCCGCCGCCCGGGTTCGGCAGCGCAAACCGCCAAGGCGCGGGATTTCCACGCCGGATGGGTGACAACGGCTCAGCGCGCGGTACGAACCGGGAGCACGCGACCGGCTCAGGGGGAGCCCGGTCCGACGCCCCGGGAACACTCGCGTGAACACCGGACGACATGACGCCCCACCCGCCACCGTGCGCACCACCGGGCGTCGGGCATCGGCAGGACCAGCGACCACACGAGCCACGACGGCACCGCCCTGCACTGCCCCGCACCGCCCGGCACCAACTGCAGGGCGCCGACTCAGGGCACCGCTGGCAGGCTCCGACTCAGGCGCCGTCCTCGACCAGCCCGGCATCGCGCGCGAGCAGCGCGGCCTGGACCCGGTTGCCGACGCCCAGCCCGGTCAGGATCCGGCTGACGTGCGCCTTCACGGTGCTCTCGCGCATCCCGAGGACGCCCGCGATCTCCGCGTTGGAGAGCCCGTCGGCGAGTTCGCGCAGCACGTCCGTCTCGCGCGGCGTCAGCCCGGCGACCCGGTTGCGGGCGGCGACCGACCGGGGCGCACCGGTGCGGTGGTAGCGGTCGATCAGGCGCCGCGCGGCCGCCGGGTGCAGCATCCCCTGGCCGCCGGCGACGACGTGGACGGCCCGCGCGATCTCGGCGGGCGGGGTGTCCTTGAGCAGGAAGCCGTCGGCCCCGGCGGCGAGCGCCTGGTACACGTACTCGTCGAGGTCGAAGGTGGTGAGCGCGATCACGCGCGGGGCGTCGGGCAGTTCGCGCAGGCGCCTGGTGGCGGCGATGCCGTCGAGCCGGGGCATCCGGATGTCCATGAGCGCCACGTCGATCCGCTGGCTGCGGGCGAGTTCGACGGCCTGCAGTCCGTCGGTGGCCTCGGCGACCACGGTGAGGGCCGGGTCCTGGGCGAGCAGGTCGACGAGACCGAGCCGCACCAGCGCGTCGTCGTCGACCACCATCGTGCGGATCATGCGTCGTCCTTCGGCTTCGGGGTCGGGGTCGGGGTCGGGGAGGGAGCAAGGGTCGGGGAAGGCCCGGATCCGGGGTCGCGCCCCGGTCCTGGGACGGGCCCAGGCACTGGTCCTGGCACGGGTTCTGGCACGGTCTGCGGCGGGCGCTCCGGTGCGGGCAGGCGGGCCGAGAGCCGGAAGCCGCCACCGCCGTCCGGTCCCGCGTCGAGGTGGCCGCCGAGCGCGTCGACCCGTTCGGTGAGCCCCACCAGACCGTACCCGCCGCCGGTGCCCGGCCCGTTCGGCGACGCCTCCCCCGGGCCGTTGCGGACCTCGACGGTGGTGGCCGGGGCGCCGTAACGGACCCGGACGGTGACGGGCGCGGCGTGCGCGTACTTGCGGGCGTTGGTCAGCGCCTCCTGGACCAGACGGTGCACGGCCAGCCGGTGGGTGGTGGGGATGGTCTCCGGGTCGCCGGCGAGGGCCAGTTCGACCTGCTGCCCGGCCGAAGTGGCCTCGCCGACGAGTTCGGTGAGATCGCGCAGCGCGGGCGCCGGGACGCGCTCCGCCCGGAGCGGTACGGCCGGCACCTCCTCGGCGGCCGGTGCTGTCGGCGGGTCGGCCCGCAGGGCGCCGAGGACGTCGCGCAGGTCGTCGAGCGAGTGTGCGGCGGTGGTGCGCAGCAGTTCGAGGCGGTGGGTGAGCCGGTCCGGGTCGGCGGCGACGGTGCCGGCGAGGGCCTGGTCGCGCAGCACCCCGGCGTGCAGCACCAGCAGGCTGAGACGGTGGGCGAGCACGTCGTGCATCTCCCGGGCGATCCGGGCCCGTTCGGCGGCCCGGGCCCGTTCGGCGCGCAGTTCGCGCTCCCGGCGCAGCACGTCCACCTGCTCGTGCAGGGTGCGGATCAGCACCCGGCGGCCGTGCAACCACAGGCCGACGGACAAGGTCGCCGCCTGGACGAGGAGTTGGGATCCGGTGGTGCCCGCCCAGCCGACCAGCGAGTCGGCTCGGGTCGCGCTCACCACTGCGATGAGGGCGCCGCCGGCCACCGCCGGGCCGGTCCGGCCGAGGGAGGCGAGGTAGTAGACGCTGAACAGTCCGGGAAAGGCGCGGTTGAACAGGCCGCCGGTGAGCACCGGCAGGACGGCGGAGGTCATCGGGTAGCGGCGGGCGAACAGCAGGGAGAGCGGGGCGAGGGCGGCCACGACGGTCCGGGGCATCCTCAACGGCTCGTCGGCGTGGATCCACTGGGAGAGGCCCTCCTCGGCGGTGAGCGCGAGGATGCCGAGCAGCAGCAGGGTGTCGCTCCACAGCCGGCGGTCCGGGCCGTACCAGCCCAACAGGCCTGTGCGCATCGGGCCGCTCCCGTCCTCTCGCATCGGGCTCCCTCCGCGCTCTCTCCGTCCGTCGTCCGTCCCTCCGTCCGTCCGTCCGTCCGTCTCGATGCTACGGGCGGGCGGCGGGCGGGCGCCCCCTTCTCCCAGGTACCCGTGCCCTCGACTTTCGTCGGGGGTACGCGTCGCTCGTCGGCCGATTCGGGGTGCGGCCAGGCTACCTAGCGTCGACGGCATGACCACCGAAAAGCTCCGCCCCCGCCCCCACCTCGACTCTCTTGGCCCGCAGCGTAGTTCACGATCCGCCGGGGACCACCTGCTGTTCCTCGCCGAGGCCCTGCGCACCTTCCACGACACCGGCGCGCTGGCACCGAGCGGCGAGGACCTGGTGAACGCCCTGACGGTTCCGGCCACGAGCCGCCCGAATCGGCCGATCTCGGTGCTGGAAGTCGGCGCCGGGACGGGCGTGGTGACCCGCCGGCTGGCCCAAGTACTGCTCCCGGGCGACCGGTTGCACGTCGTCGAGGCGAACCCGCGCTTCGCCGACCGGTTGCGGGAGGACCCGGTGCTGGCCGCACGACGCCCGGGCGTCGCCCTGCGACTGTCGGCCTGCCGGGTGGAGGAACTGCCCCAGGACGAGACCAACGAGACGGGCCGAGCGGGCGGGGCCGGCGAGACGGACGAGCGGTACGACGTGATCGTGTCGGGCCTGCCGTTCACCAACTTCGAGCCGGCCCAGGTGCGCCGCCTCCTCGACCTCTACCTGCGGCTGTTGCTGCCCGGGGGCGAGCTGACGTACTTCGGCTACCTCGGCACGACGACGGCTCGCACCCTGTCCTCGGGGCCCCGGCAGAGCGCCCGCCACCGGGCAGTGGTGCGACTGCTGCGGCGGTTCGAGGCGACGTACGGGCTGGGCGAGCGCACGGTGTGGCGCAACCTGCCGCCGGCCCGCGCCTACCTGCTCCGGGCACCGGGCGGACGGGAGGACTGGGGTCCGACCTCGCCGCCAGAGCCCCCGGCAGGCGAGGCCGCAGCCGACGAGGCACCCTCTCGCACGAGAACCGCAGCCGGGCGGCCGATCGGGTCGGCGGGTGACAGATAACAGGTGACAGCTTTCAGATAACAGATAACAGACGACAGCGAACAGATTTTGAAATCTGTTCGCTGTCGTGCCATAGTGGACTCCGGGTCACCCCACCCATCGCCGCACCCACCCCTGGAGTCCCCGTGGCCACGACCTCCCGCCCCACACAGCGCACCCTCGGCAACTCCGGACCGGTCACCTCCACCCTCGGCCTCGGCTGCATGGGCATGTCCGACATGTACGGCCCGGCCGACGAGGCCGAGAGCATCGCCACCATCCACGCCGCGATCGACGCCGGGGTCACCCTGCTCGACACCGGCGACTTCTACGGCATGGGCCACAACGAGCTGCTGATCCACGAGGCCCTGCGCGGCCGCGCCCGCGAGAGCGTGCAGATCAGCGTGAAGTTCGGCGCCCAGCGCGGCCCGGACGGCCAGTGGCTCGGCTACAACGCGAGCCCCGCCGCCACCAAGACCGCCCTCGCCTACACGCTGCGCCGCCTGCGCACCGACCACATCGACGTCTACCGCCCCGCCCGCCTGGACCCGAACGTCCCGATCGAGGAGACCGTCGGCGCCATCGCGGACCTGGTGAAGGCCGGCTACGTCCGCCACATCGGCCTGTCGGAGGTCGGCGCCGACACCCTGCGCCGCGCCGCCGCCGTCCACCCGATCAGCGACCTGCAGATCGAGTACTCGCTGATCTCCCGCTCGATCGAGGACGCCATCCTCCCCACCGCCCGCGAGCTCGGCATCGGAATCACCGCCTACGGCGTGCTCTCGCGCGGCCTGCTCAGCGGCCACTGGGACCAGGGCCGCGCCCTGGCCGGCACCGACTTCCGTGGCCACAGCCCGCGCTTCCAGGGCGACAACCTGGCCCACAACCTCGCGCTCGTCGAGGCGCTGCGCGCGGTGGCCGCCGCGAAGGGGGCGAGCGTCGCCCAGGTCGCCATCGCCTGGGTCGCCTCGCGCGGGGAGGACGTCGTTCCGCTGGTCGGCGCCCGCCGCCGCGACCGCCTCACCGAAGCGCTGGGCGCGCTGGACATCAATCTCACCGCGGCCGACCTCGCGGCCATCGAGGCGGCCGTCCCCGCCGGCTCCGCAGCGGGCGACCGCTACGCTGCCGCCCAGATGGCACACCTGGACAGCGAGCACTGACCAACCCGAACCGGCCCGACGGCCGGGGACGGCAGCACCACCCTCGACCGCACGACCCTAAGGACGGACCTCCCCGTGACCACGGACACCACACTCACCGCCGAGCAGATCCTGATCGCGGCGGAGGACGTCCTCCGGCGGTTCGGCCCGGCCAAGGCCACCGTCGTGGACGTCGCCCGGATCCTCGGCGTCAGCCACAGCAGCGTCTACCGCCACTTCCCGAGCAAGGCCGCGCTGCGCGAGGCGGTCACCCAGCGCTGGCTCGACCAGGCGCACCACCAGCTCGCCTTCATCTCGACCGAGCCCGGCTCGGCCGTCGAGCAGCTGCACCGCTGGCTGGTGACACTGTTCGCGGCCAAGCGGAAGAAGGCGCTGGACGACCCGGAGCTGTTCGCCACCTACATGGTGCTGGTCAAGGAGAACAGCGGCATCGTCGAGGCGCACATCGACACCCTGGTCACCCAGATCGCCCAGATCGTCCAGGACGGCATGGAGAGGAAGGAGTTCAAGCTCGCCCACATCCTCTCCACGGCCCGCGCCGTCTTCGACGCCACCAGCCCCTTCCACGACCCGGCGTACGCGTCCTCGTGGTCCGAGCCGACCATCGAGGACCGTTTCGAGGCCCTCTGGAAGCTCATCCTCGGCGGCCTGCTCGCCAAGTGACGGACCTCCGACGCCCCGGGCGCCCCTGACCCGGGCACCGACGGCCGCGCAGGCCGGCACCGGAGCGAAACCCGGTCGCCCGCGGGCCCGGCCATCCGGCAGACTGCCGCGCACGGTTGATCTCACCTGGAGGACGACATGCGTCCGGCCCGTCCAACCCCTCCGCCCCGTCCGGCCCGCCCGGCCCTGGACAGTCTGCAGGGGCTCGCCCTCGGCGACGCCTTCGGCGACCGCTGGTTCTCGGCCCCGCTCGACGAGGCACCCGCCGCGCTGGCCGCCCGCCGGCTCCGCCCGGCGCCCTGGCACTGGACCGACGACACCGCGATGGCGCTGGTCCTCGTCCGCCACCTGGCCTCCTGGGGCGAGGTCCGGCAGGATGCGCTGGCCGGCGAGTTCGCCGAGGAGTACGCCCGTGAGTACGGGCGCAAGTACGGCCCGTCGATGCACCGGGTGCTGCGTGAGATCGGCGCCGGCGGGGACTGGCGCGCCATCACCTCGCGCCAGTTCGAGGGTCAGGGCTCGTACGGGAACGGCGCCGCGATGCGGGTCGCCCCACTGGGCGCCTGGTTCGCGGACGACCTGGACGCCGTCGCCCGGCAGGCCGAACTCCAGGCGCTCGCCACGCACTTCCACCCGGAGGCGGTCGCAGGCGCGGTGGCGGTCGCCCTCGCGACGGCACTCGCGGTCCGCAGCCGGGGCCAAACCCCGCCCGGCCGTGCCGAGTTGCTGACGGAGGTGGCCGGTCGCCTGCCGGACAGCGAAGTGCGCTCCGGTCTGCGGATCGCCGCCCGGCTGCCCGGACACACGAGCGTCCGGCAGGCCGCCAACGTGCTCGGCTCCGGGTTCATGATCTCCGCCCCGGACACCGTCCCGTTCGCCCTCTGGTCCGCCGCCGGGCACCTGGACTCACTGCCCGAGGCGATCTGGCACGCCCTGGAGGGCTGGGGCGACATGGACACCACCTGCGCGATCGCCGCCGGGATGGTCGCCGCCCGTACCGGCCTCGCCGAGGTGCCGACCGCCTGGCTGGCCGCCCGCGAGGACCTGCCGGAGTGGGTCACGGAGGCGTCGGCAGCGACGCGCTGAGCCGAGCCGGCCGCCCCGTGGGCCTGGCCGGCTCGGCTGCGCGACACCGTGTCCGCGTCGGCGCGGGGCCGGTTCCCGGCGCCCGGGCTAGCGTCGGGAGCTGCCGAACACCAGCCGGTAGATGATCAGCAGCACCAGGGCGCCGCCGATCGCCGACACCCAGGTCGCCATGTCGAAGAAGTGCGCCGTCACCGACCTGTGCAGGAAGTGCGAGGCGATCCAACCGCCGACGAAGGAACCGGCGATACCGATCAGGGTTGTCACGATCATGCCGCCCGGGTCCTTTCCCGGCAGCAGCAGCTTGGCCAGTGCCCCCGCCAGCAGGCCAAGCACGATCCACGCGACGATGCTCATCTGTCCCTCCCGTCCACGGCGCGACGGCCCCGTTTCCGCCGCTCTGCCAGGAAGGACGCCGCCCACCGCCGCCCGGTTCCGGCGCCGCGGGAGCACCGGCCCGAACCGGCCACCCCGGACCGGGCCGCTCCGGGCGAGGCACCCTCCCGGCGGGGCGCCCGAGCCGGGATACTGCGGCCATGCGCATCCTGATCGCCACCGCCGGATCCCGGGGCGACGTGGCCCCGTTCACCGGGCTCGGCGCCCGCCTTCAGGCGGCCGGCCATCAGGTGACCGTCGCGACCCACGCCACTTTCGCCGCCTCGGTGCGGACCGCAGGGCTGGAGTTCCGCCCGCTGCCGGTCGACCCGCGCGCCGAACTCGCCTCCGCCGAGGGGCGGCGCCTGCTCCAGGCCGGCACCGGACCGCTAGCCGTCCTGCAACTGCTGCAGCTGGGACGGAAGTTCATGCCTGAGCTCGCCGACGGCATCGCCGACGCCACGGCACTCGGCACCGACCTGCTGCTCACCACCAGCACGACCAGCCCGCTCGGCCAGGTCGCAGCCGAGGCCGCAGGCATTCCCAGCATCGGCCTGCACCTCCAACCACTCTCCCCCACGCGGGAGTTCGCGCCCGCCGTCACCGGCGCCCGCTCACTCGGCCGCCCGGGCAACCTGCTCGCGGGGCATGCCGTCCAGGTCGCGACCGACCAGCTCTTCGCCCCCGCCGTACGCGGGCTGCGGCGCCGCCTCGGCCTGCCGCCACTCGGCGCCGGCCGCGCCAGGCGCAAGTACCCCGTCCTGCACGGGTTTTCGCCTGCCGTCGTCCCGCGACCCGCCGACTGGCGCCCGGGGCTGGACGTGGCCGGTTACTGGTGGCCGGTACGGGATCCGGGCTGGCGACCCCCGGCCCGACTGCTCGACTTCCTCGCCGCCGGACCGCCGCCGGTCTTCGTCGGCTTCGGCAGCCTGGTCGTCCCCGACCCCGGCAGGCTCACCGCGACGGTGGTCGCCGCGGTCCGCGCCGCCCGGGTCCGGGCCGTCCTGCAGTCGGGCTGGAGCGACCTCGCCGCCGGCGAGGCGGAGGACGTCCTGACCATCGGCGACGCCCCGCACGACTGGCTGTTCCCCCGCATGGCCGCCGTGATCCACCACGCCGGAGCCGGCACGACCGCCGCCACCCTGCGCTGCGGCACGCCAGCCGTCCCGGTACCCGCACAGCTCGACGCCCCGTTCTGGTCCGACCGGCTCACCCGCCTCGGCGTCTCCCCCGGGCCGGTACCGCTGCGCGCCCTCACCGCCACACGCCTCGCCGCCGCCATCCGCCAAGCCCTCGACGACCCCCGCTACCGCGACCAGGCCCGGGCGGCGGCGGCCACGCTCGCGGCCGAGGACGGCACGGCGAAGGTGCTGGCGGCCGTCGACCGGGCAGCGGCCGGCGGATGACAGCGGGCAAACGGCAGCGGACAAGCGACAGATAACAGATAACAGATTTCGAAATCTGTTATCTGTTATCTGTTCGCTGTCATCCGTTTGCCGTTATCCGTTTGCTGTCACTTGTCAGCCGTCCACCCCCCTCCGCCCGTCGCACCCGCCCACCGGGCGCCCGAGGCCGTGCCCAGCACGAGGTACAGCACCGAGGCCGACCCGGAGCGCCGGGAAGTTGCAGGTGGTCCAGGTGCGCCGCGCCACCGGGACCGGCCGCAGGTCGTCGTCGGTGTAGCCGTCGGACGGCAACTCTCCTGCGGCCGGTCAGAGTTCGACCCGGCCATGGGCAACTCCCCTCTGCGCGAATGGCGTTACGTCCGGGGTTGGCGGGACAGATGCGGGATGACGTCGGTCCCGTAGGCGTCGATGGTGGCCTCGACGGCGTCGTGCATGGCGTAGACGGCGAACTGGTCGACGCCGAGGGAGCGGAGGTGCTCCAGGCGGGCGAGTTGGGCCTGCGGCGGGCCGATGAGGCAGAAGCGGTCGACGATCTCGTCCGGCACGAAGGCGGTGTCGGGGTTCCCGGCCCGGCCGTGGTGGCTGTAGTCGTAGCCCTGGCGCCCCTTGATGTAGTCGGTGAGGGCCTCCGGGACGAGGTCGGAGTGCGCGCCGTAGTGGCTGACCAGGTCGGCCACGTGGTTGCCGACCATCCCACCGAACCAGCGGCACTGCTCCCGGGCGTGGGCGAGCGCGGCGGGCGAGTCGTCGGCGGTCACGTAGGCGGGGGCGGCGACGCAGATGGTGACGGCGTCCGGGTCCCGGCCGGCCTCGGCCGCGGCGGACCGCACCGCCTTGATCATGTACTCGGTGAGGTACGGGTCGGCCAACTGGAGGATTAACCCGTCGGCCTGACGACCGGTCAGTGCGAGTGCCTTCGGCCCGTACGCGCCCATCCAGATGGGGAGTTCGGCGCCGGGGCCGACCCACGGCAGGTGCATCTCGGTGCCGTCCACCTCGACCGTCCGCCCCTCGGCCAGCTCCTTGATGGCGTGCATGGCCTGGGAGAGCCGGGCGAGGGTGGCGGGGCGGCGTCCGGCGACCCGCATGGCGGAGTCGCCGCGGCCGATGCCGCAGACGGTGCGGTTGCCGTACATGTCGTTGAGCGTGGCGAACAGGGAGGCGGTGACCTCCCAGGTGCGGGTGGAGGGGTTGGTGACCATCGGTCCGACGGTCAACTGCCGTGTCTCGGCGAGGATCCGACTGTAGATGACGAACGGTTCCTGCCACAGGACGCAGGAGTCGAAGGTCCAGCCGTGGCTGAACCCGGCCTGTTCGGCGCGGATCATCCGGTCGATGAGCAGGCGGGCGGGCGGGTCGGTCTGCAGGACGAGGCCGATGTCCATGGGTGGCTCCGGGGAGGGTGGTTCCGGCGACCAGGGCCGTTTGGGCACGGGGCCAGGGGGGGGGGGGGGGGGGTGGTTGGGGTAGGGGCCTGGAGGTGTGGCGTATTAGAAGAGCGCCCTGGT